>DAOKZK010000041.1:0-21617 GCA_035325645.1 Candidatus Macondimonas sp. | reverse complement strand
GCTGGCACGGCTTTGCCGAGACCATCGTCCACGCCGCCGTGGCGCAGGGACTGCTCGCCGCGCCCGTGCCGGTCGTGCCCATCACCACCGCCGAGTTCCCCACGCCGGCGCGCCGACCGGCCTGGTCGGTGCTGGACGGCGCACGCATGGCCGCGACCTTCGGCCTCGCCCCGCCCGACTGGCGCGTCGGCCTCGACCACACGCTCGCTGCCTGGAAAGCCGCCGGGGCGATGCCGTGAGCACATCCCTCGATCCGGGCATGCGCCGCGCGCCAGCGGATTCCCGGCTGCGCTAGACTTACTGTCTTGCGTCCCGAACCCCATAGTCATGCGCTTGAGCGACGATCAACACCGCATCATCCTCGAGGAAACCGCGCGCCTGCTCGGCCCCGGCGCCCGCGTGCGCCTGTTCGGCTCGCGTGTCGACGACAGCGCCCGCGGCGGAGACATCGACCTCTATGTCGAGACCGACCGACCGATCCCGAACCGGGCCGCCGCCGCCAGCCGACTGACGGCCATCCTGCAACGCGCCTTGGGCGAGCAGCGCATCGACATCGTTCTGGCGGACCCGGACACCACCCCTCAGCCCATCCACGCCACCGCCCGTCGGGAAGGGATCGTGCTATGACGCCGACTGGCCAGAGCCTCGATCGCCTCGTGTTCCTGCTCGAAACCGTGGAGAAAGAAGGTCGTCACCTGCTCGGCACCACGGCGCGCCTGTTTGTCGAGCCGATCGATGTTGCTTGGGTGCAGCGACTGGAACAGCGGCCCGAGATTTCCGAGCGGACCGACGCCTTTGCCACGCGCTTCGCGCGCATGCAGGACACCTTGGGCGACAAGCTCGTCCCTGAACTCTTGCGGCAACTGCTGGAAACGCCCGGCGCCGCACTCGACAACCTCAATCGCATGGAAAAACTCGGCCTGCTCCGCTCGGTGACCGACTGGCTGGAGGCGCGCAACCTGCGCAATCGCATGGTCCACGAATACATGCGCGACGAAGCCGCATTCGCCGGCGCCCTGAATCGTGCCGCCGAGTTGGTGCCGCTGCTGGTCGACACCTACAACGCGATTCATACTCACATCCAGGCCCGCTTTGCCGTCCCCGCACAAGGCTGGCCCCCCGAACTGCCGACCGGCACGCCCATCCACGACACGACCCGCCCATGACACACCACCCGCAGCGCCTGCTCGTCACCGGCGGCGCCGGCTTCATCGGCGCCAACTTCGTGCAGCACTGGCTGGCCGGGCATGCCGGTGGGCGCGTGGTGGTGCTCGACGCGCTCACCTACGCCGGCAACCGGGCCAACCTCGACCCCGTGCGCACCCATCCGGCGCTGCGCTTCGTGCACGGCGACATCCGCGACACGGCGCTCGTCGGTGGCCTGTTGCGCGAGGAGGCCATCGACACGCTGGTGCATTTCGCCGCCGAATCGCACGTCGACCGCTCCATCCACGGCCCCGACGCCTTCATCGACACCAACGTCAACGGCACGCACAGCCTGCTCAAAGCGGCGCGCCAGGTCTGGCTGGAGGAAAAATGCGTGCCCGCGCACCGCTTCCACCATGTCTCCACCGACGAGGTCTACGGCTCGCTCGGAGCCGCGGACCCCGCCTTCACCGAAACCACGCCTTACGCCCCCAACTCGCCCTACGCCGCGAGCAAGGCGGCCTCGGACCACCTGGTGCGCGCCTACCACCACACCTACGGCCTCGCCGTCACCACCAGCAACTGCTCGAACAACTACGGGCCGTATCACTTCCCCGAGAAGCTCATCCCGCTCGCCATCGTCAACCTCTTGGACGGCAAGCCCGTCCCGATCTACGGCGACGGGCGCAACATCCGCGACTGGCTGTACGTCGAGGACCACTGCCGCGGCATCGCGCGCGTCCTCACCCATGGCCGGATCGGCGAGACCTACAACATCGGCGGACACAACGAATGGGCCAACATCGACATCGTGCGCCACCTGTGCCGGCTGGTGGATGAGGCTTTCGCCGCCGATCCCGCGCTTGCCACGCGTTTCCCGCACTCGCCCGCCGCGCAGGGCGCCCCGAGCGAAACGCTGATCCGCTTCGTCACCGACCGCCCCGGCCACGACCGGCGATACGCCATCGACGCCACGAAGATCGGCCACGACCTGGGCTTCGCGCCCGCCGAGCGCTTCGAAACCGGCATCGCCAAAACGCTCGCCTGGTATCTCGCCCACGAGGACTGGTGGCGCGGCGTCATGGACGGCAGCTACCGGCAATGGGTCGAGCGCCACTACGCGCCGGCCGGGGCTTGAACTGATATGGACAGCAAGGAAGCAACAGATGAGCGCCTTTCGGTCGTGAGCGTTGATGCGGCGGCGCCGAAACTATCGCGTCGCCTGCTCACGGGCAACGTCATCTGGAATCTGGCTGGCACCGGGCTGCCGCTTTTGGTCGCCGTATGGACCATTCCCTTGCTCATCCAGGAGCTCGGCGCAGAGCGGTTTGCACTTCTCACCATCATCTGGATGGGGATCGGGTACTTTTCCTTCTTCGATCTGGGCATCGGACGGGCATTAACCAAGCTCGTTTCCGAAGGCATTGCCACTCGCGACACCGCCCAAACGGCCAATCTCATCATCATCGGTTTGCGGCTCATGTTTGCGCTTGGGGTAATCGCCGGCATGCTGGTTGCGTGCCTCAGCCCCATGCTGATCGATCACATCTTACGAGTACCCCCCGGGCTAAGATCCGAAGCGCTGGGGGGGCTACTCCTTCTCGCGGCCACTCTCCCGTTCGTCATCTCCAGCGCCGGTTTGATTGGGATTCTTCAGGCTCATCAGCGGTTCAGCCTCATCACACAGGTGCGCATCCCGCTCGGCGTGCTCAACTTCCTGGGTCCGGTTCTCATCCTGCCTCTGAGCCATTCGTTGGTCGCGACCACAGCAGTCATGACGGTCGGCCGTATTGCGTCATGGCTTATCTACCGACACGCGTGCCGCAACTATCAAGCGGGTCGCACCCCCATGGATCAGTCGACGGCACGCATGCATATGCGCCACCTGCTGGGATTCGGTGGCTGGATTACCGTCAGCAACGTCGTCGGCCCCATCATGGTCTATTTCGACCGATTCTTCGTCAGCGCACTGGTCGGACTCGCTGCTGTCACCCATTACGCAACGCCCTACGAAATCATCTCGCGGATCTCGATCATTCCGACCGCCGTCGCGGACGTCATGTTCCCGGCGTTCGCCATGGCATTGGCCACCGACGTCAATCGCGCCCGCTCCCTCTTTCTCGGCGCAAGCACTATGTTGATGGCCATCTTGCTGCCGCTCATCAGCTTCATCGTGCTTTTCGCGCCGGAAGGCTTGAACTGGTGGCTGGGGCCTGAATTCAGCCAGCACGGCACGCCCGTTTTGCGATGGCTGGCGCTGGGCGTCTTTATCAACAGCTTCGCCCGCTTCCCGCTCGCCTTGTTACAAGCCCACCATCGCCCGGACCTTACGGCCAAGGTCCATCTCGCCGAGTTGCCCCTGTATCTGGCAGCCGTTTATGCGCTGACATTGCATCTGGGCATCGCAGGTACCGCCATGGCCTGGACGGTGCGTGTTGCACTGGATGCACTGGTGTTGTTCATGCTGGCCGCACGAACTCTGCCGGCCATGAGAACCGCACAAATTCAGGTTGCAATAGGTATCGGCGGACTGGTCGTGCTGATGGGTGGCCTCAGTGCCTTCGACTCGATCACCCATAAGGTTCTCGCGTTTAGTGTCATCTGTCTGTCTGGCACAGCCCTATGCGGTGCCCGCTTCTTGCGGCGCAGGATCCAAGCGCAGAACGCCGCAAATTCGCATCAAAGCGCATCGCTAGTGCGCACCCGAGAGCCATGAGGTGTTCGTGAAGAATCAGACGGGGCCGAAAAATCTATCGAACTGGCCAGATGAAGATCTCGAAGCGGTGACCCGCTGTCCAGTCTGCGGCTCCGAACGGCGGGAAGTCTTGCATTGTGGATTGACGGATCGTGTCTTTTTCTGCGCGCCCGGCACCTGGGATTTGTTCCGCTGCATGGGTTGCAACAGCGCCTATCTCGATCCGCGCCCGACGCCGGCCAGCATTGGCCGCGCCTACAGCCGCTATTTCACCCACAGCGGCGAATGGCGGGAAGCGCCCGACGATCTTTCCCCGCTGCGCAAGGTATTACGCGCGCTGTCCAACGGGTATTTCAATCACCGCTTCGGCACGGACTTCACGCCCGCCCATCCCGCCGGCGCCTGGCTGGCCTTGTTGGCGCCCTGGAAACGCGGCGAACTGGAATCGGCGGGCCGCCATCTGCCCAAGGCCGAACCAGGCCAAACCCTCCTGGACGTGGGCTGCGGAAACGGCATCTTCCTGGAGTTCGCGCGCCGTGCCGGCTGGCAGGCCCAGGGCATCGACTTCGACGCTGAGGCGGTCGCCTGCTGCACCCGAAAAGGACTGAACGTGAAAGTGGGGGGCATCGACGCCCTGTGCGATCAGGCCGAATGCTTCGATTGGATCACGCTGAGTCACGTCATCGAGCATGTGCATGACCCGGTCGCCGTTCTCCGGGCATGTCACCGGCTGCTCAAGCCAGGCGGTGGGCTGTGGATCGAAACCCCGAATCTGGACGCACTGGGGCACCATGATTTTGGTCCGAACTGGCATGCGCTTGACTCTCCGAGGCACCTCATTCTGTTTACTCGCTCCGGCCTTATCGAAACATTGCTTGCAACAGGGTTTCGGGGCATCGCCGATACTTCCTTTCGGCCGCTTTATCGCGATCTCGCGTCTAAAAGCCAAGCCATCGCCGAAGGCCGCGACCCTTATCAGGTGCCGGCACCGCGAATGCCGTCGCTACGAAGCCTGATAGCAGACTGGCGCGGCAGGCAGAATCCATCGTTGCGCGAATTTGTCAGCCTAACGGCGAGAAAGCCAGCATGAATACACCACCCGCAGTTGGTTCAGTGACCGTCGTCACTGTCACCTATGGCGAGCGCCGCGACCTGCTGCGCCAGGTGCTCGACGCCTTGCCAGCACAGGGCGTGGGCAAAGTGGTGGTGGTGGACAACGGGGCGCGCTGGCCCGTGAAGGCCGAACTCACGGCGGCCTATGGCGACCTCGTCGACGTAGTGGAGATGGGGCGCAACACCGGCTCGGCGCCGGGCTTTGCCGCGGGCATGCAGCGCGCGCTCGACCTCGGGGCCGAATACCTGTGGCTGCTCGACGACGACAACCGGCCCGAGCCCGGCTGCCTTTCGGCGTTGCTGCAAGCCTACGCCGGGCTGCGCGCGCAGTGCCCGGCAGACCGACTCGCCGTGCTTGCGTTTCGGCCGGAGCATCAGGCGGACGTGGCCGCCGGCGTGCCGCTGGCTTACGTGAACCCGCGCCGCAACGCCTTCCGCGGGTTTCATGTGCTGGACATCCCTTACAAATTCTGGCGCCGCACCCCTTGGGGCCGCCCGCGCGTGCGCGGCGGCCTGCCCGCGCAGGTGGTGCTGCACGTGGCCCCCTACAGCGGATTGCTGTTTCACCGCGCCGTCGCCGAGCGCTTCGGCCTGCCGCGCGCGGATTTCGTGCTGTATGCCGACGACACCGAATTCACCCATCGGCTCACCGCTGCCGGAGGACGCATCGTCCTGATCACCGCCGCGGCGATCGAGGACCTGGAATCCTCCTGGAACGTGCGCCAGACCCAAGGCCATTCCTTCGGCGTGCTGCTCCATCAGGGGAGCGATCTCCGCGCCTATTACAGCGCGCGCAATCAGGCCTACTTCGAGACGCACTGCCGGACGCGCGACCGCTTCATGTTCGCGCTGAACCGGGGCGTCTACCTTGCGGCGCTCTCCGTTCTGGCCTTTGTGCAGGGGCGCCGCCAGCGCTTGGCATTGGTGCGCCAGGCCGAGCGCGACGGCCGCGCGGCGCGGCTGGGGCCGAGCCCGAGATTCCCTTTGTGAAGGTCCTGTTTCTCAACCTGTTCGACGATCCGGCTGAAGGTGGCGGCGCGGAGATGACGCTGCACCACCTGACCCACGGCCTGCTGCGGCGCGGTCTGCAACCGATCATGCTGTCGATCGGCGCCGAGACCGGGCTGCATCGGGCCGACCGCGACGGGGTGCGCATCTGGCGCGCCGGCCTGCGCAACCTCTACCGGCCGGACCTGAAACATCGGCCGCATCCGGTCGCCCGCGCGGCTTGGCATCTGTTCGACAGCTACAACGCGCCCATGCAGCCGCTTCTGCGGCGCGTGCTGCAAGTCGAACAGCCCGATGTCGTGTCCATCCACAACCTCCCCGGCTGGTCGGCGGCTGCCTGGAAGACCATTGCGGACACGGGGATTCCCTCGGTTCAGGTCCTGCATGACGCCTATAGCCTGTGCCCCAAAGCCACCATGTACCGCGAAGGCCGCGGCAACTGCGCAAGCCAGTGCACCGGCTGCCGCCTGCTGCGCCTGCCGCACCGCGCCCTGAGCCGCAAGGTGCGCGCCGTAGTGGGTGTGAGCCGCTACATCCTGGATCGGCACCTGCAAGCTGGTTACTTCAGCGGCGTGCCTGTCCAGCATGTGATCCACAACGCGCGTGATGCCGCGGAACTGGGCGTGCCCGATGCGCCGGCGCGCACAGCCGGGCCAGAGCTGCGCATCGGCTTCATCGGCCGGCTCGACCCCACCAAGGGCGTCGAGCCGTTGCTGGACGCCTTCGCCGCGGCCGACCTGCCCCATGCGGAACTGTGGATCGCCGGCAACGGCAAGGCCGATTACGAGCGGTCGCTGCGCGCGCGCCATGCCAGCGAGCGCGTGCGCTTTCTGGGCCGCGTGGCGCCCCGGGATTTCTATCCGCAGGTCGACGTCGTGGTGGTGCCGTCGCTCTGGCAGGAGCCCTTAGGCATGGTCGTCGCGGAGGCGCTCGCCTTCGGCAAACCGGTCATCGGTTCGCGCCGCGGCGGGATCCCGGAAATGATCCGCGCGGGCGAAAACGGCCTCCTGTTCGAGCCCGACCGGCCCGGGGAGCTGGTCGCCGCACTGCGGCAACTGGCCGGTGACGCGACGCTGCGCGCCCGCATGGGCGAAGCGGCCCGCGCCTCGGCCCGACCATTCATGGACCGCGACCGCTGGGTCGATCAGTACCAGACGCTCTATCAGCGTCTCGCGCGCGGCTCATCACGCACCGCCGTGCCTGCACCCGCCGTAATCCCGGAGCCACCGAACAAGGAATCCCCATGAGCTGGAAAGCCCAAGCCCGCCGTCTGATCAACCGCTCGCTGGAGCCGGCCGGCTTCACGCTGCGCCGCTTCCAGCCCGAGATGCGGTTCCGCGAGATGCTCTCGCCGCAGGTGCGGGCGCGACAAATCGAAGCCTTCCGTGCCGCAATGACAGAAAGCTTGGCGAACTTTCCAGAACTGGCGGGCCAACTGCCACCAGCGGCGGAGATCCGCGCTTTCACTGAGGCTTTGCCTCGATGCCCGGTGGCGCAGGATGCCGGGGGCGGCGGGTTTTCCGCTGCTATGCTGCTCTGGACCATCGCCCGCGCAATCGAGCCGGCGCTCGTGGTGGAGAGCGGCACGTTTCGCGGCTTTACCACTTGGGTGCTGCGTCAGGCCGCTCATCAGGCACGACAGTACGCGTTCGACATCTCCTTCGCCGAACGCCAGTGTCTCGAAGACGGCGTCAGCTACCACGAGCACGACTGGATGGACCTGCCGCTGGACTGCGCAGCGCAAACACCAGCGCTGATCTATTTCGACGACCACGTGGACCAGTGGCGACGCATCCGCGAGGCGGCCGCGCGGGGCTTTCGCTATCTCGTCTTCGACGACAGCCTGCCGTCCACTGCCCTGCACAACGACGGCTCGGCCGCCGCGCCCACGGTGGACATGTTGTTCGAGACGGATATCGCCGATGGCGAGGAAATTCGCTGGCGCACCGAATGTGGCCCGTTCTCCTACCGCTACGACGCCGCCCAGGCGGCCGCGACCCGTGCGCTCATCCGACATTACGTGCGGCTTCCGGATCTGCGCTTCATTTTTGGGTTTTCCCCGGCGAATCTCGTTTTGATCGTCCTTCGCTAAAAAAACACGGTCTATGCTCCCCCCGAGCGTTCGATCTTCAAGCTTGATCCCCACGGGCCGATCTACTTCCTGAAAGGTCTGTGCGTCGGTGGCGCTGGCCTTGCACCAAGGTGCGCATTGCCCCGACAGGATTTCAAAGCTCCGGTTCGCCACCACCAGCGTGGAGGTTCAAGGAGACTTCAAGAGGATTTTTCGACATGCTTTCGCCGAGCAAACCCGCAACGTCAAAAGACGGGGAGCTGGCCACCATACGCCCACAACGTGTGGTCCTGCTGACCGGTTCGCGTGGATTCACTGGATACTATGTACGTCAAGCGCTGCAAGCGGCCGGTTATCGCGTCGTCGGGCTGGTCCGCGATGACCCGGTCGGCAGCGACGAGATCGCGGGCAGCCTGACCGATGCCGCGCGGTTGCGCGAGGTGGTGGCGAAGGTGCAGCCGACCCATGTCGTGCATCTGGCCGCGATTTCGTTTGCCAACCACCAGGACGCCGCAGCGCTCTATCAGGTCAACCTGTTCGGCACGCTGAACCTGCTCGATGCGCTGATCGCCGAGCGGGCGCCGGTGCAGAAGGTCGTCCTGTCCAGCAGCGCGACGGTGTACGGCGGCACGAAGGGCTCGCCGATGACCGAGAGCGCGACGCCCGCCCCGATCAATCACTACGCGATCAGCAAGCTGGCGATGGAACACATGGCGCGGACACGGCAGGACGATCTGCCGATCGTGCTCACCCGGCCGTTCAACTACACCGGCGTGGGCCAGAACGAAAACTTCCTGGTGCCCAAGATCGTCGGGCACTTCCAGCGCGGTGAGGCGCGCATCCGGCTCGGCAACACGGACGTGGTGCGCGAATTCAACGACGTGCGCCGCGTGGCGCAGGCCTATCTCGGCATCCTGGAGCGTTGTCCGGCTGGGGAGACCGTCAACATCTGCTCCGGGCGCGGACACCGCGTGGCCGACGTGGTCGAGCTGTTGCGGTCGCTGTCCGGGAACCCGATCGCCGTCGACGTCGACCATGGCCTCGTGCGCGCCATCGATGCCCGGTGCCTGATCGGCGATCCCGCCAAACTGTACGAGACGGTGGGCGCGCTGCCGGACTATACGCTGGAGGAAACGCTGTCCTGGATGCTTGCCGACCTGTCGCGCGGCCACGGCCTCAAGTGCGCCGCGGATGCGGCCTGAGCCATGAGGCGTCTCGCCCCCGGCCGCCCCTGGTGCACATCAAAAGGCCGCAGATGCTGACCATCAACGGGCGATTTCTCACCCAGCGCACCAGCGGCGTGCAGCGCTATGCGCGCGAGATGCTGCTGGCGCTGGATGAACTCCTGACGGCACGCGCACCAGCCCTCGACATCGCGGCGCAGGTGCTGGTGCCGACGGGTGCGCCGGCATCGCTGCCTGCGCTGCGCTCGATCGCCATCCGCCGTGTGGGGCGGCTGCGCGGGCATTTGTGGGAGCAACTGGAGCTGCCGCGCCACGCGCGCGGCGTGCTGCTCAACTGGTGCAACACCTTTCCGGTCCTCGCGCGCCATCAGGTGGTCGTGCTGCACGACGCGTCCGTGTTTTCCTGCCCGGAGGGTTACACGCGTGCCTTCCGCGCCTCCTACCGGGCCTTGTTTGCGCTGGCCGCGCGCCGCTCCACGCTGCGCGTGGCGACCGACTCGGCCTTTTCCGCCATGGAGCTGCGCCTGCGGGCCGGAATTCCCGCCTCGCGCCTGAGCATCATTGCCTGCGGCGCCGATCATTGGCGCAGCGTGACGCCCGACGAGACGATCCTGGATCGGCTCAATCTGCGCGATACGCCGTTCATCCTGACCGTGGCCAGCGACAATCCAAACAAGAACATCGCCCGGCTGGTGGCTGCCTACAGCCGTCTTGCGCCGCGCGGCGTGCGGCTGGTCCTGGCTGGCGGCAGCCATGCGCGCGTGTTCGCGCAGACCGCGCCCGCTGTTGCGGACGGTCTGGTCCGCACCGGCTATCTCACCGATGCCGAGCTTGCGGCGCTGTATCGCCACGCGCGCGCCTTCGTGTTCCCTTCGCTGTACGAAGGATTCGGCCTGCCGCCGCTGGAAGCGATGACCTTCGGCTGCCCGGTGCTGTGCTCCTACGCGGCCTCGCTGCCCGAGGTCGCGGGCGATGCGGCGCTGTATTGCGATGCCGAGGATGTCGACGACATCGCGCGCAGGCTGCAGCAGATCCTCGAGGACGACGCCTTGCGGGAACGCCTGATCGCGGCGGGGACGCGCCAGGTCCAGCGCTTCCTCTGGCGCGATGCGGCGGCGAAGATGCTCACGCTGGCGCAGGAAGCACAGCCTCGAGCGCTGCCTTCGGTGCAGCGCGTTCGCGGATGAGCCCGTGCGTCTGACGACGACGGACCTGCCCACCGCTCAGTCGGCCAAGACCGCGCTGGTGCACGATTGGCTGTACGTCTATGGCGGCGCCGAGCGCGTGCTGGAGCAGATGCTGGACTGTTATCCGCAGGCCGAGCTGTTCAGCCTGATCGACTTTCTGCCGCCCGGCGAGCGCGGCTGCATCCGCCACAAGCCGGTCACCACCTCCTTCATCCAGCGGCTGCCCGGCGCGCGCATGCACCACCGCGCCTATCTGCCGCTGATGCCGCTGGCGATCGAGCAGCTCGACCTCTCGCCCTACGAACTCGTGCTCTCGAGCAGCTATGCCGTCGCAAGTGGCGTGCTGACCGGGCCCGACCAGCTGCATCTGTGCATGTGCTATTCGCCCATCCGCTATGCCTGGGACCTGCAGCATCAATACCTGCGCGAAGCGGGTCTCGAGCGCGGCATCAGGAGCGTTCTTGCCCGGGCGATCCTGCACTACATGCGTCTGTGGGAAAGCCGCACCGCAAACGGCGTGGACGCCTACATCGCCATCTCCGAATTCATCGCCCGGCGCATCCGCAAGGTCCACGGCCGCCCGTCCAGGGTGATCTATCCGCCGGTGGACGTCGCCGCCTTCACGCTGCGCGAGCAGAAAGAGGATTTCTACCTCACCGTCGCGCGCATGGTGCCCTACAAGCAGATTCCGCTCATCGTGGAGGCGTTCGCCGCCATGCCCAACCGGCGCCTGGTCGTGATCGGCGACGGGCCGGATCTGGCGCGGTGCAAGGCGGTCGCCGCGCCCAACGTGGAATTGCTCGGCCATCAGCCCTTCGAGGTCTTGCGCGATCATTTGCAACGCGCCCGGGCCTTCGTCTTCGCCGCGGAGGAAGACTTCGGCATCGCGCCGGTGGAGGCGCAGGCGTGCGGCACGCCCGTCATCGCCTTCGGCCGGGGCGGCGCGCGCGAAACCATCGTCGGTCTGGAGGAGCCCGCGACGCCGGAGGGGACGCGAGCCGCGCCGACGGGCCTCTTTTTCGCCGAACAGTCGGTCGCCGCCATCGTGGCCGCGATCGAGCGCTTCGAGCGGGTGCGCGATGACCTCACGCCAGCCGCCTGCCGCGACAATGCGCTGCGCTTCGCGCCGGAACGCTTTCGCGCCGAGTTCAGCGCGTTCTTGGAAGGGAGCTGGGACCGGCATGAGGCCGGCGAGCGGGTCGACGGCTGGTGGCGGCCCGACGATCAAGCGCGGTCTGACAAATGAAAACCCCCGCCATGAGGCGGGGGCTGCACGCGCGCGTTCCGTGAGGAACGTGGCGCCGGATCTCAGTCAAGGTCTTTTTCGAAGGCCTTCAACTGGTCCTCGGCACGATCCTTGGCAAGGCCATAACGTTCCTGGATCTTCCCCAAGAGATAATCCCGGTTGCCTTCGGCATAGCTCAGGTCGTCATCCGTGAGTTCTCCCCACTTGGCCTTGAGCTGACCCTTGAGCTGCTTCCACTTGCCTTGAATCCGATCTTCGTTCATGAGTGCTTCCTCTCTCCGGACATTGATCGCGTCGTCAGGATGACGCGCGTTACTTGGCCTTCAGCGCTTCGGAATTGACGCTCTTGACGCCCTTCACATCTTTCGCAATGCGGATCGCCTTGTCGCGGACCATTTTGGAGGGGACCATTCCGGCCAGCGTGACCACGCCGTCCTTCGTCGATACGTTGATGTCCAGTCCTTTGATGTCGGAATCGGCCAGCAGCTGCGCCTTGACCTTGGTGGTGATCCAGGCGTCGCCGGCCGCATGCTCACCTTCTTCGGCGACTTCTTTCGCCTTTGCGGTGGCGGTCTGCGGGTTCATGGACGAATCGCCGACGATCAGCGAATTCGCGACGGCCTGCACACCTTCGACAGACTTGGCCACTTGTTCAGCCTTGGCCTTCGCCTCTGCGGTCGGTGCCGTGCCGCGCAAGGTCACCACACCGGCCTCGGTGTCGACATTGATGTTGATGCCGCGCGTGATTTCATCGGCCAGCAATCGCGTCTTGACCTGAGCCGTGATGGCCGCATCGTCCACGCGCTGCGTCGCGCCGCGTTCCGCGGCCACAGCCGTGTGCAGCGGATTGATCGCAGCGACGGCGAGGAATCCGGTTGCAACCACCACGCCCCGATAATAACGCTGACCCTTCTTGACGCTCTTCATTTGTCATCCTCCAGCGATCTATTCAAAAGACTTTTCGACGGGTGAAGAAATAAATAACGAACAAAACGAGAAACAAAATAAACAGAACCTGAGCGATCCAGCTCGCCGTTCCGGCAATGCCGCTGAAACCCAAGGCACCAGCCACGATCGCTATTACAAGGAACCACAATGCATAGCCCAGCATGAGTTCCTCCTTCACATATCAAGATCGATTTGGCCCCTGACGATTTGATCGGGCCACGATCATCTTCATCGCATCAACACGAATCTTTCCGACGATTCTCTGCCGTTCCAAACTTGCTTGTGTAGCTGATGGGACCGGGACGATTCGGAAAAGTTCGCCCGGTTGCGATGCACACAGACATACACACCCAGAATCTCCACGTGCAATCGAAGCGAAGCGCTCGATGACAAGCAGCACAAATGACTGATCGCATTAGAGTTTAACCGTGGCAACGCATTGCGGGCAGGGAGGCCATCGGAAACGGGTCGAGCAGCGACCTGGATCGCGCATATTTGCGTCACAGAAGTGTCGCCGAGACGTCACGGTGTCGTCAGATAGAGACACGAAACTGTCCCCGGCTCGATGACAGAGATGTCACGATCCGATACACCATCTTGAAGCCGTTTCAGGGAGTCTCAGAAATGAACGTCAAAGCGATTCTTGCGAGCGCCGCGCTGTTTTGCATGGGCAGCGCCGTTTCTGCCGCCGAGATGAGCGATCGCCAGTTGGCGGAAGTTCGCGGCCAGGGTTTCGTCATCGGCATCGAGCTGCCCATCATCGGCAGCCGCGAACTGGTGACCGTGCCGACTCCGCGCGAACTGGCTCTCGACACTGGCATCCCGCAGGCCTACGGCGAGTGGAACCAGACCTACATCGCCACACAGCCGAACCGTGACGCTGCCCGCGCCGGTCGTCAGGCCGTGGCCGACGCCCGCAACAACTTCCTCGCGACCACGGCCAGCACCCTCATCGGTCTGCAGCTGCCGGTCAGCATCCGCTTCGAATAATCCGTATCGCGTGTGTGCACTGACCCCGGGGCTTGGCCTCGGGGTTTTTTTGTATTGCCCGACTGTTCATCGGGTCGCGGGCAAGCGACGCGTCCGTGCGGCCCGGCCTGCGTCAAAGCCGGTCGCTATCCGGCACCTCCCGGACGACGGCGCATCGCTTCCGATCCGGATCGAGCAGCGGTCGTCGTTACGCGTTGAGTGAGTCCCGCACGCCACCCGGATGCTCGACACCGAATGACCGCGCCACGCTCAGCGCTCGGCGCCGTGTCCGTGCCGGTGATGCAGATCCGGATAATGCGAATGGCGGTGCGTGATCGGCGGATGGACGTGCTCGTGGCTGTGCGGCTCGCGGCCGTCCCAGGCGATGTCGTGCGGATGCTCGTGGTGCGCGTCGTGCACATGGCGATGGGTATGGCGCAGCGGCTCGTGGGTGTGCGGGTGGCTGTGCCGCTCGGTGAGGTGCAGCCAGACGCCCGCGGCCATGAGCACGGCGGCAATCCAGAATACCGGGCCCGGCCGCTCGCCGAGCAGCGTCATGGCAACGAGCACACCCGCGAACGGCGCCGCCGAGAAGTAGGCGCCGGTGCGCGCCGCCCCGAGCTGGGCCAGTGCCCGCACGAACAGGACCAGACTCACCCCGTAGCCGACGAGCCCCAGCATGAGCGCGCCGACGACCTGGACCGGCGACGGCCAACTTCCCGCAAACGCCACGCCCAGTGCCAGATTGGTGCCACCCGCGACCCATCCCTTGAGCGCCGCAATGGTGAGCGCATCGCCGCCCGCGACCTTGCGCGTGAGGTTGTTGTCGATGGCCCAGCACAGGCAGGCGCCGATCACCGCCAGCGCGCCCACCGGCGATGCAAGGCTCGCAGCGCCCTGCCAGGAGAGCATCGCGCCGGCCGCGACGATGAGCGCCATGCCGAACGCGATGCGCGCATCGACGTTCTCGCGGAACACGCACCAGGCGATCAGCGCGGTGAAGACCCCCTCGAGGTTAAGCAGCAGCGCGGCGCTCGCGCCCGGCACACTGGCGAGCCCCCACAGCAAGAGCGCCGGACCGAACACACCGCCGGCGATCACGGCGCCCGCCAGCCACGGCCAGTCGGTGCGGGCAATGGGCGCCTCGGCCTTGGCGCGCCGCAGCGCCCGCCAGCCGAGCAGGCCCAAGCCGCTGCCGAGATACAGCAGGCCGGCCAGCACGAGCGGCGAGGCTGCGCCCGTCAGTGCCTTGGCCAGCGGCGTGCTCGCCCCGAACAGCAGGGCGGCCAGCAGCGCCTGACCGATCCCCAGGGGCAGCAGCGCCGATCGGGTCATCGGACCCAGCCGACCGTGGTTGGGATCGCCTCACCCAGCTCGCCGCGGCGATGCGTCAGGCGGTACAGCACGGGCAGCACCAGCAAGGTGAGCGCCGTCGAGGACAGGATGCCGCCGATGACCACGGTCGCGAGCGGGCGCTGCACCTCGGCGCCGGTGCCGGTGGCAAGCGCCATCGGGACGAAGCCGAGCGAGGCCACCAGCGCCGTCATCAGCACCGGGCGCAGCCGCGTCATCGCGCCCTCGCGGATCGCCGCGTCCAGCGGCCGGCCTTGCTCGCGCAGATCGCGGATGAAGGCAATCATCACCAAGCCGTTGAGCACGGCAACCCCCGAGAGCGCGATGAAGCCCACGCCTGCAGAAATCGACAGCGGAATGCCCCGCAGCCACAGCGCCAGAATGCCGCCGGTCAGCGCAAAGGGCACGCCGGTGAACACCAGCAAGCCGTCCTTCACATTACCGAACATCGCGAACAGCAGCATGAAGATCAGCAGCAACGCCACCGGCACCACCACGGTGAGCCGCTCGGCCGCCGACGCCAGTTGCTCGAACGTGCCGCCCCAGGCGATCCAGTAGCCGGCGGGGATCTGCACCCGTTCACCGATGGCCGCCTCGGCATCGCGCACGAAGGAGCCGATGTCGCGTCCACGCACGTTGGCGGTCACCACCACGCGCCGCTTGCCGTCCTCGCGGCTGATCTGGTTGGGACCGGGCGTAAGCTCCAGCGCGGCCACATCCCCCAGGCGGACATAGGAAGCGCCGACTCCGAGCGGCGGTACCGGCAACCGGATCGGGATCTGGCGGATGGCGTCAAGGTCGCCGCGCAGGGATTCCGGCAGGCGCACGAGGATGTCGAAACGCCGATCGCCCTGGAAGAGCTGGCCGACCTCCCGCCCGGCCACGGCGATGGCCAGCGCTTCCTGCACGTCGCCGACGTTGAGACCGTAGCGGGCGATCTGCGCGCGGTCGATGACGAACGTCAGCATGGGCAGGCCCGTAGTCTGCTCGACCTTCACGTCCGCCGCGCCCGGCACCTGCTCCAACACCTCGGCGATTTCAGTGGCAGTGGCTTCCATCACCGCCATGTCGTCGCCGAAGACCTTCACCGCCACATCGCTGCGCACCCCCGAGAGCAACTCGTTGAAGCGCATCTGGATCGGCTGGGTGAATTCGTAGTTGTTGCCGGGCACCCGCTCCACCGCCGCCTGTATCGCCGCCACCAGATCGGCCTTGCTGCGCGAGGGATCGGGCCACGCGGATTGCGGTTTCAACATGACGAAATTGTCCGCGACGTTGGGCGGCATGGGGTCGGTCGCGATCTCGGCGGTGCCGATCTTGGCGAAGACCTTGTCCACCTCCGGGAAGGACTTGATGGTGCGTTCCAGCTCGGTCTGCATCGCCACCGCCTGGGTCAGGCTGGTGCCGGGGATGCGCAGCGCATGCAGCGCGATGTCGCCCTCATCGAGGCTGGGCACGAATTCGCTGCCCATGCGCGTAGCGAGCAGCAGCGACAGCGCCACCGCAACGGCCGCGATCGTCAGCACCACGGGCTGGTTGACCATCACCCGATCGAACAGCGGACCGTAGACCCCCTTGGCCCAGGTCATCAGGCGGTTCTCCTTCTCGGCCACCCTGTCGCCGATGAACAGCGCCACGGCCGCCGGGACGAAGGTGACCGAGAGGATCGTGGCGCCGATCAGGGCCGCCACCACGGTGAAGGCCATGGGGTGGAACATCTTCCCTTCCACGCCGGTGAGAGCAAAGATCGGCAGATATACCGCCATGATGATGAGCTGACCGTAGAGCAGCGGCCGGCGCGTCTCGCGAGCGGCGACAAACACCGCGTCCAGCCGTTCTCGATGGGTCAGCGGCCGGCCGGCATCGGTCTGGGCATGCGCCAGACGCCGCACACAGTTCTCCACGATCACCACGGCGCCGTCGATGATGATGCCGAAGTCCAGAGCGCCCAGGCTCATCAGATTGGCGCTGACCTTGTTGCCCACCATGCCGGTGAAGGTGAACAGCATCGATAGCGGGATCACCAGCGCGGTAATGAGCGCGGCGCGGAGATTGCCGAGGAACAAGAACAGGATGGCGATCACCAGTGCCGCGCCCTCGACCAGGTTCTTCCGCACCGTCGCGATCGTCTTGTCCACCAAGACCGTGCGGTCGTACACCGTTCGGGCGACCACGCCGGGCGGCAGCGTTCTGTTGATCTCCTGCATCTTCGCATCCACCGCGCGGGACACGGCGCGGCTGTTCTCGCCGATGAGCATGAACACCGTGCCCAGCACCACCTCGCGGCCATTTTCCGTAGCGGCGCCGGTGCGCAGCTCGTGACCCAACAGGACCTCCGCCACGTCGCGGATGCGCACCGGCACACCCTCGGGCGCGCCGATGACGATGTTGCCGATGTCCTCCAAATTGGCGACCTGACCCGGCGCGCGGATCAGGTACTGTTCGCCGCGCCGCTCGATGTAGCCAGCGCCGACGTTGGCGTTGTTGCGCTCCAGCGCCGTGATCAGATCGGACAGCGCGAGCTTGTGGGCGACGAGGCGATCGGGCCAGGGCGCGACCTGGAACTCCTTGGCGTAGCCGCCGATCGTGTTGATCTCGGTGACCCCCGGCACGTTGCGCAGTTGCGGCTTGACGATCCAGTCCTGGATCTCGCGCAAATCCATGGGCGTGTACGGCGTGCCGTCGGGCTTCACCGAGCCCTCCTCGGCCTCCACGGTCCACATATAGATCTCCCCGAGCCCGGTCGAGATCGGCCCCATCATCGGAGTCAGCGCAGGCGGCAAGCTCGCCTGCGCCTGCTGGATGCGCTCGTTCACCAGTTGGCGTGCGAAGTAGATGTCGGTGCCGTCGTCGAAGATCACCGTCACCTGCGACAGGCCGTAGCGCGACAGCGAGCGCGTCTGCTGCAAGCCTGGCAATCCGGCCATGACGGTCTCGATCGGGAAGGTGACACGCTGCTCGACCTCGAGCGGCGAGAAACCGGGGGCTTCGGTGTTGATCTGGACCTGGACGTTGGTGATGTCGGGTACGGCATCGATCGGCAGCCGCTGGTAGCTGTAGACGCCGAGGGCGGCCATGCCCAGCACGGCCAGAAGCACCAGGGCGCGCTGCTCGATGGCGAAGAGGAGAATCCTGTCGAACATGACGCGCTCCTAGTGATCGTGGCTGGCGCCGGCCTTGCCCAGCTCGGCCTTGATGAGGAAGCTGTTCTTCGCGGCGTATTGCTCGCCGGCGTGCAATCCGCCGACCACCTCGACGAACCGCCCGTCGCTGCGACCGAGATCCACCGGCCGCGCCTCGAACGCCTCGCCGTAACGGCCGAACACGACCGTCTCGTCGCGCACCGTCTGGAGTGCTTCTTGTGATACCGCCACCGGCACCTCGACCTCACCGGTCGTCAGTTCGACGTTGACCGGCAAACCCGGTCGCCAGACGCCGTCCGGATTGGGCAGGATGATGCGCGCCATGGCGGTACGGGTTTGTTCCCCGACGAGGGACCCGACGTAGGACACCTTGCCCGTGCTCGTGGACTCGAAAGCGGTGGCCTTGACGGTGGCCGCCTGACCGACCTGGACGGCGTTCAGATCCTTGGCGTAAACGGTCATCTCGGCCCAGACGGTGGACAGATCGGCGATGACGAAGACGGTGTCATCGGCCTTGACGGCTTCTCCGGGTGTGATGTGCTTTTCGACGATCGTGCCGTCGATGGGCGCTCGCAGTTCGTAGCGGGCGAGGTCGGAATGACCGCCCAGACCGTCCAGGGCGGCCAGCTTCTGCCTTGCGGTGCGCTCGGTGATTTCGGCTTCCTGCAGCGCGGCGTGCGCGGCGAGGTAATCCTGTTCTGCCGAGATCTTCTCCTGCCAGAGGGATTTCTCGCGCTCGTGCGTCGACCGGGCCAAGGCCAGTCGCTGCTGCGCGACAAGCCACGCCGCGCGCTGGTCGGCGAGGTCGCGACTGGTGATGACGGCGAGCACCTGCCCCCGGCGCACACGGTCCCCGGCATTGGCGGTGGCCGACTGGACGAAGCCGCCGAGAACCGGCACCACATGCACCGTCCGGTCCGCATCGAGCCGGATCTCGCCGATGAGTTGCCGTACATCGCGGATGCGCGCCGGCCCGGCCGTGAGCACCTCGACCTGGTTCGTCTGCAGCGCCGCATCGCTCATGGCGACGCGCGCCTCGACCTGCTCATAGCCGAAGCGATAGGCTTTCTCGCCCTGCCGCGTCTCGATGGTGACCTTGAACGAGTGCGGCTCCTCGACGACGGCATCGCCCTTCAGATAGTCCCGTTCGGGCGCAAAGGAGAATCGCTGCGGCGCCCGGCCGAGCCGCTCGAGGATCACACTGACGTCGCTTGCCCGCGGATCGAGCGGCTTGCCGTCGCGGTAGGTGTAAACGCGGAACTGCGGTTCCATGCCCTGCTCGAAAATGGTGAGTTCGATCCCGTAGCCATCCTGCTCGAACAGCCGGCCCCCGTGCGGACCGCGGCCGGGCTCGGCATCCGCGCCGAAAGGCTTGTTCACTTGACCCGCTTCCACGTTCCGCGGAAGCGGCTTGTCGGTCGTCAGAATCCACGTTGCGAGCCCCGCACCAATGGCCAGGACGATGGCGATCGCAAGCGCCTGTCTGCTGTTCGAATCGCGTTTCATGTCGGTTCCTAGGGTTGATTGGCGGCATCGCCGAGCAGGCGTTCGATGCTGGCGGCGGCATGGTGCGCCTCGCGCAAGGCATCAAGTTCCTGGGATCGCGCCGCGATCAAGGTGCGTTGCGCATCCAGCACCTCGAGAAAGCCGAATTTGCCGAGTTCGAATCCCTTGAGCACGGCGTCATGGGCGCTCTGCGCGCCCGGCAGGATTTCGCGTTCGAGGGATTCCAGTTCGTTGCGTGCGGCGGTGAGGCGCCCAAGCGCACCGTCGAGCTCGACGGAGAGGCGAAGTTCGGCGGCGGACAGTTCATCCCGCGCCTGATCCGCGCGGCGCAGCGACTCCTCCAGGTTGCCCTGGTTGCGATCGAACAGCGGGACCGGGACCGAAACGCCCATCACTGCCTGATCGAGACCGAGTTCGTTGTCACGCTGTGCACCCACGCTGACGGTCACGTCCGGGATGCGCCGGCGGCGTTCGACCTCGACCAGCGCGTGCCGGCGCTCGAGCTCGATCCGGGCGCGTTGCAGATGGGGCGATGTCTGGGTGCGACGCGCCAGATCGGCACGAAGCG
This sequence comes from Candidatus Macondimonas sp., assembly GCA_035325645.1. Lineage (GTDB taxonomy): Bacteria > Pseudomonadota > Gammaproteobacteria > UBA5335 > UBA5335 > Macondimonas. The sequence continues at coordinate 1,480 of DAOKZK010000041.1, read as the reverse complement.
GCAGCGGTGGCGCGGCGAGATCGCCCGCGAGACGATCGAAACGTGGCGCTGTCTCGCCCAGCGCGCCGGCCAGTTGCTGGCGCGCGGCAGCCAATTCTTTCTCAGCCGTGTTCAGCACCACACGCACACCGGCCTCACTCACCTGCGCCCGGGTTTCCTCGATGGGCGAAACCTTGCCGGCCTGCACCCGGCGCTGGGTCGCTTCCGTCGTGCGACGCGCCAGATCGGCATTGGCCTGGGCGAGCCGTAGCCGTTCCTGGGCGATCAGGGTGTCGAAAAACGCTGTCGTCACATCCGCCCGAATTTCGGCCTGTTTGGCACGCAGCGACGCCTCGGCGACGGCGCGATCTTGACCCGCCGCTTTGATCCGAGCGGCGCGCTTGCCGCCCAGCTCAAGCGGCTGGTTGATCTGCAGGCGGGTCGTGCGGGTCGCCGAACGCGTGTCGTCCATCGTGGCGGCCAGCTCGGGATTGGGCCGGGTACGCGCCTGCACGATGCCCGCTTCGAGCGCCTCCAGCGCGCGCCGGGCGGCCGCAAGCTCGGGATTGGCGCGCGCAGCCATCTCGAGCGCGGCGTCGAGGGTCAGTGGCGCAGAAGATCGACCATCGCCCGCGACCGTCGTGCCGGCCATTCGGGCCACATCGATGTCCGCGACATAGAGCGTCTGAGCGAAGGATGGGTTGAGGAACAATGCCGCCAACCCCAGCGGCCAAAGCAGTCTTCGCATCGAATTCTCCACGAACAGGGAGCGGATTCGTGCGGGCGCGGCTGTGCGATGAACGCGTTTAGGGGATCGCGAATGCGGCCGTCGTCCCGCCCGTCAGGCGAGGGCGGACCACTGCGGAGGCTCGGGAGGCGGCGTGGCGTGAGACAGGTAGCGGCTGTCGATGTCGGCGGGAACGGGCCGGGATGCCAGCAATGCGACCGGCAGGAAGCTGGCCGTGACGCCGACGAAGCCCGCCAGATGGCAGTGGTCGTGACCGGACGGCAGGCTGCCGTGGCCGCGTTCAGAGGACTCGCTTTCCGAGTGAGCGGTGGTGACGTCGTGACTGGCGCCGACCAGCGTCGTTTTGCCGCCGGCGGGATGGGCATGCTCGGAGTAGTGCGCCACCAGCGCCCAGGATCCCTGCAGCGGGACCAGAACGAGGAGCAGGATCACGATCAAGCGGTGCATGGGTGCAGACGATAGTGACCCGGCAGCCGGCTTGTCAACGTGACCTACAGCCGCGCATTGCTCTCCCGTGGCGCTTGCGACGGCAAACGCACTCCGAGCATTCACCGGCAGCGGAAAGCAATTGTGTTCAAGCCGCTGGACCACTCTGTGATTGCGCCGTAAAGAAAAGCCATCGTCTCTGCCAGATGGGTATGGAGGCGGGATCTACCGTGGGCGCGCAATGTCCCCGCGCCCTTACGCCGGCATTTCACCTAAGGAAAGTCTGAACAACTCCCGAACCCGTGTGATTTCGTGGTGATTTCGCGG
>DAOKZK010000040.1:0-21658 GCA_035325645.1 Candidatus Macondimonas sp. | reverse complement strand
AGCGTCCGATCAGTTGGCCCACGCCATGGCGGAAGGCGCGCGCGATCAGGCTAAAAAGGGGACGGAAGTCCTGCGCCATGAAGCCGCGCTGCTGGCCGGTTTGGCCGCCGGCCTGCTGCGGGGCATCGCCGCACGCCTGGAATCGAAACAGTCAGACAAGGGCGCTTGATGCTTTGGCAAGCCATCGGCGCCGTCCGTGATCTGGGCCGCCTGCATGACATCGCCTCCGTCCTGATCCGTTACGGCTTCGGCGACCTGGTGCGGCGGGTCGGCATGGCGGGCGCTCTGGAGCGTGCCGGTCGCGCCCTGCGCTGGCACGAACCGGAAGCACTGGCACGGCTGGAGCCGCCGGCACGCGTGCGCCGGGCGCTGGAGGATCTGGGGCCGAGCTTTATCAAGCTGGGGCAGATTCTCGCCACCCGCGTCGACCTGTTCCCGGCGGAATGGATCGCCGAGTTCAGCAAGCTGCAGGATGCGGCGCCTGCCATCCCTTTCGATGAGCTGCTGCCGCAACTGACGGAGGATCTGGGTGCGCCGCCGGAGACGGTCTTCGCCCGCATAGAAACGCAGGCGCTGGCCGCGGCCTCGCTGGCCCAGGTGCATCGCGCCTGGCTTGCGGACGGCACGGCGGTCATTCTCAAGGTGCGGCGCCCCGGCATCCGGCCGATTGTCGAGGCCGACCTGCGCCTGCTGGCCCGTCTTGCCGAGATCGTCGAGTCGGAAGCGCCCGAGTTGCGTCGCTACCGGCCGCGGGAGGTGGTGCGCCAGTTCACCCTGTCGTTGCGCCGCGAGCTGGATTTTTCCGCCGAGGGCCGCAACGCCGAGCGCATTGCCGCCAACTTTGCGGATCACCCCGAGATCGTCGTGCCGCGCATCCATTGGCCGTGGACCGGCGAGCGGCTCAATGTGCAGGACTATGTCGAGGGCATTTCCGGCCGCGATCTGGCCGCCGTGGAAGCGGCCGGCCTCGACCGCAAGCTGCTGGCCCGTCGCGGCGCGCGGGCCGTGCTCAAGATGATGCTCGAAGACGGCTTCTTCCATGCCGACCCGCATCCCGGCAACGTCTTCTACCTGCCGGACAACCGCATCGCCTTCATCGACTTCGGCATGGTCGGGCGCCTGTCCGAGGAGCGCCGGTATCAGCTGGCCGTGCTGCTGCACGGTCTCGTCAGCCACGATGCGGAGAAGGTGGTCGAAGTGCTGCTGGAGTGGAGCGGCGGTGCCCAGATCGACAACGGGACCTTGCAGACCGAGATCGACGCCTTCGTCGCTCAGTATCACGGCGTGCCGCTCAAGAGCCTCGATCTGGGCGCCATGCTCTCCGACCTGGTCGCCATCCTGCGCGAGCACGGCCTCGCCCTGCCGAGCGACCTGGCGCTGCTGATCAAGGCCTTCATCACCCTGGAAGGCATGGGGCGCCAGCTTGATCCCGACTTCGACATGGCGGGCGAGGCCACCCCGTTTCTCGAACAGGTGTTGCTCGCCCACGCCGCGCCCGGGGCCCTCCTTCAGCGCGGCTGGCGTACCCTGGGCGGCGCACTCGCCCTGATCGCCGGGCTGCCGCAAGACCTGCGCCAACTCCTGCGATCCGCGCGAAGCGGCAAACTCCAGGTGCAAGTCGAGGTCCTGCCTCTCAAGCATTTCGGCGACCGGCTCGACCGCGCCGCCAGCCGCCTGGCAATCAGCATCGTCACCGCCGCCCTGATCGTCGGCTCGGCCATCGTCATGACCGTCGAGCGCGAGCCCGCCTTGCCTGGCCTGCCGTCCTTCGGGCTGCTCGGCTTTATCGCCGCCGTGATTGGCGGCGTCTGGGTGCTGCTTTCCATCTGGCGCGGGGGCAAGGATTGAACGGGCCACAGACAGATCAGATTTGGGGGGGTGAGCCGCTCATCGCGCTGGTGCTTGTGGTCGCGCTCACCCTGCTGGCTGCCATCGCATGGATGGCGCGGCCGCGGCGACGTGACGGCACGTGCGACCAGGTTTCGGACGTGCCGGCCGCGAGCGATGCCGGGGCCGCCCGGCCCCGCCAGATCGTCATCTTCTACTCCTCCATCGGCCATGGCCACATCAGCGCCGCGCAAGCCATCGCACAGGAAATCGGCCGCCTGGCGCCCGAAGCGCGCGTGGTCCTGCAGGACATCCGCGAGTTCATGCATCCGCTCTGGCGCTGGGTGGACGAGCGGCTCTACTGGCTCATCGTCGGCAATCTCCCGGAGACCTTCGACGCGCTGTTCCACACCTTGCAGACCCGAGGCAAGCGTGTGCCGTCGCTGGCATGGATGCCCAACGACTACCCGCAGGACGAGGTGCTCGCCTTCCTGGAGGCGCGGGCGCCCGACGCGATTCTTGCCACGCATTACGGGTCGGCGCAGGTGCTCGCCACCTTGCGCGAACGCGGGCTGTTGACACAGGTGAAGATCGGCTGGCTGCACACAGACTTCTTCGAGGGCTATTTCCCGCGCATCTCGAAGCGGCTCGACTGCACCTTTCTTGCCCACCCCGAACTCGAGGCGCGCTGGCTGGCCGCCGGCGTGGCGCCCGACAAGGTCGCCACCAGCGGCATGCCGGTGCGCGCCCCGGCCGACGAAGGCAGAACCCGGGAGACGGCGCTCACGGCCTTGAGTCTTGCCCCGGACGTGCCTACCGTGCTCATCACCTCCGGCAAGGAGGGGGTTGGCGACTACTCGGCCGTGGTGAAGAGTTTGGCTCGCCGCCATGACGGCGCCGTCCAGATCATCGCCGTCTGCGGCGCCAACGAAAGGCAACAGGCCCTCCTGGCGGATCTGCAAAGGCATTTGCCGCAGCAGATGACACTGAAGATCTGCGGCCTCGTGCCACACGCCGATCTGCTGGCCTGGATGCGCGCGGCGGATCTGTTGATCACCAAGGCCGGTGGCATGACGCCGGCCGAGGCCTTTGACATGGGAGTTCCCACGGTACTGCTCCTGGCCGTCAGCGGCCACGAGCGTGAGAATGCCGCCTTCTTCGCCCGCCTGGGGGTGGCCGAACTGGCCGAATCCCCGGTACAGGCCGGCGAACTGGCCGCCGAGATCCTTGCCAGCCCGGAGCGGCAGGCGGCAATGTGCCACGCCCAGCGGGTTTTTCAGGAAAGCAGCGACATCGGGCGCATTGCCCGCTTCGCGCTCGATGCGACCTTGCCTGCGCCGTGTCTGCCGCCGGACTTCGGTGCCGAGTACGGCAGTGCCGTCACCGATATCGAAGCGGCGCTGGCAGAACTCGATGCCCAGTCGCCCTGTGACATCGAGCTGCTGCTGTCCTACTCGACTGCCAAGACACCGCAGCGCGTGGTGCTGGAAAACCCGTTCGGGCACCTGGCCATCCGTATCGACGACACCGTCTACAGTGCGAACTATGTCGCCGTGCCGGGACGCGATCCGAACCTGCTGCAGCACGTGACGCTGGTCGATTACCTGTACGGCGTGCAGCCGCCGTCGCCGTCGCAGGTGCACACCAACACCTACGGCATGGCCTACGGCCGCGAAACGCTCGGCCTGCGGGTGGCGGGCGTGGCGGCGCAGCGCCAGATGGCCATGGTCGCCGAGGCGCACCGGATCGAGGAGGAGTTCCGGCAAGGCAGTCTGTCGTGGGACCGAAGCGAGTTCAATTGCGCCGATGTGGTGGTGCGAATTCTGAGCGCCGCCGGTTATGACCGGTCGCCGCCACTGGGACGGCAATGGCTGCCGCGCATGCCACTGGACATTTTCGACGAGGCCCGCGAGCTGTTCGAGGGCGATGCCTCCTTGCGCCTCGAACTGGTGGCCTACCGGCAGATACCGGGCGCCCAAGCCGCCTATCGCTTTTCGCGTTTTCCGCTGTCGCTCGGCCAGCCGCTGCGCTCGGTGGCACGGGTGCTCGAGGAACTGCCGGGCGATCCCCTCGAAGCGGCCGTGTCCCGGCAGGTGATCGGTCTTGGCGACCGCCGTCTCGATCTCGAGGACCTGCTCGACCGCAAGGCCATGGCCCACGCCGGCGACTCGGCACACTTCGTCCGCGTGCAGCGCAAGCTGGCCAACGCCCTGGTGACCGACCTGCGGCGCCTATTGGTGGCGGAGGACAAACGGCAGTTGCAGGAGGTCGATCGGCCGGATGGCTTTGACGGCACAGAGAAAATCCTGTACCTGCTGGGCCGTACCCTGCAACTAGCCCGCATCACCACCGAGCGGGCGGATGAGGTTCTGCAAGACCGGGGAGCGCGGGATTTGCGGGTGCTGTTCACCGAACTCGTGGGGGCATACGGGCGGATCGGCGCATGGCGTATGCGGCGTCCGGACATCGAGGCTTACCTCAAACGCTTTCAGGATTTCGAGGCCGCCATGGGAAGTGAATTTCCCATCCGTCTACGCAAAGCACGACTCGCACGATCCGTGGCGCTCCGGCGCTTACTGCGGCGCGGCATCGGGCGTCTGCGCCGTTACATCGGGTGGCGACAGCGATCTGCGGGTGATGGGAAAAATATGGGAGAAACCGAATGAAGAGGCTGCAGGCCGACAATACCGCAGCGGAGGGCATCGCCTCGCCAGTGCGACACCGGGTCGGCCTGGCGCTGGGTAGCGGCTCGGCGCGCGGACTGGCGCATGTCGGCGTGTTGCGCGCCCTCGACGAGGCCGGCATCAAGGTGGATTTCATCGCCGGGACCAGCATGGGGGCCGTGATCGGAGCCATCTACGCTACGGGCAAGCTGGATGGGCTGACCGAGCGCAATTTCGACTGGAAAAGCATCGTCTCCCTGCTCGACCCGGTATTCCCCCGGTCGGGGCTGATCGACGGCCAGAAGATCATTGACTTCGTGCGCGCCCATGTGCCGGCCGCGCGCATCGAGGATCTGCCCATTCCCTTCCAGACGGTGGCGACCGACATCATGACTGGGGAGCAGGTGGCGCTCGGCACTGGCGACCTGATCGAGGCGGTGCGTGCCAGCATCTCGGTGCCCGGCATCTTCACGCCGGTGCGCAGCAACGGACGCATCCTGGTCGATGGTGGCCTGGTCAATCCGGTGCCGGTAAGCGTGGTGCGCGCCATGGGCGCCGATCGGGTCATCGCCGTCGATCTCAACCATGACATCGTGGCGCGTCGGACTTCCTATCCACAGCGGCGCGTCGAGGCTCTCAGTCCCAACCCCACCATGGCGCGCCTGCTGGCCAACCTGCAAGCAATGGGAAGCCCGGTCCTAGCCCAATTCGAAGCCTGGCTGCACCAGGAACCGCTGCCGGGCATCTTCGATGTGCTGCTGGCCTCGATCTACATCATGCAGGCGCGGGTGACCCAGGCCAGCCTGCGCCAGGACAGGCCGGACATCCTGATCCGGCCGCCGCTGGGCTCGGTGCGATTCATGGAGTTCGACCGCGCCGAGGAGATCGTCGAGATCGGCTACCGCAGCGCCACCGAGCAACTGGCCCGCCGGGCGGGAGAACCCACTGATGACTGACACGCATCCCGCGCCCTTCGCCGAGACCGTGATCGCCGGCGTCCAGGCTGCCGTAGCGAGCACCCTGACCTGCGAAGCCGCGCCCGTCCAGCTTGCCTTGCGCCTGTTGCTGTCGGGCCAACAGATGCCGATCCGGGCATTGGTGAGCTGCAGCCTTCATTCCGGGCAGGCGGGCATCGATGCCGGCACGGCGCTGGACCTGATCCACATCAGCCTGCAACGCTTGCATGCCCACGTCGATGCGACGGGCGGCGCCTCCGCGTTGCTTGGCAACGCCGCCACGGTGCTGGCGGGCGACTACCTGAGCACCGGGGCCTTCCGTCTGCTGGTGCGCGGCGCCAACCTGCAAGTGCTGGCGCTGGTGTCCGACGCAGTCAGCCGGGTGGCGGAACTGGAGGCCACCCATCTGAGTCGGGTACGAGGCTCCGGCGACGATCCGGCCCTATGGCTGCGGACGCGTCAACGATTGGCGGTGCCGCTGGGTGAAGCTGCCGGCGCCGCGGGCGCCATCCTTGCGGGCTACCCTGATCCGCTCGCCGACGTCGCCCGGCGCTACGGCAAAGCCCTCGTGGCCAGCCAGGTCTTGCTGCAAGAAGCCGACGCCATGGACAGCTTCGAGACACTCACGGCCCTGCAGGGTGCCGCGCTCGACCTGTGCCGCCAGGCCACGCATCACGCACGGGCCATCGCCATGGCCACAGGGAACGCACGACCACTCGAACTGGTTGAGCTGAGCATGGCAAACATCGATGCGGTGTGCTTGGAGCCAATGACCAACACTTTTCCCCGCACCAAGAAAGACCCATCGGAAGATTGCACCTTATGAAAAGAAAAATCCTGTTCACACACATGGCACCGCTGGCACTCTTCGCTCTATTGACCGGATGCGGCAAAGCGCCGGAGGCCCAACCCCAATCGACCCAGAAAAGCTGGGGTCTGCCGCTCACGACTGCGTCCACCGGGGCACCGGTCGAATACACGAGCATCGGCTCGGTCGTTTCCGACCAGCGCGTCGAGGTCGCCTCGCGCCTGAGCGGCTACATCCGCGAGATTCGGGTGCAGGAGGGTGACCGGGTGCGGCGCGGACAGGTGCTTGCCCGGCTCGACGCGGCGGACGTGGAAGGCGGCATCCGTCAGGCTCAGGCCGGGGTCGGTGCGGCGGAAGCGGCGTTCCGCGATGCGCAGACCGATCTCGAGCGCTTTCAGCGCCTGTTCGAGCGCGGCAGCGTCTCGGACAACGAATTGCGCAAAATACGCCTCAAACACGATGCGGCCCGCGAAACTCTGAATCAGGCACGGGCCGGTTTCGATACGGCGCGCGCCCAGCGCAACTATGCCGAGATCACCAGCCCTGTGGACGGGGTGGTGGTAGCGCGCGCCAAACGAGTCGGCGACCTGGCCGTGCCCGGCGCACCGCTCCTGACCGTGGAATCGGGGCGCGGCCTGCTGTTCGAAACCTTCGTGGCCGAAGGCCAGGTCGCCGCCATTGCGGCGGGCCAACCGGCACAGGTCAGCATCGACAGCCTGCCCGCGCCCCTGCCAGGCAGGGTGATTCGGGTAGTTCTCTCCGGTGACCCCGCCACCCGCAGCTATCAGGTGAAAATAGCCCTGCCCGAGACGCCGGGGCTGATGCCGGGCATGTTCGGGCGCGCGGGCTTTGCCATCGGGGAAAGCAAGGCGCCGGTGGTGCTCAGGCAGGCGCTGGTCGAGCGCGGAGGCTTGCGCGGCGTATTCGTGGTGGATGGCGAAGGCCGGGCGCACTTTCGTTGGTTGCGCATCGGGCGCGAATGGCCGGATCGGGTCGAGGTGAGCGCCGGCCTCACGGCCGATGAGCGCTTCGTGGCGGCGGTCGAACCCGCCCTGCGCGAGGGCGATCAGATCACCCCCGCGAAGGAGGCACGATGATCGACCGCAGGCTCAACAGTGCCGGCCGTCTGGCGGAGCTTTTTGTCACCTCCAAGCTGACCGTGTTGTTCATGCTGGCCTGCACGCTGCTGGGGCTGCTGGCCGTCACGCTGACCCCGCGCGAGGAAAACCCCCAGATCGTGGTGCCCGGCGCCGAGGTGCGGGTGTTGCTGCCCGGCGCTTCCGCCGAGGAAGTGGAGGAACTGGTGATCCACCCCCTGGAGGGCATCGTCAAGCAGATCCCGGGCGTCGATCACACCTACGCCACCGCCGTGAACTCGATGGGCGCGCTGATGGTGCAGTTCAAGGTGGGTCAAGACAAGGAGAAATCCCTGGTCAAGCTCTACGACCGCATCCTGGGCCAGCGCGACCGCCTGCCGTCCGATGCCGGCAACCCGCTGATCAGGAGCGTGGACGTGGACGACGTGCCCATCGTCACCGTCACCCTGGCCTCGGAGAAATACGACGACTATGCCCTGAAGCGGCTGTCCGACCGCATGCTGGAGGGACTGCGCAGCCTGGAGGCGGTATCCGCCACCTACGTCCAGGGCGGACGCGACCGCGAACTGCGTGTCGAACTGGACCCGGAACGCCTGCAGGCCTTCGGCGTGACGCTGGACCAGGTGCGCACCTTCCTGACGGCGGGCAATGTCTCCGCCCCGCTGGGCACGGTGGTGCAGCAGGGACAGAACCGCAACGTGTTCCTCGATGGTTTTCTCGCCTCGGCGGAGGATCTGCAGCGCCTGATCGTCGGCAATCACGCGGGTCGTCCGATCTATCTGGGCGACGTGGCGCATGTCGTTGACGGTCCGCCCGAAGAGCGGGAGAAACTGAGCCGCTTCGCCTTCGGCCCGGCCGATGCGCGCTTTAATAAAACGCAGCAGCCGGAACTGCCGGCGGTGACGCTGGCAGTCGCCAAGAAACGCGGCACCAATGCGGTATTCGTCGCCAACGACGTGCTCGAACGCATCGAGCGGATGCAGGCGCAATTCGTGCCGCCCGGGGTCGAGCTCGTCGTCACCCGCAACGACGGCCAGAAGGCCGATGCCGCCGTGAACGGACTGATCGAGCACTTGGCCATCGCGGTGTTCGCCGTGTTCCTGGTGACCGCCGTCTTCTTGGGGTTAAAGGAAGCGCTGATCGTGGGGGTGACCGTACCGTTGATCCTGGCGCTGACCCTGGGCGCCGTTTACCTCTTCGGCCTGACCATCAACCGCGTCACCCTGTTCGCGCTGATCCTGTCGCTCGGCCTGCTGGTCGATGCCGCCATCGTCGTCATCGAGAACATCCACCGCCACTACGGCCGGCTGGGTGACAAAGACAAACGCCTGATCACGGTGCAGGCCACCAAGGAGATCGGCAACCCCACCAACCTGGCGACCCTGGCCGTGATGCTGGTGTTCGGTTCGCTGCTGGTGGTCAGCGGCATGCCGGGGCAGTACTTCTACCCGGTCGCCTTCAGCGTACCCGTCGCCATGGCCGCCTCACTGCTGGTGGCCTACAGCATCGTCCCCTGGGCAACGAACCGCTGGCTGAAGCCGGGGGAGGGGCATGAGTTGGAAGACCACGATGCCGGGGACCGACTGCACCGCTTCTACCATGCCGTCATGGCGCCCCTGGTGGACAGCCCACGGCGGCGGCGACGCGTGTTCCTGCTGGTGGGGCTGGCGATTGCCCTGTCCCTGTTCCAGCCGCTGTGGCAGTTCGTGCGCCCGGCCGGCCTGAGCGGCCCTCAGGCCTGGTTCGGCGTCGAGATGGCCATGATGCCCAAGGACAACAAGAACACCTTCAATATCACCCTCGACCTGCCGGAGACTGTCCCGGTGGAAACCACCGACCGGCTCGCCCGCGAGATCGGCACCTTGTTGCGCCAGAACCCCTACGTGCGCGATTACCAGATCTGGGTTGGCGAGGCCGGCATCATCGATTTCAATGGTCTGCTGCGCGGCGCTGGCGGCAAGGCGGGGCCGCATGTGGCGGAAATCCGCGTCAATCTCCAGGACAAGAAGGAACGCAGCAAGACCTCGATCGAAATCGTGCGCGAGCTGCGTCCGGCGGTGCAGGCCATCGCGGCCCGCTTCCCCGGCAGTACCGTGCAACTGGTGGAGGACCCGCCGGGGCCGCCGGTGCGCGCCACCGTCCTGGCCGAAATCTACGGCAAGGACCCGCAGCAGTTGCGCGCGCTCTCCGGGCAGGTCCAGGCGGCTTTCCGGCAGACCTACGACATGGTGGAGGTGAACGATTCCGAGGGGGAAGATGTGTACCAGCACCGCCTGGGGATCGACCGGGAAAAGGCCGCGCTGTCGGGGCTGACCGTCGCCGAGGTGGCCGTTGCGCTGCGCCGCCTGATCGACGGCGAGGAACTGGGACGCGCTCATATCCGGGGTGAGAAGAATCCCGTTCTGATCCGTTTGCAGATTCCCCGTCGCCATCAGATCGACCCTGCGCTGTTGTCACAGGTGTCTCTGACTAACCGGCAGGGTCAGCGGGTGCCGCTATCCGAACTGGTGCGGGTGATACCGGCCTGGGCCGACCGGCCTATCCAGCACAAGGATGGCGAGCGGGTAAGCTACGTCGGTGGAGAGCTCGAAACCACTGCCCCCGTCTATGCCGTACTCGATCTCGACCGGCGCCTGGACGGCCTGGCGTTGGCCGACGGCAGCCGTCTCACCACCGGCAACCTGCGCCTCAACCCGGTGACGCCCGACACCCTGGGCGGCCCCCGTCTGCTCTGGGATGGCGAACTGCGCATGACGCTCGATACCTACCGCGACATGCTGGGCGCGCTGGGACTGGCGCTCACCTTTATCTTCCTGGTGCTGGTGGCCTATTACCATTCATTCAGCCTACCCCTGGTCGCCATGGCGGCGATCCCGCTGGGGCTGGTGGGCATCTATCCGGGGCATTGGCTCATGGGACAGTCGTTCACCGCCACCTCCATGATCGGCATCATTGCCTTGGCCGGTGTGGTGGTGCGTAACTCGCTGCTCATCATCGACTTCGTGCTCGACTACCAACGCCAAGGCATGGGGCTGCGGGAAGCCATCCTCGAGGCCGGGGCGGTGCGTCTGCGGCCCATCCTGCTGACCGCCCTGGCCATCGTGCTGGGCAGCGCGGTGATGCTTAGCGATGCAGTGTTCGGCGGCTTGGCCATCTCGCTGATATTCGGCACGCTGGCTTCCACCGTGCTCACTCTGATCGTGATCCCGCTGCTGCTCTATCTGCTGCTTCGTCATCAACAGATCAAACAAGCGCCCTTGGCGGAAGAAAAATTGAAAGAAGGAACATCATGAGTGCTGCCAACCCCATGAAAAAATTCCGCGGCATGCTGCCGCTGGCGGGCCTGGCCGCTGTGCTGCTGGCAGGCAACGCCGCCGCCGAATCCCTGCAGCAGGCATGGGACACCGCCCTGGCGGCGGATCGCAGCCTGAAGGCGACGCGGGAGAACACCGCCGCCGCCGCCGATCTGCTGGAGGCAGCCAAGTCAGCGCGCCTGCCCAATGTGGCGCTGGAGGCGGGCTATACCGCCCTCGACCAAACGCCGGCGGCCAAGGCCGAGTTCTTTGGCCAATCGCTGCAAATGCCGCTAGCGCAAAAAGAGAGCGGTGCCTACAAGGCCATGGCCACGCTGCCGCTCTACACGGGCGGGCGCATCGAGCGCGGCATCGATGCGGCGGCGGCGGGACTGGAGGCGGCGCGCCTGGGCGAGGCGGGCGACGTGCAGAACCTCAAGCTGCGCGTGGCCGATGCCTACGTCAATGGGCTGCGCGCCGGGCGCATGCTCAAGGTGGCCCAAAGCCATGTCGAGAGCCTGACGGCCCACGCCCGCGACGTGGAAAACCTGCACGAGCAGGGCATGGTGGCCAAAAGCGACCTGCTCTCCGCACGGGTCGCCTTGGCCGATGCGCGGCAAAAGGCCCTTCAGGCGGCCAATGCCCTGGATCTGGCTCGGGCGGCCTACAACCGGCTGCTGGGACGGCCGCTGGAACAAGCAGTCAGCCTGGATGAACTGGCCCCCGAGGCTGGCCAGCCATCCTTGGCGCGCCTGTCCGAGCGGGCGCTCGTCCAACGCACCGAATTGGCGGCGCTTGCCAGACAGATCGAGGCCTTGCGCCATCAGGCCGCCGCCGTGCGCGGGGAGAACCGTCCGCAGGTCGCGCTGTCCGGCGGCTATGGCTATCAGGAAAACCGCTATCAGGTACATGAAGGGCAGTGGATGGTCACCCTGGGAGCCAGATGGAATCTGTTCGATGGCGGCGTGGTGAGTCACCGCGCCGGCGCCGTCGAACGCCAGGCGGCGGCGCTGACGGAGCAGCGCGAGGATCTCGCCTCCGTGATTACCTTGCAGGTGCGCCAGGCCTGGCTCGACGTGGAGGAAACCAGAAAGCGCATCGAGGTCACCCAGTCTGCGATTGCCCAAGCCGAGGAAAACCTGCGCGTGGTGCGCGACCGCTATACCAATGGCCTGTCCACAAATACCGAAGTGCTGGATGCCGAAACCCTGCGCGTCAACAGCGAAGCCAATCATGCCGCCGCGCTCTATGATGCCGCGCTGGCCGGGCTGCGGCTGAAGCGCGCCGTGGGGGAACTGTGAACGAAAGGGCCGCCAGCATGAAGAAATCCTTCCCTTTGGTCTGGCTCGCAGGAGGGCTGCTCCTTTTGATCGCGCTGACGATTGCGGCGTGGTGGTTGTGGCTGCGCACCCCGCCCCTGCCGGAGGGACTCATTCAAGCCAACGGCCGTATCGAGGGCGATCACTTCATCGTTGCCGGCAAGGTGCCGGGCAAGGTGGCCGAACTCTTGACCCGCGAGGGCGATACCGTCGAGCGCGGCCGGGTACTGGCGCGGCTGGACGATGCTCAGGTCCGTGCCAAGGTCGACCAGGCACGCCAGGCGGTGGCGGCGCTGCAAGCCCAGGTGCAGGCGGCCACCACCGCCCTGGAAGTCGCGCGCAAGGACCTGCCGCTCGCCATCCAGACAGCGGAGGCCAACCTCGCCCACGCCCGCGCACAACTGGCTTCGGCCCACTCCAGCGCCGAGCAGGCGGCGCGGGATGCCGAACGCTTTCGAAAGCTGGCCGAAACGGGCACGGTGGACCGCCATCGTTACGAGCAGATGGCCTTGGCGAGCGAGGTCGCGGCCAATCAGGCGCGCTCGGCGGAAGAAGCGGCGCGGGTGGCGGAGCGGCAGCTCGCCCAGACCCGCCTGGGTGACGAGCGGCTGCGCGCCAAGGCGGACGAGGTCAAGGCCCTGGCCGCCCAGCTCGACCAGGCGCGGGCGGGATTGGCGGAGGCCGAGAGCCTGTTCGCCGACCTCACCATCACCGCACCAGCCTCCGGCATCGTCACCCAGCGCCTGGTCAACGCCGGCGAAGTCGTGGCGGCGGGGTCGCCGCTCTTCGACACCGTCGATCTCGACCGCCTCTACCTCAAGGTCTACGTGCCGGAGAAGGACATCGGCAAGGTGCGCCTGAGCTTGCCGGCACGCATCTACACCGATGCCTTCCCGGATCAGCCCTTCTCGGCGACAGTGCGCTACATCGCCTCCCAGGCCCAGTTCACGCCCAAGGAAGTGCAGACGCCGGACGAGCGCGTGAAGCTGGTGTACGAGGTGCGCCTCTATCTCGATGCCAACCCCGAGCATCGCGCCACGCCGGGCCTGCCCGCCGACGCGGTGATCCGCTGGAAAGAGCAGGCGCCGTGGGCGAAGCCCCGCTGGTGAGCGACGATGCACCCGTGGTGCGGGTGCAGGAGTTCGTCAAACGCTACCGCAAGCTGACGGCGGTGGATGGCGTCAGCCTGACGATACGCCGCGGCGAAATCTACGGCCTGATCGGGCCTGACGGCGCAGGCAAGAGCAGCCTGATGAAAGCCGTTGCCGGCGTGCTCGCCTTCGAGGGCGGCCGCGTCGAGGTCTTCGGCCAGACCATCGACTCCGAAGCGGCCGCGGAACGGGTCAAGGGCCGCATCGGCTTCATGCCGCAGGGACTGGGGCTCAATCTCTACCCGGAGTTGTCGGTGGAAGAAAACATCGATTTCTTCGCCGAATTGCGCGAAGTGCCCAAGAGCGCGCGCGCTGCACGCAAAGACAAGCTCCTGGCCATGACGCGCCTGGACAAATTCCGCGCGCGGCCGATGAAGCAGCTCTCCGGCGGCATGAAGCAGAAACTGGGCCTGGTCTGCACCCTGATCCACGAGCCGGAACTTATCATCCTCGACGAACCGACCACCGGCGTCGATCCGGTCTCGCGCCGCGAATTCTGGGCCATCCTCACCCAGCTATTGCGCGAGCGCGGCGTGACCGCGCTAGTCTCCACCGCCTATCTGGACGAGGCCGAGCGCTTCGCCCGCCTGGCACTGCTGCATGGCGGCCGCGTACTGGCGGAAGGCACGCCGGAGGCGATCCTGAACGAGGCGCCGGGCACCCTGGTCGAACTCGCCGCCACGCAGCAGATGGAAGCGCTCGCCCGCCTCAAGGCGCGATTCCCAAGTGCCGAAGCGGTAGGCGGTCGGATTCGCGTTTTCGTCCCCGATGGGCAGCCGCAGACTGGCCTGGCGCAGGTCAGTGCTCTGCTTGACGGCCTTGCAATCGACCAGCCAATCGCCTCGACACCGAGTCTGGAGGATGCCTTCATCGCCCTGTTGCAGCGCCAGCGTGGGAGCGACGAGGAGCAGCCGATGGTCGCCGGGCTGGAGGACGATCCGCCGCCGGGCGACGGCGTGGCCATCGAGGCGCGGTGGCTCACGCGCGACTTCGACCACTTCCGCGCCGTCGATCAGGTCAGCTTCACCGTGCGGCAGGGGGAAATCTTCGGCCTGTTGGGCGCCAACGGTGCGGGCAAGACCACGGTGATCAAGATGCTCACCGGCATCCTGCCGCCCACGGGCGGCGCGGGCGCAGTGGCCGGGGCGGACATGCGCCATGCCGGATGGGCGATCAAGGAACGCATCGGCTATGTGTCGCAGGCGTTTTCGCTCTACCAAGACATGACCGTGCACGAGAACCTGCGCCTGTTTGCCCGCATCTACGGCGTGCCACGTCAGCGGCTCGACGCGCGCATCCAGCGCGTGGTCGACCTGGCCGGGCTCGGCAAGGTCGGCAGCGAGATCGTCGCGCGACTGCCGATGGGCATCCGCCAGCGCCTTGCGCTCGCCTGCGCGCTGGTGCACGGGCCGCGCGTCCTGTTCCTCGACGAGCCGACCTCGGGGGTGGACCCGATCGGACGGCGGCGCTTCTGGGAGATCCTGGTGCACCTGGCGCGCGTGGAGCAGGTGGCGATCCTGCTAACCACCCACTACATGAGCGAGGCCGAGCACTGCGATCGCCTGGCGCTGATGCACGCCGGGGAGCTTATCGCCGACGACACGCCACAGGCGTTGAAGGACGCGCTCGCGCGTGAGGCGGGGCAGGTCCTGGACATCGCTGCCGAGCCGGTGCTCCCGGCCCTGGAGGCACTGGAGCAGGCAGGCCTGGGACAGCCGGCCCTCTTTGGCCGCCGCCTCCATGTGCTGGCGCACGAGGTCGAGACGGCCACGGCACGGATTCGCGTCGTCCTCGAAGAACATAACGTGCGCGTGCGGGAGATCGCCTTGCGGCCACCGACGCTCGAGGACGTGTTCGTCCACCGCATCCTTGAGCGCGAGCGCGTGGAGGCGGGACGATGAACCTGCGCCGCATCCTCGCCGTGAGTTACAAGGAATGGCGCGAGATCGTCCGCGACCGCCTGTTCCTATCCCTGGCCTTCGTCGTGCCCACCGCCCTGATGCTGATCTTCGGCTTCGGCCTCACGCTGGACGTGGAGCACATCCCCTTCGCCGTCGTGGACCACGACAAGAGCGCCGCCAGCCGCGACTACCTGCACCGCTATATCGACTCGCGCTATTTCGACTACCGCGGGGATCTCACGAGTGAGCGCGAGATCGGTCCGCTGCTCGCCGACAGCCGCATTCGCCTGGCCATCGTCATCCCGCCGCGCTTCGGCGAGCGCCTGGGGCAAGGTCGCGCCGTGGCGGTGCAGACCCTGATTGACGGCACCTTCCCGTTCCGCACCTCGAGCAGCCAGGGCTATGTGGTGGCCATCAATGCCGCCTACAACGGCGAACTGCTGGCACGCTATATCTCCGCCCGCCTGGGCGTGCCGCCGGCCGCCGCCCAAGCCATGGCGCAGCCGGTCAAGGTGGAGATGCGCTACATGTTCAACCAGGCGATCCGCAGCACCTGGTCGATCGCCTCGGTGCTGGTAATGTTCGTGCTGATGGTCACCCCGCCGTTCCTGACCGCGCTGGGCGTGGTGCGCGAGAAGGAAAACGGTTCGATCTACAACATCTACGCCTCGACGGTGACACGCGGCGAGTTCCTGATCGGCAAGCTCGCGCCCTATGTCGGCATCTCCCTGCTCAACTTTCTCATTCTGTGGCTGCTCGCCACCCGGTTGTTCGGTGCGCCGTTCAAAGGCGACCCGCTGTTTTTCTTCTTCGCCTCGGTGGTTTTCGTCATCTGCACCACCGGCATCGGCCTTTTGGTGTCGTTGTTCGTGCGCACCCAGGTGGCGGCAATGATGTTGACCGTGGTAGTCACCATCGTGCCTTCGGTACTCTATTCGGGGCTGCTGGTGCCCATCGCCTCGATGGACCCCATGGGACAGTTCGAGGCGCACCTGTTTCCCGCCATGTACTACGCCGATATCGTGCTCGGCAGCTTCCTCAAGGGCGTGGGGCTCGGTGTGCTGTGGGGCAAGGTGCTGGCGCTGGCGATCTATGCCATCGCGCTATGGACGGCGAGCTTCCTGCTGTTCAACAAGAGGCCCAAGGCATGAATCTCTTCAACAGCGGCAGCGGCCTTTGGCTGCAGCGTTTCTGGGCGATGATGCTCAAGGAGCTGATCCAGCTCGGCCGCGACGGCCTACTGGTCTTCGCCATCGCCTACCTGTTCCTGTTTGACACCTACATGGCAGGCAATGTCGGCATGAACCTGAACAACGCCGTTGTGGTGGCACACGACGCCGACCACAGCGCCGCATCCAGAGATCTGATCTACCGTTTCCAGCCGCCTTACTTCAAGCTCGACGGCGAGGTGGCGGACGCTCGCGCGGGGCAGCGGCTGCTCGACACCGGCGGGGCGCTGGTGATACTGGATATCCCGCCGCGTTTCGAGCACGACCTGCTCATCGGCAAGCCGGCCGCCGTGCAGGTGCAGGTAGATGCCGCCAACACCGTGCTCGGCTTTCTGGCCGCGAGCTACAGCGCCCAGATCATCGGCCAGTATGGCTTCGATCAGGCGCTCGCCCGGTTGGGCGGAAGCGCCAGCGCCCTGGATAACGTGCCGATGATCCGCAGCGAACATCGTGTCTGGTACAACGTGAACCAAAAGGATGCCTGGTTCATGCCGCTGTCCGAGCTCCTGGTGGTGATCACCATCATGTCCATCATGCTGCCAGCGGCAGCGGCAGTGCGCGAGAAGGAGCGCGGCACCATCGAGCAGCTCCTGGTCACGCCGCTCTCCTCCTTGCAGATCCTGCTGCCCAAGGTCGTCGCCATGACCCTGGTGATCCTGCTGGGCACGGCGGCGAGTCTCCTGTTCGTGCTCCATGGTGCCTTCGATTTTCCGATGAAGGGCAGCATCATGCTCTTCTTCACCGTCACCGCACTCTATGCCTTCACCACGGCGGGCCTTGGCCTCTACATCGCCACGATCGCCCGCAACCTCGCCCAGGCGGCGCTGCTCGCCATCCTCGTGCTGATGCCCATGATTTTCCTGTCCGGCGCGTGGACCCCGCCCGAGGCCATGCCGCCTGGCCTGCGTGAAGCCATGTATCTCTCGCCGCTCTACCACTTCATCGAGATGGGTTTCGGCATCCTGCTCAAGGGTGCGGGACTCGACGTGCTGTGGGACTCCCTGCTGGGATTGACGCTGCTGGGGGCGGGGATCTTCGCCTTTGGCGTGCGAAGGTTCAGAAGGCAGTTCGGGTGAAGCGAGTCGAAACAAGACTGCATCCAGCGCTTGGGTTTCGCGGTCAGCGTCTGATGATCCGCTGCGCTCAACCGAAGCGAAACGCGCTTTGCACCGCCCCCATCACGTGATCCTCGAACAGCTTGCTCCCCCGGTCGTTGCCTGCCGCGCCTGCGGCGACCATGAGCGGGATCAGGTGCTCTTCCCGCGGAGCTGCGTCACGGGCGCCCGGGGCGCGGGACCAACTCAGCAAGCGCCAGTTGCGCTCGGCGGGATCGGGATGGGTGGCGGCTTCAGTCAGCCAGGCGTCGAATTCAAGGCCATGCACCTCCGTCGAACCCATGCGCCAGGCGCGCATCATCAGCCCCATGTTGTGGTAGGTGTTGCCGGAGCAGATCAGCAGCACGCCTTCATCGCGCAGCGGCGCCAGGGCCTGCCCCGCCGCCAGATGGACCACCGGATCGAGATCGCCGCGCAGCGACAACTGCAGGCAAGGGATATCAGCAGCCGGGAAGGCGACCCTGAGCGGCACGAACACGCCGTGGTCGAAGCCGCGCGTGGCATCCAAGCCGCAGGGAAGGCCCGCCGCCCCCAGCAGTTCGGCCACCCGTTCTGACAGTGCGGGCGCGCCGGGCGCGGGCCAGGTGAGTTGGTAGGTGTGCGGCGGAAAACCGCCATAGTCAAATAGGAGCGGCGGCGCAGCGTGCTTCTGCACGGTGAAGCGTGGCGCCTCCCAGTGGGCGGAGATTACCAGCAAGGCGCGCGGCCGCCCGGGCAGAATCGCGGGCAGCCCTTCCAGAAACGCGCGATGCCGCGCCCACGTGTTGGGCGGGTCCCAGTCCATGAAGAAGCAGGGGCCGCCGCCGTGAGGGATGAACAGCGCGGGCTGGCGCATCAGAACTCGGTATAACCCTTCGCATCCGGGGTGTAGAAGGTGTCTGGATTGGGCGCCTGGAGTTCCATGCCGGCCTTGAGTTTTTGCACCAGATCCGGGTTGGCAATGAAGGGGCGGCCGAAGGCCACGAGGTCGCCTTTGTCTGCGTCCAGATCGGCATTGGCGTGCGCTGCGTCATAGCCACCGGAGAGGATGTACTTCCCCTTGAAGGCCGCGCGCAATTTTGCTTTGAGGGCCTCGCTCACCGGCGGTGCGCCCATGGAGCTGTGATCGACCACGTGGATATAGGCGAGGCCGATGTCGTTGAGCGCCTCGATCAGACGCAGGTACAGGGCGTCCATTTCCGCATCCGGCGCCATGCCGTTGAATACGCCATAGGGCGAGATGCGCATGCCGACCCGCTCCGCGCCGATCGCTGCCGCGGCAGCGCGGGCCACTTCCACCGCGAAGCGGAGACGGCCGTCCAGACTGCCGCCCCAGCGATCGGTACGGTGGTTGGAGGCGGTGTTGAGGAACTGGTCGATGAGGTAGCCATTGGCCCCGTGCAACTCGACGCCGTCAAAGCTGGCGGCCACTGCATTTTTACAGGCTGCGGCGTATTCCTGGATCGCTGCCGCGATGTCCTGCTCGGTCATTTCGACGGGTACGGGGTGCGGCTGCATCCCTTCGCTGTCGGTCCACATCTCGCCCGGCGCGGCAATGGCCGAGGGCCCGAGCAGGCGGGCACCCGGCGGCAGGTTGGTCGGATGCCCGACTCGCCCGGTGTGCATGAGCTGCACGAAAATGCGGCCGCCCGCATCGTGCACGGCATCGGTCACCCGGCGCCAGCCAGCGACTTGCGCCTCGGAATACAGGCCGGGGATGCGCGCATAACCCATGCCGTCGGGCGATGGCGAAGTGCCCTCAGTGATAAGCAGCCCGGCCTCGGCGCGCAGGCTGTAGTACTTGGCCATCAATTCGTTCGGCACATTGCCCAGTGCGCGCGAGCGGGTCATGGGCGCCATCACGACGCGGTTGGGCAGGGACAGGGGGCCGATCTGAACAGAGGAAAACAAGGGGTTCATCATTATTCTCCTTATTTCGAGGCTGGAATCAGACCTTCCGCTGCCAGCGCGGCCTGGACGGCGGGACGGGCGGCCATGCGGCCGAGATAGCCCAGGAGTGCCGGCCAGGACGCGAGGTCCACATTCACATACTTGCCCCACCCCAGCACGGTGAAGAGGTAGGCGTCCGCCACGGAAAAGTCATTGCCCATCGCATAGGGACCCGCCCCGAGCCGCCGCTCGGCATGCGCGATGCGATTTTCGAGCTGCGCCTTGATGAGCGCCTTCGTGTCATCGGAAAACGCCGGGTTGAACAACGCTCCGAAGCCCTTGTGCAACTCCGTGGAAATGAAATTGAGCCATTCCACCAGCCGGTAGCGAGCCAGCGTGCCCGCCGGCGGTGCCAGGTGTCTTTCCGGGACGCGGTCGGCAAGATACTGCACGATGGCCGGGCCCTCGGTAAGCACCTGCCCGTCGTCGAGCTGCAAGGCCGGGACGTAGCCCATGGGATTGATCGTCCTGTAATCACGGCCGGTTTCGGTCACGCCGCTCTGCAGATCGACGCGTTCGAGCGCGAAGTCGAAGCCGCCCTCGCGCAGGACGATGTGGGGTGAAAGCGAGCAGGCGCCGGGGCTGTAATAGAGCTTCATGATGTTCCTCACGGTTTATTTGCGGGTGTTAGTCTTATATAGTAACCTTACTGTTCGAACAAGAAGGCACACCCACCGCCCATGGTTACCTTGAGAGAACCGAGATGACGCTCAACGACCTGCATGCCGATGCCGCTTCAGCCCTTGACCCGGTGCCTTCATCGACCGGACACCGCAATTGCCCGGTACGCGACGTGCTCGACCGCCTGGGCGACAAGTGGTCGACGCTGATCCTGGTCACCCTGTCGCAGGGCCCGCAACGCTTCAATGCGCTGGCCCGCGCCGTGCCCGACATCTCGCGCCGCATGCTGACCGAAACATTACGTCACCTGGAGCGCGACGGACTCATCTGGCGCGAAGTGATGCCCTCGACACCGCCCTCGGTGCGCTACGGACTCACTCCGCTCGGGACTTCGCTGATGCCGCCCCTGACCGAACTCATCGCTTGGGCCGAGCGCCACCAGCCCGAGATCGTCGCCGCTCGTGCCCGATTCGACGGGCGCGGAGGCAACGGCGGCTGATCAGATTTGTGGCCTTGGCGGAGCAGTATGTCGCATTCGAGGACAACCTTGTCGCGCCGGATCAATGAGGGGTACTGCAGGGTGATGGACGAAAGTCGGCGCTAACGGGACGGCACCTTCGTGCCTTCGGTACTCTATTCGGGGCTGCTGGTGCCCATCGCCTCGATGGACCCCATGGGACAGTTCGAGGCGCACCTATTTCCCGCCATGTACTACGCCGATATCGTGCTCGGCAGCTTCCTCAAGGGCGCGGGACTCGACGTGCTTTGGGATTCCCTGCTGGCCTTGAAGCTGCTGGGGGCCGGAGTGTTCACCTTTGGCGTGCGCAGGTTCAGGCGACAGTTCGGATGAAACGATCCGAAGAAAGAAGACTACGTCCACCGAAGCGTGACCATCTCGTGCCGCCACGAACGATACGCCTCAGAAAAGCAGCGCTGTTTCGGCCTCACGCCGCGTAACCAATCCCGGCAGCACTTTCCCGCCGCCATAGACCCATCGGCGCAGTTCACTCGCAGCGGCAGCCCAGTCCCGCTGGTTGATGCGCCGCCGTAGCGTTGAGGTCTGTAACCGCCCAGCGCCAAGGTTGAACGTGAAGTCCACGATGGCGGCGAGCCTGCTCTCGGGTTCGGTGGCCAGCACCGGGCAGTAGCGCAATGTGGCGGCGAGCGCCGATTGGAGGTCGCGCGCCAGATAAAACTCGGCTTCTGCCTCCGTGATCGGCGGGTGCTTGGGATCGCAGAGATGGCCGTATCCAATCGTCCAGAAACCTGCCGGGCAGATGTAGGGGACGGCAGTGATCTCGATTCCGCGCTTCACCCTGCGTTCGAATCCCTCGAAGCGCTTGGCCAATTCAATGGCCGCTTGAGGCATTTCGATCATGGCCGTACCCGGTCGAACACGCGTCCGAGGAACCAGAAGTTCAACACCCCGGCCCACAGCGCCTGATCGGCCTCCGTCCAGGCGTGCAGGACGGCGGTGCCCCATCCAGCACCAGCGGTCACGGCGGCCGCGAACGCTGCCGTCTTGGCCGCGCAGTACAGCGCCATGAACCAATAGGTGATCACTGGTCGCACGCTGACCGACAACGCATCAGCCCAGCGCACGCCGGAGCGCTGCCCCTGGGCGGCGACAGCCTCGCGCAGCGCCTCGACGGCACCGACATTCCACGCCGCATCGGCACTCGCACCGATCTCTGCCATCCGCTGCGCGCCGCGCAGCTTCTCGAACTCCAGCGCCTTGTCCTGCATCGC
>DAOKZK010000039.1:0-21891 GCA_035325645.1 Candidatus Macondimonas sp. | reverse complement strand
GTGGCGTTTGCTGCCCCAGGCGCCGATGGCGATGCAGACGAGTCCCGCGAGGCGGGCGAGGACGACTTCGGGCAGGGCGTTGCCGTCGGGCGGCCAGTAGGTGCCGCTGGGGCCGGCGGGCAGGGGCTGGAGGCTGCGGTAGAAGGCCAGCGCAAGCAGGCCGATGCCCAGGACCCACCATTTGCGGCGGTGGCGCTCGACGGCGCCGGGTGCGGGGTCAGGGTGCGAGGAGGCGGAGCGGGATGATTCGGGCATGGGATCACCGATCTTCGGGGCGATGGTCGCCGCCCCGAAGATCGGCACCCGAAGGGTCATTTCCCGTGGTGATGGGCGGCGTGGACGGCCTGGAAGGCTGCTTCGAAATCCAGCACCTTGCCGCCGAAGCCCTTGGCGAAGCGCTCGGCCTCGTCTTTCTTGGCAAAGGCCAGGAAAGAGGGTTCGCAGCAGGCGGTGAAGCTCGATCCACGGACATAATAGGCAGCGCGGGCGTCGATTTCATCCCCGCGCAGGAAGTCCAGCGTCCGCGCTTTCACGTCCTTGGGCGCGTCTTTCAGCATCGCCAGCCCGCAACCGGCGCAGCCCATGCGTTCTTCCTTGCCGTCGGGCTGCACGAGCACGAAGCCCACGTGCGCGTTGCTCATTTCCGTGCCGCACATGCCGCAGGTCGCGGGCTCGCCGGTCCCCTGCGCCGCCAGCGCCATGCCGGGTACGCCGCTCGCCAGACCGAAGGCCAGCGCCAGTCCCATGATCCAGTGCCTGATTCGCATCGATGGTCTCCTCGTGATGGTCCAAGATCGGGTTTCAGGGCAAGTGTGCGCGGGGTGGCGCAGCGGGGGCTTGATCGGGATCAAGAAGCGCCGCAGCGGGGCGCATCGCTTTGGCCAGCAGGGCGCAGGTGCCATAGACCACGAGGCCAGCGAACAGGATGTCGCTGAGGAAGTGCCCGCCCGCCGCCATGCGCCAGAAGCCGATGATGCCGCCCGCCGCGATCCCGGCCAGCAGCCACGCGCGCCGGCGGCGCGGATCGACGAAGGCCCCGGCCATGAGGAAAAAGCCCAGCGCGGCGTCCCCGCTGACGAAGCCGCAGTTGCTGTCGCATTCCTGCGCGGGCGTGAGCGGCGGGGTGTAGCGCTGCGGCCCGCCGAAGTCCTCCACATAGCTCGGTCGCGCCCGGCCCCAGTGTTCCTTCAGCCCGAGATTGACGATGAGGCCCGGCCCCACGAGCAGCGCCAGCAGCAGATACAGCCAGCCGCGCCGGGGCAATCCCCGCCACCGGCGGCCCGCGCGGGCGCGCACCAGCCCGATGACAAAGACCAGCAGGGCGCCGGCGCCGATGATGCGGACGATCCGCTTCTGCCACAGGCTGATGGGCAGGTCGGTCCACCAGAACTCGCGCGGGGCGAGATAGAACTGGCGCGCCGTCCACAGATCGAGCGCGGGCCAGCACCAGAACAGGACGCCCAGAATGATGCCGAGACAGAGGGCGGGATAGACGGGCAGAGGCCGGTTCATGGTGCGTCGCTCCGGGTGGGGTAGCCGGTAAAGCCCTGCAGACGATAGAGCGCGTGGGTGCGATCCTGGCTGCCTTGCGGCTGTCGCGCCTCGCCCAGCTGTTGGACATGGGCGAAATGGGGCAGGATGGCAACGGTCTGCGCAGGCGAGCCGATCAGCAGCCAGGCGGGACAGTCGGCGCGAGCAAGATCACGGGTGAGATCGAAGTGGTCGCGAACTGGTCCGGGCGGATGCCACTTGACGACGGGCGCGGGCCGCGGCGTGGCGTAGTAGGCCATGGCCGCAGCGGTGGCGCGATCCGCGACCAGCAGGCAATCGGCGGGGTAGCGCTGGCGCCACGGCGCGGCCTCGCGGCCCAGCGCCTCCCAGCCGCGCAGGCGCTTGAACGGGTCGGCGTGCAGCGGAAAACGCGCGTGGTCGTCACCCCAGCGCAGGACGGCGCCGGCCAGCGCCAGCCCCAACAGCAGGTTCAGCGCCAGCGCCGTGCGCAGCGCCGGCCGCCACCGGCAGGTCAGCAGGCCCCGCGCCGCCAGGATCGTCCCGGCCACATAGGCGCTCACCGCCCAGTTGGCATTGGCGCCGGCGATCGCCGCCAGCGCCAGGTAGAAGACCAGCACCGGCGCGGTAAACCAGAGCAACAAGCGAACGCGGGGATCGCCGGGCGGACGCAGCGCCATGAGCAGGCCCAGGAACACACCCGGCCCGAGCAGTGCGATCTGGCTGGCGATGAAACCGAGCAGGGCGCCTGGACGCAGGCCCGCGCCGCCCAGCTCGGCGTCCGCGCCGGTGTGACGGTAGCTGACGAAATGATGGATGGCGTTCCAGAGGAGATTGGGCGCATAGCAGGCGCCCGCGACGATCAGGGCCAGCGCCGCGCCGCGCCGGGACGTGCGGCCGCCGCTCAGCGCATGCCCCAGCCAGCCGACCAGGAAGAACGCCATGGCGTACTTGGACAGCAGCCCCAACCCCAGCGCCAGTCCCAGCGCAGGCCACCAGAGGCCGCCGCGCCGCTCGGCCTCGATCAGGCCATAGAACGCCGCGCTCCAGAAAAACAGCAGGGGCGCATCGGTCGAGATGAGCAGGCTGGAAAAGCTGACGGCGGGCAGGGTGAGGTAGACGAGGGCGGCGGCCGCCCCGGTGCGCGCATCGTACAGCGCCCGGCCTGCGAGCAGGATGAAGCCCGCGGTGCCGGCATGCAGCAGCGGCGAGGCGAGGCGCACGCCCCATTCGGCGTCCCCTGCGAGGCCGGTCGTGAGCGCGATCAGCCAGGCGATCAGCGGCGGCTTGGAGAAATAGCCGGCGGCAGGCGCGGTGGACCACAGCCAGTACTGCGCCTCGTCCACGAACAGATCCAGCGGCGAGGCCACGAGCAGCGCGACGCGCAAGGCCGTCAGCAGGGCGATGATGCCCAGCGCGAGCAATGCGCCGGTCGAGGCCGTGGCGCGCGAATCGGGGAGTGCGGCAGCTTGCATGGGGTCGCTGGTCGAGTCATCGGCATTTCACATGGGAGCGATAGGCTAGCGGGCTTACGCGACGATTCCGTGAAGGGCCTCATGCCTGTCCCCCGCGACTCGATTCTGCGCGCCGCTGCGGCCCGTTTGCTGCTGTTGCTGGGCGCGCTGGCGCTGTTCCTGCCCGGCTTCTTCAGCCTGCCGCCCACCGATCGGGACGAATCGCGTTTTGCGCAGGCCAGCCGCCAGATGCTGGAAGACGGCGACTATCTGCACATTCGCTTCCAGGAACAGGCCCGGCTCAACAAGCCGGCCGGCATCTACTGGCTGCAGGCCGCCGCGGCGCGACTGGCCGGCACGGGCTGGGACAACCCGATCTGGCCGTTTCGCCTGCCGTCGCTGTTGGGGGCGCTGGCGGCCGTGGTCCTGACGGCGCGGCTGGGCGATCGGCTGGGGCGGCCCGGCACGGGCTGGCGCGCCGGCGCGCTGCTCGCGCTCACCGTGCTGCTGGGGGTGGAAGCCCGGCTGGCCAAGACCGATGCCGTCCTGCTGGCGCTGGTGGTGGCGGCCCAGGCGGCGCTTTGGGCGATCTATCGGGCGCATCGGGAATGTCGGCCTATCCCCGCGCTCGCGGTGCAGGGATTCTGGCTTGCGCAGGCGGCGGCGCTGCTGGTCAAGGGGCCGATCGCCCTGCTGGCGTCGTTGCTGACCGTGCTTGCCCTCGCGCTGGCCGACCGCAATGCGCGGCTGTGGCGCGCGCTGCGGCCCGGCTGGGGCGCGCTGTGGTTCGCGGTACTGGTGCTGCCTTGGCTGTGGGCCATCACGCGGGCGAGCGAAGGCGCGTTCTGGCACGACGCCGTGGCGCGCGATCTGCTCGCCAAGGCGGCGCGCGGACAGGAATCGCATGGGGCGCCGCCCGGCACCCATCTGCTGCTGACGCCGCTGACGCTCTGGCCCGCCGTGCTGCTGCTGGTGCCGGGTCTGGCGGCCTCGTGGCGCGCGCGCGCCGAGCCCGCCGTGCGATTTCTGCTGGCCTGGGCGCTGCCGTTCTGGCTGCTGTTCGAGCTGATTCCCACCAAGCTGCCGCACTACATCCTCCCGACCGTGCCAGCCTTGTGCCTGATGGCCGGCGTGCTGCTCACGGGTCGCGAGGCCGCCGCACCGGCCTGGAGCCGCTGGCTCGGCCGGGCGCTGTGGGCCATCGGCGCCCTGGTCCTGTCGGGCCTGACGGTCTGGCTGCCGCGCGCGGCGGGTGAACCGTCCGTCGGTTTTGCACTCGCGGCCGGCGCGATGGTGACGGGCGCGGCGGCGCTGTGGGCGCTGGGGCGCCGCGGACCGGCGCTGGGGCTGGCCGGTCTGGTGCCCGCGGTCCTGGTGCTGGGGCTCATGCTGCCGCGGCTCGATGCGCTCTGGCCCAGCCGCGAGGTGGCGCGGCAACTGCAGGCGCAGGGCATCACGGCGCCGCTCATTGCCGCCGGCTATACCGAGCCCAGTCTCGTCTTCTGGACGGGCCGCGGCACGACGCTGCTGAGTGACGGCGATGCGGCGGCCCGGCGGCTCTTGCGCGAACAGGATAGGCCCGTACTGGTGGATGAACGCCGGGAAGCGGCGTTTCTGGCGGCGCTGGCAGGCGCGGGCGCAGCCGCCGAGCCGCTGGCGCGCATCGCCGCGCTCGACCTCAACGGTGGCGGCCCGCTGCGCTTGACGCTCTATCGCCTGGCGGGGGAGGCACGATGAGCGGCCGCGGCGACGCGGCGAACCCCGTCCTGCCGGGTCCGGTCCGTTACGGCGCGCTGCTCCTCGGCGGGGCGCTCGCCATGGCGGTCTGCATCCTCTGGATCGATCGTCCGCTGGCCTGGATGTTCCGCCGCCGGACGTTTTTCTTCGATGGGCTGGCGTCCTGGATCACGCACGCCGGGGATTCGCTCTGGGTGTTGTCCGCAGCGTTGCTGGTCGGCGTGCTGGGCCTGCTGGTGCAACGCCGCGCTGCTGCGCCACTCCTGCGGGCCCGCGCGCACCGGATCAGTCTGGCGTGCGCGTTCGTCTTTATCAGCGTCGCGAGTTCCGGGGTGCTGGTCAACGCCCTCAAGTACCTTTTCGGACGGGCGCGGTTCAATGCCCTGATGCTGCGCGGGGAATACGGGTTTTATTTCTTCGAGGGCGGCTACGATTTCAGTTCTTTTCCCTCGGGCCATGCCAACACGGCGCTGGCCGTCAGCGCCGCGCTGGCCTGCCTTTGGCCGCGCGGGCGACGGCTGTTCCTGCTCGCCGGTGTGCTGCTCGCGTCCAGCCGGGTCGTGCTGACGGCGCATTACCTGAGCGATGCCGTGGCCGGGGGTGCGCTCGGGTGGTGGACCACGCGGTTGTGGTGGCGATGGTTCGCGCTGCGCTATCCGCTCCTGCGACCGGGTAGCTCGGCCGGCGCGGATCAGTGCGTGGCGGAGGACGGCGGCAGCGCGTCGTCGGCGAGGAGCTGGCCGACGTCGACGGCATCGAAGCGGTAATCGCGCCCACAGAATTCGCAGGTGACCGCGATCCTGCCCTGCTCGCGCAGGATGTCGTGCAGTTCCTCGCTGCCCAGTTGCCGCAGCATGGCGGCCACGCCTTCACGCGAACAGCGGCAGCGGAAGCTGACCGGCGCCGGTTCGAACAGGCGCACGTTCTCCTCGGCAAACAGTCGGCGCAACAGTGTCTCGGCCGGCCATTGCTGCAGTTCCGCCGCGCCCAGGGTGTCGAACAAATGATTGCAGCGGTTCCAGGCGTCGGGATCGGCGCTCTCGCCCGGCATGCGCTGCAGCAGCAGCCCGGTGACGGTGTGCGCGGTTGACGCAAAGCGCAGCCGCGCCGGGAGCTGCTCGGACTGGGCGAAATAGTGCTCGAGGGCGCCCGCGAGATCCTCCCCGACCAGCGGGACGACGCCTTGATAGCGTTCATGGGGCTTGCGGCCCTCCAGCGCCAGCAGCAGCCGGCCGTGCTCGCCGAAATCGATCTCCTCGCTCGGCAGGCCTTCGTCGTAGCGGGCTGTGGCGCGCAGGTGCAGCAGGTGGTCGCACTGCGCCAGCACCAGGCGCAGCGGACCGTCGGTTTCGATCTGCAGATTGAGCCGGCCCTCGAACTTCAGTCCCGCGGTGAGCAGGGCGCTGGCCGCCATGGCATCCCCGAGCAGGCGCCTTAACGAGGGCGGATCGATGCGGCGCGACTGCGCTTCCTGCCAGGTGGCGTCCAGGCGCACCCATTGCCCGCGGATCGGGAAATCCTCGAACAGGAAGCGGTACAGACGGTCGCCATCACTCATGTCAGCCGTCCAGCTTGCGGCGCAGCAGGTCGTTGAGCTGGGCGGGGTTGGCCTTGCCGCCCGTGGCTTTCATCGCCTGACCGACGAAGAAGCCGAACAGCTTGTCCTTGCCCGCGCGGTACTGGTCGCGCTGGGCCGGGTTGTCGGCGATGATCTGGTCGATGATGGCTTCCAGCGCGCCGCTGTCGGTGATCTGCCGCAGCCCGAGCCGGTCGATGACGGCGTCGGCGTCGCCGCCCTCGCTCCAGAGCACCTCGAACACCTGTTTGGCGATCTTGCCCGAGATGGTCTCGTCGCTGATGCGCACCAGCAACCCGGCCAGTTGCGCGGCGCCGACCCGGCTCTGCGTGATGTCGAGGTTCGCCTCGTTGAGCCGCGCGGCCAGTTCGCCCATGACCCAGTTGGCGGCGAGCTTGGCGTCGCTTGGGGCCAGCGCCACCACGGCTTCGTAGTAATCGGCCAGTTCGCGCGCGCTGGTGAGCACGCCGGCGTCGTACTCGGGCAGGCCGTAGTCGGTGACGAAGCGGGCGCGCTTGGCATCCGGCAGCTCGGGCAGGGTGGCGCGCACGGCATCGACGAAGGCCGGCTCGATCACCAGCGGCAACAGGTCCGGATCGGGGAAGTAGCGGTAATCGTTGGCTTCCTCCTTGCTGCGCATGGAGCGGGTCTGGTCCTTGACCGAGTCGTACAGGCGGGTTTCCTGCACCACTGTGCCACCGCTTTCGATCAGCTCGATCTGGCGCTCCACCTCGTGATTGATGGCCCGTTCCACGAAGCGGAAGGAATTGAGATTCTTGATCTCGCAGCGCGTGCCCAGGCGCGCCGCGCCGCGCCGGCGCACCGAGACGTTGGCGTCGCAGCGGAACGAGCCTTCCTGCATGTTGCCGTCGCAGATCTCCAGATAGCGCACCAGGGCGTGCAGCTTCTTCATGTAGGCCACGGCTTCCTTGGCCGAGCGCAGGTCGGGTTCGGAGACGATCTCGAGCAGCGGGGTGCCGGCGCGGTTGAGATCGATGCCCGAGAGACCATGGAAATCCTCGTGCAGGCTCTTGCCGGCGTCTTCTTCCAGATGGGCGCGGGTGATGCCGATGCGCTTGCGTTCGCCGTTGTCCAGATCGATGTCGAGGTGTCCCTGACTCACCACCGGCAGCTCGAACTGGCTGATCTGATAGCCCTTGGGCAGGTCGGGGTAGAAGTAATTCTTGCGTGCGAACACCGAGCGCGGGGCGATGTGGGCCTGCACCGCGAGGCCGAATTTCACCGCCATGCGCACCGCCGCCTCGTTGAGCACGGGCAGCGTGCCGGGATAGCCCAGGTCGATGACGCTGGCCTGGGTGTTGGGCGCGGCGCCGTAGCGCGTGGCGGCGCCGGAAAAGATCTTGCTGCGGGTGGCGAGCTGGGCGTGGATTTCCAGCCCGATCACGACTTCCCATTCCATTGCAGGTGTCCTCGAAGGGTGCGGGCCGATGTCAGGCGAAAGCGGTCGGATGGCGACGGTGCCAGTCGGTTTCCCGCTGGAACTGATGCGCCATGTTGAGCAACCGGCCTTCCTCGAAGTGCGGCCCGATGAGCTGCAGACCCACCGGCAGGTTCTCGACGAAGCCGGCCGGCAGCGACAGTCCCGGCAGGCCGGCGAGGTTCACCGCGATGGTGTTGATGTCCGACAGATACATCTTGACCGGATCGTCCGTCTTCTCGCCCAGCCGGAAGGCCACCTCGGGCGCGGTGGGTCCGGCCAGCACGTCGACGGTCTCGAACACGCGGCGGAAATCCTCGGTGATCAGGCGCCGGCAGCGCTGGGCCTTGAGGTAGTAGGCGTCGTAGTAGCCGGCCGAGAGGACGTAGGTGCCGATCATGATGCGGCGCTTGACCTCGTCGCCGAAGCCCTCGCCGCGGCTGCGCTTGTAGAGATCCTCGAGGTTGGCCGGGTTCTCGCAGCGATGGCCGTAGCGTACCCCGTCGAAGCGCGAGAGGTTGGAAGAGGCCTCGGCTGGTGCCAGCGTGTAGTAGGTCGGCACCGAGAGCCCGAGGTTCGGCAGATGCACGGGATGCAGGGTCGCGCCGAGCGTCTCGAACACCTCGAGCGCCGCCTCGACGGCCTGCCCCACGGCCGGCTCGAGGCCCGCACCGAAGAACTCGGCCGGGATACCGATGCGCAGGCCGGTGAGCGGGTTGTTCAGGCTGCCGGCATAGTGCGGCACGGGCAGATCCACGCTGGTGGAATCGCGCGGATCGAAGCCGGCCATCGCTTCGAGCAGCAAGGCGCAGTCCTGCGCGTCGCGCCCGAACACGCCGGCCTGATCGAGGCTGGAGGCAAAGGCGATCATGCCGTAGCGCGACACCCGGCCGTAGGTGGGCTTGAGGCCGGTGATGCCGCACAGCGCGGCCGGCTGACGGATCGAGCCGCCGGTGTCCGAGCCGGTGGCGAGCGGCGCCAGACGCGCGGCCACCGCGGCGGCCGAGCCCCCGGAGGAACCGCCCGGCACTCGCGCCGGGTCCCAGGGATTGCGCACCGGGCCGAAATAACTGGTCTCGTTGGAGGAGCCCATGGCGAACTCGTCCATGTTGGCCTTGCCCAAGGTGACGAGGCCGGCGGCGGCGCAGCGCGCAACGATGGTGGCGTCGAAGGGCGGCACGAAGTGGCCCAGCATGCGCGAGCCGCAGGTGGTGCGCTGGCCGGCCGTGAGGAAGATGTCCTTGTGGATCATGGGCACGCCGGTCAAAGGCCCCGCGTCACTGCGACGGCGGCGCGCATCGGCCTCGCGCGCCTGCGCCAGCGCGCGCTCCGGCTCGACGGTGATGAGGCTGTTGAGCTCGCCATCGAATTGGGCGATGCGCTCCAGAAACACCTCGGTCAGCTCTTCGCTGGTGCATTGCCCTTGGGCCAGGGCCTCGGCCATTTCGGCGACGGACAGACTGTGCATGCAAACTCCCGGCGGGGTGTGCGTGGGTTATTCGATGACCTTCGGAACCAGGAACAGGCCGTTCTCGGCGGCGGGCGCCTGGGCCAGACAGGCGTCCCGCACGTCGGCTTCGGTGACCTCGTCGGGCCGCAGCCTCTGGGCGAGATCCAGGGGATGCGCCATTTCGGCGACACCCGTGGTGTCCGCGGCGTTGATCTCGGCCAAAAGGTCGAGGCAGCGCGACAGCGTCAGCGCATGCGCTTCGAGTTCGGGCTCACTGACGGCCAGACGCGCCAGATGCGCGATGCCCCGGACGGTATCGATGTTGAGCGACATGGGCGTTCTCCAACGGGCGGGCGCGAGAGACTGGATGCCATCGCGATGGGCCGCAGTGTACACGCAAGCCTGCGCGGCAGGATGCTGGCCTTGCTCCGGTCATGCGGCGTTGCTAGAGTCTTGCAGTTTAACAGCTTGCGATCCTCGCATTCTCCCCACAGGACCTAGATACTTCCATGCTGAAATTCAAAGGGCTTCGGGGGTTTTTCTCCAATGACCTGTCCATCGACCTCGGTACCGCCAACACGCTGATCTATGCCCGGGGCAGGGGGATCGTGCTCGACGAGCCGTCCGTCGTGGCCATCCGGGACGACGGCAACGGGCGGGGCAAGACCATCGAGGCTGTGGGCGCCGCGGCCAAGGCCATGGTGGGGCGCACGCCCGGTCACATCACCGCCATCCGGCCGCTCAAGGACGGGGTGATCGCCGATTTCACCGCCACCGAGAAGATGCTCCAGCACTTCATCCGCAAGGTCCACGATTCCCCCTACTTCCGTCCCAGTCCCCGTGTGCTGATCTGCGTGCCCTATGGCGCGACCCAGGTCGAGCGCCGCGCGATCAAGGAATCGGCAGCCGGCGCCGGCGCCCGGCGCGTGTATCTCATCGAAGAACCCGTGGCTGCCGCCATGGGCGCGGGCATTCCGGTGCACGAGGCGCGCGGTTCCATGGTGCTGGACGTGGGTGGCGGCACCTCCGAGGTCGCCGTGATGTCGCTCAACGGCATCGTCTACGCGGCCTCGGCGCGGGTCGGCGGCGACAAGTTCGACGACGCCATCGTCAACTACGTGCGCCGCAACTACGGCATCCTGATCGGCGAGACCACGGCCGAGCGCATCAAGCGCGAGATCGGCTCGGCCTTCCCGGCCAAGGAAGTGCGCGAGATCGAGGTCAAGGGCCGCCATCTGTCCGAAGGCGTGCCGCGCAGCTTCACGCTGAACAGCAACGAAATCCTGGAGTCGCTGCAGGAGCCGCTGAGCGTCATCGTGCGGGCGGTCAAGACGGCGCTGGAACAGACGCCGCCGGAGCTGGCCTCGGATGTGGCCGAACGCGGCATCGTGCTCACCGGCGGCGGCAGCCTGCTGCGCGATCTGGATCGTCTGCTGATGGAAGAGACGGGCATTCCTGTCGTGCTGGCCGATGAACCCCTCACCTGCGTGGCGCGCGGCGGCGGGCGGGTGCTGGAACTGGTGGATCAGCACGGTGTCGACCTGTTCTCGCTGGATTGAGAGACTCATCGCGGCCGGCCGCGAAACTGCCCGGGGGGCGAGGCCATCAAACCGCTGTTCCTCAAGACCCGCGCACTCAATCTGCGCCTCGTCCTGCTCGTGCTCGCGGCATTTGCGCTGATGATCTACGACGCGGGGCAGTCGATGCGCCTGCGCCTCGTCATCGGTACCTTGGCCTATCCGATTCAGCTCGCCGTCGACAT
Source organism: Candidatus Macondimonas sp. (assembly GCA_035325645.1). GTDB lineage: Bacteria > Pseudomonadota > Gammaproteobacteria > UBA5335 > UBA5335 > Macondimonas. The sequence goes on along the minus strand of DAOKZK010000039.1, from coordinate 10,965 downwards.
GCCCATGCGGATCGGGCGTGAACTCACCGAAAGCCTGCGCACCCGCCGCAGCATCCTGGCCGAAAACGAAAGCCTGCGCACCCGGCAGGTGCTGCTCGAGGCGCAGATCCAGAAGCTCGCGGTGCTGCAGGCCGAGAATGCCCGTCTGCGCGAATTGCTGCAGTCCTCCAGCCGGCTCGACGATCGCCTGTCCATCGCCGAGATCCTGGCCATGGACCTCGATCCCTATCGCCAGCGCATCACCATCAATCGGGGCTTGCTGCATCAGGTCCACGTCGGCCAGCCCATCATCGACGCCCGAGGGGTGATGGGCCAGGTCACCCAGGTCAACCTCAATACGTCGGTGGCCCTGCTCATCACCGATGCGGATCACTCGCTGCCGGTGGAGGTCAACCGCAACGGCCTGCGCACGGTGGCACAGGGCACGGGCGAGAGCCGCTGGCTGACGTTGCCTTATCTGCCCCGCAATGCCGACATCCGCGAGGGTGACCTGCTGATCACCTCGGGACTGGGCGGCCGCTTTCCCCGCGGCTATCCGGTCGCCACCGTGCGCACGATCGACCGCCAGGGACAAGGCCGGTTCGCCCAAGTGCGCGCGGAAGTGACGGCACAGGTGGACCGCAGTCGCGAGGTGCTGCTGATCTGGGACCACCCGCCGCTGGACAGCCCGCCGCCCCAGTCCGTGCAGCGCGAGGATGAGTCTCCCTGATGCTGACCCGCTCCGGTGTACTCGGCGCCTGCTTCTTCCTGGCGCTGTCGTTGACCTTCATTCCCTTGCCGTCCTGGGCCGCGCCGTGGCGTCCTGACTGGGTGGCGCTGGTCGTGATCTATTGGATCATGGCGTTGCCGGAGCGAGTCGGTCTCGCGACGGCTTGGAGCCTGGGGCTGCTGATGGACGTGATCAGCGGCGGCGTGCTGGGGGTCCAGGCCCTGAGCTTGACGCTGGCCGCCTACGTCGTGGCCCGTTTCCATCTGCAACTTCGCGCCTTTCCGGTGTGGCAGCAGAGTCTGGCGCTCGTCCCCATCCTGGCGCTGGCGGCGTTCCCGAGCTACTGGCTGGCCGGCATGGGCAATCGCGGCGATCCCCTGTTTCCCTGGCCCGGGATCCTGACCAGCGCGCTGATCTGGCCCTGGATATTTGCGGTGCTCAGGGACGTGCGGCGCCGCTTCGTGCTCGGGTGATGGCCATGCGCCGTCGCTTGCGCTGGAACCCGCAGGTCCGGTTGCACAACCCGGAGCTCGAGCGACGGCTCATCCGCAGCCGGATCCTGCTGGCCGCCGCTGTCGCTTTGGCGCTGCTGCTCGGGATGGGTCTGCGTCTGTATGAGCTGCAGGTCCATTCGCACGCCCATTTCGCGACCCTTTCGCAGGGCAATCGCGTGCGGTTGCGACCGCTGCCGCCGCCGCGCGGGCTCATCTACGACCGTCACGGCATCCTGCTGGCCGAGAACCTGCCGTCGTTCCGGCTGGAGATCGTGCCCGAGGATGTTCCCGACCTGCCGCAGACGCTGGAGCGCTTGTCACGGCTGGTCGAGATCACGCCGCGGGATCGCGAACGCTTCGAGCGTGAGCGACGGCGCAGCCGGCCATTCGATGCCATTCCTCTGCGCCACCGATTGACCGACGAGGAAGTGGCGCGGCTGGCCATCGATCGCATTCATTTCCCCGGCGTCGACATCCGCGCCGATCTGACGCGCCATTACCCCTTCGGCGCCAGCACCGGCCATGTGATCGGCTATACGGGCGCCGTGGACGAACGGGATCTGCGGGATGTCCCGGAAGGCACCTATGCCGGCCTGACCGAGGCCGGGCGCAACGGCGTCGAGCGCTCCTACGAAGCCGAGTTGCGCGGCGTGACCGGCTACGAGCAAGTCGAGGTCAATGCACAGGGGCGCACCATCCGCGTGCTCGAGAGCCGCGCGCCCACGGCGGGGCAGAACCTTTACCTGAGTCTGGATATCCGTCTACAGCAGGCCGCGGAAGCAGCACTGGCCGGGCAGCGCGGCGCCATCGTCGCCATTGCGCCGACCAGCGGCGAGGTGCTCGCACTGGTCAGCCGGCCGGCCTACGATCCCAATCTCTTCATCGGCGGGATTTCAACGGAGAACTATCAGGCGCTGAGCAAGGACCCGGGCCGGCCACTGTTCAATCGCAGCATCCTGGGTCAGTACCCGCCGGGGTCGACCGTCAAGCCTCTGCTCGGGTTGGCCGATCTGGCCAGCGGGCAGCCCCTGGGTCGTGGCGGCGTGTACTGCGCGGGCTTCGTCAAGCTGCCCAATCAGGAGCGCCGTTACCGGGACTGGAAACGGCGTGGTCATGGTCCGACCGACCTGCGCCGCGCCATCGCCGAATCCTGTGATGTGTATTTTTATCTGCTGTCGCTGGAGTTGGGGATCGACCGGATTCACGACGCCCTGGTCGCGTTTGGGTTGGGGCACCGCACCGGAATCGACCTGCCTGGCGAGCGCGCCGGCCTGGTGCCCTCCAAGGCTTGGAAGCAGCAGGTTCGCAAACAGCCCTGGTACATCGGAGAAACGCTGGTGAACTCGATCGGTCAAGGCTACAACCTCGCCACGCCGCTGCAGCTGGCCCAGGCCGCGGCCACCCTGGCCCGGCGCGGCGAGGTGCTGCAGCCCCGCGTGGTGCGCGCGCGGGAGGATGTGATCAGCGGCCGGTATGTTCCGCTCACACCGGTACCGGGCGCAGCCGTTCCTTTCGGCACTCCGGCCCAGTGGGAAACCGTCATCGACGCCATGCACGACGTCGTGCAGACGCCGGGCGGCACCGCCTTCGGCAGCGGTCGCGGCGCGCCTTATGCCTATGCGGGCAAGACGGGCACCTCGCAGGTGTTCGGGCTCGGCAGCGAGGAGGAGTACGTCGAGGAAAACGTGGCGGCCCACCTGCGCGATCATGCCTTGTTCATCGGTTTTGCCCCACAGCACGACCCGGCCATTGCCATTGCGGTGGTGGTGGAACATGGCGGAAGCGGCGGGCGCACCGCTGCGCCGATCGCACGACAGGTGCTCGATGCCTATCTGTTGCGCGAGGAGTCATCGTCATGAACCGGACCCTCTACGAAGCGGGTGGCGGCCTGCGCACGCCGCTGCGCGACTGGCCGACCTGGCTGCACGTGGATCTGCCGCTCGTGGTGTTGCTGAGCGCCCTGTCCGGCGTGGGCCTCATGATTCTTTACAGCGCGGGCGGCGCCGACATGGACCTGCTGGTGCGTCAGCTCATCCGCCTGGGTCTGGCCTTTGCGGTCATGTTTGCCGTGGCGCAGGTTCCGAGCGACTGGTTGTACCGGCTGGCGCCCGTTCTCTATGGGGCCGGGCTGGTGTTGCTGATCCTGGTCATGCTGCTGGGGGACATCGGCAAGGGTGCGCAGCGCTGGCTGGATCTGGGCGTGATCCGCTTTCAGCCGTCCGAACTGATGAAGCTCGCCATGCCGCTCATGATCGCCCGCTACCTTCAGGATCGCGGCATTCCGCCACAGGGCTGGGACGTCCCCATCGTGCTGGTGTTGATCGGCGGCCCGGTGCTCCTGATCGCCGAGCAGCCGGACTTGGGCACGGCCGTGCTGGTGATGACGGCGGGTGTGGCGGTGCTGTTCCTGGGCGGACTCGGCTGGCGCTGGATCATCGCTCTGGCGGCAGCACTCGGAGCGGCTCTGCCGCTGGTCTGGACCTTGATGCATGACTATCAGCGTCAGCGCGTGTTGACGCTGTTCAATCCGGAAGCAGATCCCTTGGGCACCGGCTATCACATCATTCAGTCCAAGATTGCACTGGGTTCGGGCGGACTGTTCGGCAAGGGCTGGCTCAATGGCAGCCAGGCGCATCTGCAATTCCTGCCCGAAGGCACCACGGACTTCATTTTCGCCGTGTATGGCGAGGAATTCGGGCTCATCGGCCTGCTGCTGCTCTTGGGCATCTATTTCGCCGTCACGGTGCGCGGTTTGCAGATCGCCGGCAACGGCCAGAACGGCTTCGAGCGATTGCTCGCCGCCAGCTTGAGCTTCACGTTTTTGTTCTATGTGCTCGTCAACACCGGCATGGTCAGCGGCATCCTGCCCGTGGTCGGGGTGCCGCTGCCGCTGATCAGCTATGGTGGGACCTCGATGGTGACCCTGCTGGCGGGCTTCGGTATGCTCATGTCGATTCAGACCCACAAGAAGATGCTTGCACCATGAAACGATTGCCCGGTCCTCTCTTGGCGGCTCTGCTGGGCCTTGTCCCTGCGGGCGCCGCGCTTGCACAGCCTGCCGCCTCGAGCTGGATCGATCCTGCCCAGAGCGAGGCGCTGATCAGCCGGATGACCAAAGAGCCGGGCATATCCGAGGCGACCGTGCGGGCCTTGCTCGGCGAGGCGGTGTTCCGGCAGGACATCATCGACGCCATCAGCCGGCCCTACGAGGCCAAACCCTGGTATCAATATCGGGCGCTGTTTCTGACGCCTGCCCGTATCGATGGCGGGGTCGCTTTCTGGCAGGCGCACCAGACGCTGCTGAGCGAGGCGGAAGCCCGTTATGACGTTCCCGCGGAGATCATCGTCGCCATCATCGGCGTGGAAACCCAGTTCGGCCGCAATCTGGGGCGCTACCGGGTGCTCGATGCCCTGGCCACACTCGGCTTTGGCTACCCGAAGCGCGGCGCCTTTTTCCTGGGCGAGCTGGAGCATTTCATCAGGCTGACCCGAGAGGAGCAGCTGGACCCGCGCCAGACGCTCGGCTCCTATGCCGGCGCCATGGGCATGGGACAGTTCATTCCCAGCAGCTACCGGGCCTATGCCGTCGATTTCGACGGGGACGGCCAGCGCAACCTCTGGCAGCCAGCCGATGCCATCGGCAGCGTGGCCAATTACTTCGCTCGCCATGGCTGGAAGAAGCATGCCCCCGTGGCCTTTCCGGCCGCCGCGCTTACGCCGCAGGCGCAGGCCCTGGGCAATCAGAAACGGGAGACACCGCATACGGTCGCTTCCCTCCGGCAAAGCGGCATCAAGACCGACGCGGTCTTGCCCGAGGATCTGCCGGCCAACCTTCTCATGCTCGATCAGGAAGCCGGCCCGGAATACTGGATCGCCTTGCCCAACTTTTACGTCATCACGCGTTACAACCAGAGCGTGCTCTACGCCATGGCCGTCTTCCAGCTGAGTCAGGAGATCCGCCGTGCCTACGCCGCCCAGACCTGACGGAGGCCGCCGCTGGCGACGCCGCGCCCCGCGCCGATCCGCGCTTGGGCTCGTCGTGTCGACGTCCATGCTGCTCACCGCTTGCGGCCAGCTTCCCCGTGAACCGGTGCGTCATGCGCCGTTGAGTCCACCGGTTCCTCAGGCAAAAGGATCCTATCCTGATGCGGTGCCACGATTCGAGCCGCGCAGCCGCCTCGGCAATCCCCCTTATTACGTCGTGGATGGTCGCCGCTATGTGGTGCTCGATACGGCGCACGGTTTCCGCGAGCGCGGCATCGCCTCGTGGTACGGACCGGATTTCCATGGCAAGTACGCCTCGAGCGGCGAACTCTACGACATGCATGCGATGACCGCCGCGCACAAGACGCTGCCGCTGCCGTCCTATGTGCGCGTCACCAATCTGGAAAACGGCCGCAGCGCCATCGTGCGGGTGAACGATCGCGGTCCCTTCGTGGGCAACCGCGTCATCGACCTGTCCTTTGCCGCCGCGACCCGTCTCGGCGTGGTGCAAAAGGGCACGGCGCCTGTCGAAATCGTCGCCGTCGAGCCCGGTGAGGCCGGCGTTGCCGTGGTCGATGCCGGACCGCGCGCTGTCCAAGGCAAGCCGCGCATGTATCTTCAAACCGGCGCTTTTTCCCAGCGCGAAAATGCCGAGCGCATGCGTCAACGGCTTCTCCTCGCCGAACTCGGTCCGGTCGACATCCGCAGCGAGCCGTCCGGCGGCCAGGCCGTCCACAAGGTGTGGGTGGGCCCGTTTGCGGATGTTGCGACCCTGGACGCTGTCAGTGCGAAGCTCGAGAGCATCGGCATCCGCGGTTCGAGACCGACCATCGACTGAGGGGGGCTGTCCATGTTCGACGACCGTATGGACGCCGCGCGCCGGCTGGCCGCGCGCCTGTCGGCGCTGAAAGGGCAGCATCCCCTGGTGCTGGCGATCCCGCGTGGCGCAGTGCCCATGGCCGATTACATCGCGCGGGCGCTGGATGGCGAACTCGATGTGGTTCTGGTGCGCAAGCTCGGCGCTCCGGGCAATCCGGAATTCGCCATCGGCGCCGTCGATGAGGCAGGTGCCGTATGGCTCAACCCCGAAGTCGCTACCTGGATCGCGCGCGAGGATCTCGAGCGGGAAGTCGAGCGCCAGCGGCATGTGCTCGCGGCTCGCCGGCAGGCCTATGGGCCGGCGTGTGATCCACACGGTCGGGTGGTGATCGTCGTCGATGACGGGGTGGCAACCGGTTCGACGTTGATCGCGGCCCTGCGCGCACTGCGCCAGCGCGAGCCCAAGCGGCTGATTGCCGCGGTCGGCGTGGCGCCGCCCGAGGCGATCCGCCGGCTGACGCAGTATGCCGATGAGGTCGTCTGCCTGGATACGCCGCAATGGTTTGGTTCAGTGGGGGAGTTCTATCGGGATTTCGCCCAGGTCGAAGATGCACAAGTCCTGCGGCTGCTGCGCAAGCGTCACCCCAGCGCCGATGCAACGGTCAAATGATCTTTCCCCCACCGCACCATGGCTGAGGCGCGCATCCGACCCTGGACGCGACACCGGCCCGGGTGAGGCTCGGCCATAGACACCGGCGGAGGTAACCCATGTCCGTTCCCTACGATGCACGGACCGCCCTCGTCATTGTGGATGTCCAGAACGACTTCGCCGATCCGAAGGGCAGCCTGTATGTGCGAGGTGCAGAGGCCGTGATTCCGCTCATCGATGCCGAAATCGAGCGGGCGCGCGCCGCTGGCGCCCTCGTGATCTATACCCGCGACTGGCATCCGCCTGCGACACCGCATTTCAAACAGAACGGCGGCATCTGGCCGGTGCATTGTGTCCGGGACACATGGGGCGCGGCGTTCCATCCGGGGCTCAAGGTGGCGGGTGAGGTGATTTCCAAGGGGATCGGCGGCGAGGACGGCTATTCGGCGTTCGCGATGCGCGATCCGCAGAGCGGCGCGACACAGGACACGCCGCTTGCGGACTTGCTGGCCGAGCGGGGCGTCCAGCGGCTGGTCGTGGCGGGCTTGGCGACCGATTACTGCGTGCGCGCCACGGTGCTGGACGGTCTCGCGCGGGGATATGCCGTGACGGTGTTGACTGATGCCGTTCGCGCCGTCGATCTCGAGTCGGGAGATGGCGAGCGCGCTTTGGCGGAAATGTCCCAGCGGGGAGCCGTGCTGGCATGAGCGATCGTCCCGTTCCGGCCCTGTTCAGCGATCTATATCAATTGACCATGATGCAGGCCTATGCAGCCGAGGGCATGACCGCGCCCGCGGTGTTCGAGCTGTTCGTGCGCCGCCTGCCGGCAGAGCGCAATTTCCTGGTCGCCTGCGGACTGGCGGACGTGCTGGACTATCTGGAGAACCTTCACTTCACGGCGGCCGAAATCGACTATCTGCGCAGCCTGGGTCGCTTTACGCCCGATTTTCTCGAGTCCCTGCGGGAATTCCGCTTCACCGGCACCGTCCATGCCATGCCGGAAGGCACCGTCTGCTTTGCCAACGAGCCCATCCTCGCCGTTGAGGCACCGCTGCCCCAGGCACAGTTCGTCGAAACCGCCGTGCTCAATCTGATCCATTACCAGACGCTCGTGGCCTCCAAGGGCGTGCGCGCGGTGCTGGCCGCCGGCGATCGGCAGGTGGTGGATTTCGGCGCGCGGCGCACGCACGGTCGGGATGCGGCGCTGGCCTGCGCCCGCGCCCTGTCGATCGCGGGCTATGCCGGCACGTCCAACCTCGAGGCCGGGTTTCATCTGGGTATTCCCGTGGTGGGCACGGTGGCGCACAGCTACATCCAGGCCCACGCTGATGAAGAACAGGCATTTCTCCACTTCGCCGAGCGCTATCCGGGCACCACGCTGCTGGTCGACACCTACGATACCCTGCACGGCGTGCAGCGGATCATCGATCTGTCCCGACATTTGGGCGAGCGGTTCCGGGTGGGCGGCATCCGCCTCGATTCGGGCGATCTGGCGGGGCTGGCGCGGCAGAGTCGGGCGATGCTCGATGCCGCCGGTTTGACGGCGGTGCGGATCGTGGCGAGCGGGAACCTGGACGAGTATCGCGTGGCCGAGCTGCGCGCTGCCCACGCGCCCATCGACAGTTTCGGTGTGGGAACGGCAGTGAATGTGGTGGCCGACGGGCCGTACCTGGAGGCTGCCTACAAGCTCGTCTCCTACGACGGGCACGACTGCGGCAAGTTGTCGCCAGGCAAGGTCAGCCTGCCGGGTCCCAAGCAGGTCTATCGCATTGCCGAGGGGGCAATGTGCATCGGCGATGTGATCGCCCGCCATGAGGAAGCGCCTTTGGGCGAACCGCTTCTGCGATGCGTGATGCGGGGCGGCCGCCGTCTGCCCGACGCCGCTCCGGGGTTGGACGTCGCCCGTGCGCGTTTGCAGGCCGATGTCGCTGCACTTCCCGCGGCCTTGAGGGAATTGCCTGTCGCAGCGCAGTCCTATCCGGTGGCGGTGAGCCAGCATCTGCTCGCGGCCCAGGCCCGCCTTCAGCATCTGCACAGCGGGGTTGGATGAATGCCGCGGCCGGCTTTTCCGCCCGAGATCCTGCCGGCGGAAAAGCTGGCGTTCCTGCGCCGCCGTGGCGTGCTGGCCGCGGGGGACGGCGCGCCGGCGGAGGTGGTGGAAACCCGCTCCTCGTGGGTGCTCCTGACTACCACATGCGCGTACAAGCTCAAAAAACCGCTGCGCAGCCGCATGACGGATCTGACCAGCGTGGCGGCCCGCGCCCGCAATGCCGTCCTGGAACTGCAACTCAACCGACGCTTGGCGGGCGCGGTCTACATGGGACTCTACCCGCTTTGGTGGGACGAACGGGGTGATCTTGCCATCGGCCCCGCGGTCGAGCGTCCTGCCGATTGTCCGCAGGATCCGGCGCGGGTGGTGGACTGGCTGGTGGGTATGCGCCGGCTGCCGGTGGACCGGATGCTCGACGGCCTGATTGGTCAAGGCCGCCTGGAGGCTGACGACGTCGAGCGGGTGGGTCGCCATCTCGGCCGATTCTATCGTTCTCTGACGCCCGTGCTGTTCGATCCGGGCAGCTATGTTCGCATGCTGCGCCGGACCATCGAGCGCGACGGAGCGGCGCTGGCGGCGGCGCCGGAACTGGCGGACGCCGAGCGCCTCGCGGCTGCCATGCGACGGCAGCGCGAATTCCTGGAGCGCCAGGGCGCGCTGCTCGCCGATCGGGCAGCCGCCGGGCGAGTCATCGAGGGGCATGGGGATCTGCGTCCCGAGCATGTCTGTTGTCTCGAGCCGCCGGTGATCTTCGACTGCCTTGAATTCAGCCGCGAGCTGCGCGTGCTCGATGCGGTAGACGAGCTGGCCTATCTGGGGCTCGAATGTGCGCGGCTGGGTCGACCCGACGTCCTCGAGGGTATCCTGGCGGCGTATGCGCCGTGCTGCGACGACGATCCACCGCCCGCGCTGATCGCGTTCTACCAGCGCTACCGGGCTCTGGTGCGCGCCAAGCTGGCCCTGTGGCATCTGCTCGACCTGCCGCACGACCGCCCGGCGCAGTGGCGAACGCGGCTTGCCGACTATCTCTCCTTCGCCGCCGGCTCCTGAAGCCGGTCAGACGGGTCCTCCCGCCAGATCCTCCAGCGACGCGTCCCCATGCAGGCGTGCCACTGCCTCGGCCAGAAACGGCGCCGTGTCGAGTACGGTGAGCTTGGCCGTCACCTCGGCCCGGGTCAGCCGCAGCGGCGGCACCGTGTCGCACACCACCAGCCGCGCAAGGTCCGGTCCGGCCAAGGCGGTGTTGGTCGCGGCGGTGAAGACGCCATGGGTCGCAGCGGCCTCCACGGTGGCGGCGCCCGCCGCGCCCAGCGCCCGGGCGCACAGGGCCAAGGTCCCGCCAGTGCTGATGAGATCATCGAAGATCAAGGCCGGCCGGCCGGCCACATCCCCGACGATCTCCCCACCCCCCATGTGCCCGCCGCCGCGCCATTTGTGCATGAAGGCCAGTCCCACCTCGCGCTCCAGCCGCCGGCCCAGCGCCTGGGCGAAACGTTCGGCACGCTTGATCGCCCCGCCGTCGGGCGCGACCACCACCCAGTCCGCGGGCCGGGCGGCGAAATGAGCCACGAACAGCGTGCGGGCCTCCAGATGCACGACCGGCCGGCGAAAAGCGTTCTGGAATGCCGCCCGGTTGTGCACGTCCAGCGTCACCACGCCATCGACGCCTACGGCTTCGAGCAATTGTGCGAGGTAGCGGTGCGTCACCGGGTCGCGCGGCTGGCTGCGCTGATCCTTGCGGGCATAGGCCAGATAGGGCAGCACCGCGGTGAGGCGCGCGGCGCCCGCATCGCGCAGGGCGCCGAGCAGGAACAGCAGGCGGCACAGCCGGTCGTGGATGGAATGCCCCGGCTCGCCGTGCAGCTGCTGGAGCACGAACACATCCGCGCCGCGCACGTCGTCCAGCGGGCGGATCTTGTGTTCGCCGTCCTCGAATTCCCGCTCCTCCAGGGGTGCGAGCGAACTCCCCAGCGCCGCTGCCATCCGCGCGCCGTAGGCGGCGCTCGCCTGCGGCGCAAACAGGCGCAGCGCGCCGCGCCGCGAGGCCGTCGGCAGGTGGTTTGGCGTTGGGGGCGCGTCTGTCATAGCCGGCGTCCTGCGTTGAAGGTGGCCCGAACATCATCCTGACGCGCCGATGCCTTCCGCTCAAGTCGGGGCACACGCGAGAGATGCAAAGCTGCCGCCTTCAGCCAGGCGCATCTGGACTCGCTGTGATTCTCCCCGGAGCTTCAGTCCGTGTGGCCCGAGGATTTGATCATGG
>DAOKZK010000038.1:0-22352 GCA_035325645.1 Candidatus Macondimonas sp. | reverse complement strand
GGGAAGGCGCCCTTGCCGGTGCTGATGTCGCTGGTGCGGGCTTCGTACTGGGCGCGCTTTTCCTCGATCAGCTTGAGCTGGCGCTCGTCGAGTTCGGCGTCGGGCAGCATGCCGATGAAGCGCAGATGCCGCTCGATGACATCACCTATCTCAGCGACCAGGGACGGCATGTAGCGTCCGCCGGGCCGCCAGTAGCCGCCGCGGGGATCGAACACGGCTTTGAGCTCCTCGGCGAGGAAGGTGATGTCGCCGCCCTTGCGGAACACGGCCGAGATGATGCGCGTGAGCGCGACGATCCACTGGAAATGCTCCATGTTCTTCGAGTTGATGAAAATCTCGAAGGGGCGGCGGTGTTCGTGCTCGGTGCCTTCGTTGAGCACGATGTCGTTGATGGTGATGTACATCGCGTTGTCGGCGACCGGCGGCTTGATCTTGTAGGTGGCGCCGACCAGCAGGTCGGGGCGCTCCAGTCGCTCGTGCATCTGGATGACGTTGTCGCTGCGGGCGGGTTGTGCGGGGGCAGCAACCGGCGTGGGGGCAGCGGGCTTGTCTTCCTCGCGCAGAACCTGATAGCCGGTGATGGGTTGGGTGATCTTGATGGCCATGTTCGGATCTCCGGGCGCCGCTCGCGGCGCGCATATCGGTTTCGATGATTCGTGACGCTCGTGCCCGGCGTTGCGGCCGGGCGGGCGCGGCTCAGAAGCGGCCGTAATAGCCTTCCTTCAGGGCGTCGAACAGATTGGCGGCGGTGTGGGTCTCGCCGTCGTATTCCACTTCCTCGTTGCCGCGCGCTTCCACCACCGTGCCGTCGGCGAGCGTGAAGACATAGGTCGTGCTGGCCAGGTCCTTTTCCTTGACCAGCACGCCCTGGAAGGCGGCCGGGTTGAAGCGGAAGGTGGTGCAGCCCTTCAGGCCCTTTTCGTGGGCGTAGAGATAGATTTCCTTGAAATCGGCGAACGGATAGTCGGTGGGCACGTTCGCGGTCTTGGAAATCGAGGAATCCACCCAGCGCTGCGCAGCGGCCTGGATGTCGACGTGCTGGCGCGGGGAAATGTCGTCGGCGGTGATGAAATACTCCGGCAGGCGCGCCTCGCTGCTCTCGGCGTTGGGGTCCGCTTCGGGGTTGACGAGGCTGCGATAGGCCAGCAGTTCGTAGGAGTAGACGTCGATCTTCTCCTTGGTCTTGCGCCCCTCGCGGATCACGTTGCGGAAGTAGTGGTGCGCGAAGCTGGGCTCGATGCCGTTGCTGGCGTTGTTGGCGAGCGACAGCGAAATGGTGCCGGTGGGCGCGATCGAGCTGTGGTGCGTGAACCGCCCGCCGTGCTCGGCCAGCGCGTCGATGAGATCCGGGCGCACCTCGGCGATGCGCTGCATGTAGCGGCTGTAACGCGCCCACAGCACGCGACCGGGCACGCGGTCGCCGGCCTTGAGGCCGTCCTTGGCCATTTCCGGGCGCTTGCGCAGCATCTCGGTGGTGACTTCGAACGTCTCGTCCATGATGGGCGCTGGGCCCTTTTCCTCGGCCAGCGCCAGCGCGACCTCCCAGCCCGCCAGCGCCATCTCGCGCGCCACCTGATCGGTGAAGGCGATGGATTCGGGCGCGCCGTAGCGCAGGCGCAGCAGCGTGAGCGTGGAGCCGAGGCCCAGAAAACCCATGCCGTGGCGGCGCTTGCGACGGATTTCCTCCTGCTGCTGCGGCAGGGGCAGGCCGCTCACCTCCACCACGTTGTCCAGCATGCGGGTGAAGACGCGCACCACCTCGCGGTACTCGTCCCAGTCGAAGCGGGCCTGGTCGGTGAAGGGATCGCGCACGAACTTGGTCAGGTTGACCGAGCCCAAGAGGCACGCGCCGTAGGGCGGCAGGGGCTGTTCGCCGCAGTTGTGTGCGTGCAGGCCGTTGGCGTCGAAGGTGTTGATGCCGGGCACCTGCACGTCGTAGACGTCCTCGACGCCGTCATCGACCAGCGCGGCCACGGTGGCGACATAGCGGGCGCGATTGGGTTTGCGGCGGTAGCCGGCCAAAGCGGCGTTCAGGCGTGCGGACTTGTCGCCGTCGGCAAAACCGATGAGTTCTGCGAAGCGGGCGATCGATTCATTGGCGATCACGAGTTCGTGCTGCGCCTGGGTGGCGTAGGACTGTCGGCCGCCCTGCCCATCCGGCAGCATGGCCTCCCCGGCGGCGCGGCGATCGCGGTAGAGGCGCGAGAGTATCCCCAGGCGCAGCAGCATGCGCTGCACGGCTTGAAGGCGCGGCAGGTCCGATTGCGCCAGCCGCACGGAGACCCCCTTGGCCTGGCTGCCCTGCACCGAGCCGTCGGCATCGAAGAAGCCGCGCAGGAAGCCGCGATAGGCGTCGCTGGACGCCCGCTCCAAGGCGGGCGTGATGGTCTTGTCGCCCGGCTGCATGCCCAGCGCGAAGGCCAGGTCGCGCAGCGCGGCCGACTTTAGGCGGAATTCGTTGCGGCCGGCCACCTCGGACCAGCCGGCGAAGTCGGCCCGGTGCGGCAGAGACGCGGCGCACCGCAGTGCTTCCGCCATCAGCGCGTGGCAGCCGCCGCCGCTCCCGGCGTTGACGGCCACCGCCTGCGGCCAGACCGACAGCACGGCGGCGTCCTGCTTGAGGGTGCCATCCCCCACCAGCAGGCCGAGCAGATAGCCCTGCTCCTCGCTGAGCGCGCCGTCCCAGCGGGCGTCGGCGCGATGGTCGTTGAGCAGCACGCGGTCGCCCGCCTTCAGCTCTCCCGCAGCGCACCACTCGGTATCCACGCTCCAGCGGGTGAGGCGGGAGACGCGCCGCACGCGGTGATCCGCCGTCAGGCGCAGCCGGTGGCCCTCCTCGGTTTCCAGCGCCAGCACCGGCTTGGTGGCCGTGCGGAAGAAACCCTCGGCGCCGGTGGCATGATCGGTTCCGTCGACGCGCGCGCGGAAAGGCCGACCGACCAGGTCGCGCACCTGACGCGGGCCGTCGGCAGTGTGCACCCAGGTGTCGGCGGTGACGCAGGGATTGGTCGCGCGGATGTGCTCACAGAACCAGTTGTTGTTGTCCTCGTTGACCCGGTCGATGAGGATGAAGCCGGGCTCGGCGAAGTCGTAGGTGGAGCTCATGATGAGATCCCACAGTCGCCGCGCCTTGATGTGCCTGTAGATGCGGCAGGCCACCAGCCCGGCCGCGTCGGTGATGTAGTCGTCGTGCGTCGGCCATTCGCGCCAGAGGATGTTCTCGTCGTGATGGACGTCGATGCCGTCGACCTCGGCTTCCTTGCGCTTGATGGGGAAGGCGAGCGGCCAGTCGGCGTCGTTCTTCACGGCCTGGATGAATTCGTCGGTGATGAGCAGCGACAGGTTGAACTGGCGCAGCCGGCCGTCCTGGCGCTTGGCGCGGATGAAATCGACCACGTCCGGATGACCCACGTCGAAGGTGCCCATCTGGGCGCCGCGCCGCCCGCCGGCCGAGGACACGGTGAAGCACATGGCGTCGTAGATGTCCATGAAGGACAAGGGACCCGAGGTGTGCGCGCCGGCGCCGGAGACATAGGCCCCGCGCGGGCGCAAGGTGGAGAATTCATAGCCGATGCCGCAGCCGGCTTTGAGCGTGAGCCCGGCTTCGTGGACCTTGTCGAGGATGTCGTCCATCGAGTCGTGAATCGTGCCGGACACCGTGCAGTTGATGGTGGATGTGGCCGGCTTGTGTTCCAGCGCGCCGGCGTTGGAGGTGATGCGCCCGGCGGGAATGGCGCCGCGCCGCAGCGCCCACAGGAAGCGCGCGTACCAGTGCTCGCGCGTGGCCGGGGTCTCGACGTCGGCGAGCGCCCGCGCTACGCGCTGGTAGGTGTGGTCCACCGTCAGGTCCAGTACCTTGCCCGCCTTGGTCTTGAGGCGGTATTTCTTGTCCCAGATGTCCTCCGAGGCGGGTTGCAGCGGCAGGTCGTCGGCGGATACGAGGCTCAGGTTCATCGGCACGGTGCTCACGAAAGGTGCTCCTTGCGGCGGGGCGTCACAACATCTTGTAGTCGATGCGGGCAAAGCCTAGGCTCCGAGGGGCGCGCTGTCAAATGCTTTTGATACAATGACTTAGTTAAATAATTGATGTTATTCAAAGGCTTATGGAATGGCTGGTGGCAGGCGTGATCCATTGCCGAAGATGGGGCGAGGCTTGCGACGAATACAACATGTTGTGGGTATCCAAAAGGTCTGCCGCGTGCCGAACGGCTGGGCTATCCTTCGCGCTTCTGGGAACGAACAGCAGAGGTTCCGGTCCCATGCACATTCGCCGCACCTCGGTCCGTCGGGGCGTAGGTTCAGGCGGCAAGACGACTCCAGGGAGATGATCGGGATGAAACAGGCTTTTGAAGCAGTGCGCGGGTTTCGGCAACTTTCGGGCTTCGTATTCGCTGCGGGGCTGCTGTGCACGATACCCGTTGCCACTCAGGCCGCCCTGCCTTGGCCGGCCGGCGATGGCCAGCCGGTGACCTCGCTGGCCCCGCTGCTCGAAAAAATCAACCCCGCCGTCGTCAACATCGCCACCCGGGGGACGACCGAGGTGCGCAATCCGCTGATGGATCACCCGCTGTTCGAGGATCCCTTCTTCAGGCGCTTCTTCGGTATGCCCGATGGGCCGCAGATGCAGCAAACCCAGAGCCTGGGGTCGGGTGTCATCGTCGACGCGCGCAAGGGTTACATCCTCACCAACGCCCACGTCATCAAGGGCGCCGACGAGATCAAGGTGAACCTCATCGATGAACGCGAGTTCACCGCCAAAGTCATCGGCGCAGACGAGGAGACCGACGTTGCACTGATCCAGATCGATGCCAAGAATCTGACCGAACTGCCACTGGCCGATTCGGACAAGACCCGTCCCGGCGACTTCGTGGTGGCCATCGGCAATCCCTTCGGACTGCGCCATACCGTGACCTCCGGCATCGTCAGCGCGACGGGGCGCTCGGGCATCGGCGATCCGGACAGCTTTCAGGACTACATCCAGACCGACGCATCCATCAATCCGGGCAACTCCGGCGGCGCTCTGGTCAACTTTCAAGGTGAGTTGATCGGGCTGAACTCGGCGATCCTGTCGCGCAGCGGCGGCAACATCGGCATCGGCTTTGCGATCCCCTCGAACATCGCGCGCCAGGTGATGCAGCAGCTCATCCAGTACGGCACGGTCAAGCGCGGACGCTTGGGCGTCGTGGTGCAGAACATCACGCCGGATCTGGCCAAGGCATTCGGCCTGTCCAGCAACGCGGGGGTGCTGGTGGCGCAGGTCCAGCCGGGCTCGGCCGCCGACAAGGCTGGCATCAAGCCTGAAGACGTGATCCTCAGCGTCAATGGCCGCGCTGTGCAGAGCTACCGCGATCTGCGCAACACCATCGGCCTGCTCAGGGTCGGGGACAAGCTCACGCTGGAGATCCTGCGCGGCGGCAAGCGCCAGGTCATCAATACGTCGGTCGGCGAAGCCATCGAGACACAACAGGCCGCCAGCACATCGGTCGCGAATCCGAAACTCGAGGGTGCGCAGTTCTCAACCGCGGAGCTGGGCCCCGGTGTCGAGGTGATCGATCTCAAGCCGCAGTCGCCGGCGGCGCGCAACGGCCTGCGTCCCGGCGACCTCATTACCGCCGTCAATCGCCGGCCGGTACGCAACGTGGAGGAGTTCCAGCGGGCGGTGAAAGGCCAGGAGACCCTCCTGCTCACCATCAAACGTGGGCCGGGCTCCTTGTTCCTGGTGATCAAGTAATCCGGCGTGCCGGACTGGCGCAGCTGCGGTGGCGGTCAGGAGGCGGCGTGCGCGCCGTCCCTGACGCTCAGGAGATCACCATGCGCAGGCCGATCAGCGTACAAAATGCTGCGAAGATGATGCGCACGGTGCGCTCCGGCAGATGATGCGCCAGCCGGGCGCCGTAGGGCGCGCACAGCAGCGTGGCGAGGCCCATGCCGGCCACGGCCGGCCAATAGACGAAGCCGCTGCTGTGCGGCGCAAGTCCCGCGACCTGCCGGCCGGCCAGGATGTAGCCCAGGCTGCCGGCCAGCGCGATGGGCAGGCCGCAGGCTGCGGCAGCGCCGATGGCCGCACGCAGGTCGAGCCCGCGCCGGGCGAGATAGGGCATGGTGAGCGATCCGCCGCCGATGCCGGTAAGTCCGGAGATCAGGCCGATCCCAGCCCCGGCCCCGACCAGGCGCCACGTCCCGGGCAGCGGTTGGCGTGCGCCCGGCTGTGGGGGATGCAGGCTGCGCAGTGCGACGAAGAACAGGAACACGCCGAAGCCCCGCTGCAGCAAAGAGCCGGGGAGTGTCGCGGCCAGGCTCCCGCTGGCCAGCGTGCCGACGATGATCCCCGGCGTCATCCGGCGTACCACGCGCCACGGCACGCTGCCGCGCCGATGATGCGCCCGCGTCGACGATACCGCCGTCAGGCAGATGGTGGCGAGCGAGGTGCCGAGTGCCGTCTGCATGACGATGGCCGAATCCGTGCCTTGCGCCGGCAGGGTGTGCACCAGGACCGGCACCAGGATCATGCCGCCGCCGATACCGAGCAGGCCACCGAGGACGCCGGCAATCGCGCCGGCCATCAGGTAGAACAACAGGCTTTCCAAAGCGCCTCGCTTCGCCTCTGGCAGCGGGGTGGAGCAGAATGCGCGATTCTCCCATGAATCGTCGCGCGAACCGATGAGCGCAACCAGGAGCGGATGCATGAGCAGGAATCGGCAGGGGAAGAGAGCCGCAGTGCTGGCGGCACTGGTGCTGGGCGTCGCGGGATGCTCGAGGGAAACGCCCACGCCTTCGCCTGCACCGGAAGCGCCCGCGACCCAGGCCGAGCAAAGCCCGGCCGCAAACCCGACTCAGGAGATGGCTCCGGTGGATATCCCCTATCACAAGACGGTACTGGAAAACGGCTTGACCGTCCTGGTGCATGAAGACCGCAAGACCCCCATCGTCAACGTGACGGTCTGGTACCACGTCGGTTCCAAGAACGAGGTGGCCGGCAAGACCGGCTTTGCGCATCTGTTCGAACACCTGATGTTCAACGGGACGGAGCACTACGACGACGACTACTTCCGTCCGCTCGAGCAGGTTGGCGCAACCGAGATGAACGGCACCACCAGCCGCGATCGCACCAACTATTTCCAGAACGTGCCCACGCCGGCGCTGGATCTTGCCCTGTGGATGGAGTCCGACCGCATGGGCCATCTGCTCGGCGCCATCGACCAGGGCAAGCTCGATGAGCAACGCGCGGTGGTCAAGAACGAAAAGCGTCAGCGCGAAAGCGCCCCCTATGGCAAGGTCTGGGAACAGATCGCCAAGAATACCTATCCCGCCGGGCACCCGTACTCCTGGACCACCATCGGCTCGATGGAAGACCTCGATCGCGCAACGGTCGAGGATGTGCACGAATGGTTCAAGACCTACTACGGGCCCAGCAACGCCGTGCTGGTGATTGCCGGCGATGTGGACAACGAAACCGCCGTGGCCAAGGCGCGCCAGGCCTTCGGCAGCATCCCGCCCGGCCCACCGGTGACCCGGCCGGCCAAGGACTTCGCGCCGCTCGGCCAGCCGCGTCGCATGAGCCTGCAGGATCGGGTGGCTCAGGGCCGTCTGTACGCGGTCTGGAACGTGCCCGAGTGGGGGCACCCCGACCTGCCGGTGCTGGATCTCGCGACCACCGTGCTCGGCTCTGGAAAGACCTCGCGGCTCTATCGCCGGCTGGTCGAGCAGGAAAACCTGGCTACTGATGTGAGCTTCGGGGTCGGCCCCGGCGAGTTGGGTTCGCAGATCTATCTCACCGTCACGGCCCGCCCCGAGGCCGATCTCGGCCGCATCGAGACCGTCGCCGATGAGGAGCTGGCCCGGTTTGCGCAGGAAGGCCCGACCGCGGATGAACTGGAGCGGGCGCGCATGGGCACCCTCGCGGGCTTTTTGCGCGGCATCGAAAAGGTGGGCGGGTTCGCGGGCAAGGCGCAAGTGCTCGCCGAAAGCCAGACGCTGGGCGGCGATCCAGAAGCTTGGAAGCAGAATCTCGAACGGGTGAAGGCGGCGACCCCGGCCCAGTTGCAGGAAGCGGCGCGGAAATGGCTTGGCGAGAATCGCCTGACCATCGACGTCGAGCCCTACCCGGCCCTGGCGGCAAAGGGCGAGGATGTGGATCGCAGCACGCTGCCGACCATCACCGCGCCGCCCGATCTCGAATTCCCCGCAATGGAGCGTGCGCGGCTCGACAATGGTCTCAGCATTGTCCTGGCCCGTCGTCCCAATGCACCGACGGTGGAACTCTCGCTCCTGGTGCCGGCTGGTTTCTCCAGCGACGATCCGCGCCGCTCCGGCCTCGCGGGCCTCGCTCTCGACATGCTCGAGGAGGGCAGCAGCCGGCGCGACGCGCAGGCCATCGCGGCCGAAAAGGAGCGTCTGGGCGCCGAAATCGGCGTCTCGGCCGCGCTGGACACCGGCGTGGTCGGCCTGTCCGCCCTGCGGGAAACGCTCGAGCCCTCGCTCGCGCTCTTTGCCGAGATCGTGCGCGACCCCGCCTTCCCGGAGGATCGCCTGGCGCTGCTCAAGCAGCAGCGGCTGGCGGCCATTGCCCAGGAAAAGACCAAGCCCTCCAGCATGGCGCAACGGGTCTTGCCGCCGCTGCTCTATGGCCCGGATCATCCCTATGGCCAGCCCTTGACGGGCAGCGGTTATGAGGCGGTGATCGAGGCGGCGACGGTCGATGAGTTGCGCGACTTCTACCGGCGCCACGTGCATCCACGGGACGCGGTGCTGGTGGCCGTGGGCGACATCGACCTTCCCACCCTGAAGGCGCAGGTCGAACGGGTGCTGGGCAGTTGGCAGGCGCCGGCCGATGCGGTCACGGCGCCGACGTTGCCGACCCCGCCTGTGCCTGAGAAACCGCGCATCTTCCTCATCGACCGGCCGGACTACGCGCAGTCCATGATCATGGCCGGCGAGCTGATACCCGCCACCGGCGCGCCCGAGGATCTGTCGTTCCGCGCCGTGAACGCGGTCTTGGGCGGCATGTTCACCTCGCGCATCAACTTCAACCTGCGCGAGCAGAAAGGCTGGGCCTACGGTGCCGGCTCGACGCTGACCGATGCCAAAGGCCCGCGGCCGTGGATGCTCTACGCTCCCGTCCAGCGCGACAAGACGGCGGCCGCGATGCGCGAGATGGCCAGCGAGATCAGCGGCATCATCGGTCCGAAGCCGGTGACGGCCGAGGAACTGGACAAGGCACAGAAGAACATGACGCTGAAATTGCCGGGTCAGTTCGAAACCGCCGCACAGGTGGCCGGCGGCGTCCAGAACATCACGCTCTACGGCCTGCCGGATGACTACTACGATCGCTTCGTGCGCGACATCCGAGCCCTGACGCCGGAACAGGCGACGACCACGGCCCGCGCCTGGATCGACCCCAAGCGCCTGACCTGGGTCGTGGTGGGCGATCTCAAGAAGATCGAGGCCGAGGTGCGCGCGCTGGGCTGGGGTGAGGTACAGGTCGTGGACGCAGACGGGCGAGCGGTGCGCTGAGCGTCAGGAGCTCTCGGATTGCCGGCGCTGCGCGTCCACCTCGCGTGCGCCGGGAACCAGGATCCGGGCCAGCACGATGCCGAGTTCGTAGAGCAGATAGGTCGGCAGCGCCAGAAGGGCTTGTGAAAACACATCCGGCGGGGTGAGCAGCATACCTACCGTAAATGCCCCGACCAGCACATAGGGCCGGGCTCTGGCCATCACTGCCGGGGTCGTGATCCCGGCCCAGGCCAAGAGCACGGTCAGCACCGGGATCTGAAAGGCCAGCCCGAAGGCGAAGAACACAGTCAGCGTGAAATCGAGATAAGCCGCGATGTCGGTCATGACGGCCACGCCTTGCGGCGCGGTGCTGGTGATGAAGCCGAAGGTAAGGGGCAGCGCCACGAAATAGGCGAATGCGACGCCCAGGTAGAACAGGCCGATGCTCATCACCAGCATGGGATAGGCAAAACGCTTCTCGTGCTGATACAGCCCCGGCGCCACGAAGGACCAGATCTGCCAGAGCAGGTAGGGCATCGCCACAAAGACGGCCGTCACGGCCGCGAGCTTGAAGGGCGTGAGGAAGGGCGTCACCACCTGAGTGGCGATGAGGCTGTTGCCGCTCGGCAGCTTGGCCAGCAAGGGCGCCGCCAGCACCGAAAACAGCCGGTTGGCGAACAGCGACAGCGGAACGAGCAGGATGCCGATTGCCCACAGGCAACGCAGCAAGCGCGCACGCAGCTCGATCAGGTGGCTCAGGAAGGGCTGCTCGGCAAACTCCTCTTGTTCATCCGGCGTCATGGTAGCGGATCCTGGGTCTTGGGCGGCGCCGAGGGGTCGTCGGCCTCGACGGGCACCGCTGCCTGCGCAGGAGGCTGGATGGAGCGCGCAGCGAACGCATTCAGATTTTGCAGTTCGCTGCGCAGCGCGCCCAGCTGTCGTGCCTCGGGGTTCTCCTTGAGCTGCTGGCGCAATTCGCTGATCTTGAGTTCCCGCTCCAGTTCCTGTTGCGCCACAAAGGCCAGACCGCGGATGCGGCGCACCCACTGACCCACCTGTCGCGCCGCGCCGGGCAGTCGCTCAGGGCCGAGAACCACCAAGGCAATCACGAACACCAGCACCAGCTCCCAGAAGCCGATATCGAACATGGCTGCTTCTCCGAGATGCCGGCACGGCTCGCCGTGCGGACCAAAGTCTGCTGGTCGGGCTCAACCCGCGTGCGTGTCCTCGCGCGTCTTCTCGCTCGCCGGGCTGACCGCGGCGGTGGACGGGGGCAGGCTTTCCGGGGCTTTGCCGCCCTTGCCGTCATCCTCATCGGACAGGGCGGAGCGGAAATTGCGGATGGCCGCGCCGAGGTCCCCGCCCATGCTGCCCAACCGGCGGGTGCCGAACACCAGCACCACGATCACCAGCAGGATCAGAAGCTGCCAAATACTGACGCCACTCAACATCGCCTTACTCCTTGCGCCGGCCTTAAGAGCCCCGCGCGGCCTTTTCCACCAACCCTGAGACCCCGGCGCGTCGGGCCAGTTCGGCCCATACGGCATCGGGATCCAGGTCCAGGTGCACCAACAGCACCAGACTATGGAACCACAGATCCGCCACTTCGCGGACCACAGCATCCGGCTCGCCGTCCTTGGCCGCCATCACCGTCTCGGTCGCTTCCTCGCCGATCTTCTTGAGAATCGCGTCCAGCCCCTTGTCGTAGAGCCGCGCGACGTAGGAGCTTTCCGGACTGGCACTCCGGCGCGTCCGCAGGGTCTCCACCAGTTCCCGGTAGGTCTGCAATGCGGTTTCAGGCGCCATAGATATCCTCCGGATCCTTGAGGATTGGATCGGTCGCCACCCAGTCCCCGTCTGGAGTCCAGGTGCGGTAGAAGCAGCTTGCCCGTCCCGTGTGACAGGCGATGCCGTCCTGCTGGGTCACGACCAGCAGCAGGGCATCGCCATCGCAGTCCAGACGCACCTCGTGCACCCGCTGCACGTGGCCGGAGCTTTCACCCTTGTGCCACAGGCGCTGGCGTGAACGCGACCAGTAGACCGCCTCGCCGCGGGTCAGCGTCTCGCGCAGCGCATCGCGGTTCATCCAGGCCAGCATCAACACCCGCCCGGTCGCGGCATCCTGCGCAATGGCCGGTGCCAAGCCCTCGGCGTTCCAGGCGACGGCGTCCACGGCCGCGGTCATGCGGCCTCTGCGCTCGCATCGAGCCGCACCTCGATGCCAGAGGCGGCCAGAAAACGCTTGGCTTCAGGGATGGTGTGCGTGCCGAAATGAAAGATGCTGGCGGCGAGCACGGCATCGGCATGACCCACCAGCACGCCGTCACGCAGATGCGCGAGTTCGCCCACGCCGCCGGAGGCGATGATGGGCACCTCGACGCGCGCGGCGATGGCCCGGTTGAGGTCATTGTCGAAACCGAGGCCCGTGCCGTCGCGGTCCATGCTGGTCACCAGCAGCTCGCCCGCGCCCAGCCCGGCCATGCGTGCGGCCCAGTCCAGGGCATCGAGGCCGGTGGGACGGCGCCCGCCGTGGGTATGGATCTCCCAGCGCGGCGCGGCCTCTGTGCCCGGCACGCGGCGGGCGTCGATGGCGACGACGATGCACTGCGAGCCGAAATGATCGGCGGCCTCGCCGATGAACTCGGGCCGGGTCACCGCCGCGCTGTTGATCGAGACCTTGTCGGCGCCGGCGTTGAGCAGGCGGCGAATGTCGGCGCAGCTGCGCACACCGCCGCCCACCGTCAGGGGAATGAACACCTGCGCGGCCACGGCTTCCACCATGTGGAGCAGGGTATCGCGTTCCTGGTGACTGGCCGTGATGTCGAGGAAGGCGAGTTCATCGGCGCCCTGCTCATCGTAACGGCGCGCGACCTCGACCGGATCGCCGGCGTCGCGCAGCCCTTCGAAGCGGACGCCCTTGACCACACGGCCGCCGTCGACGTCCAGACAGGGAATGATGCGCTTGGCCAGCGCCACCTCAGCCGCCCAGACCGTCGACCAGCCGCTGCGCCGCGGCCAGATCGAGCGTCCCTTCGTAGAGCGCGCGGCCGATCACGGCGCCGACGATGCCCTCGTCGGTGACTGCGCACAGCGCCCGGATGTCGTCGAGATCGTGCACGCCGCCCGAGGCAATGATGGGCACCCGCACGCTGCGGGCCAGCGCCACCGTGGCGTCGACGTTCACCCCGCCCATCATGCCGTCGCGACCGATGTCGGTGTAGATGATCGCCTCGACGCCGTCGTCTTCGAGCCGTTTGGCGACATCGATGACGTCGTGGTGGGACAGCTTGGACCAGCCGTCGATGGCCACCTTGCCCTCGCGGGCGTCGAGCCCGACGATGATGTGGCTGGGGAACTCCATGCACACGTCGTTGATGAAATGAGGCGTGTTCACGGCTTTGGTGCCGATGATCACATAGCGCGCGCCGGCCTCCAGATAGCCCTGCACCGTTTCCTCGTCGCGGATGCCGCCGCCGATCTGCACCGGGACATTGGGGTGGGCGGCGCAGATGCGCTCCACGATGTCACGGTTGACCGGCCGGCCCTGCACGGCGCCATCGAGATCGACCAGATGCAGCCGCCGGGCGCCGGCCTTGATCCAGCGGTCGGCGACGGCGAGCGGGTCATCCGAGAACACCGTCACCTCGTCCATCTGCCCTTGACGCAGACGCACACATTGACCGTCCTTGATGTCGATGGCGGGGATGAGCAGCATGACAGACCTCAGACTCCGGAAACGGGCGCCGGGCAAGAGCCGTCCCAGCGGCTGAAGTTGGCGAGCAGCCGCAAACCGGCGTGCTGGCTCTTCTCGGGATGAAACTGTACCGCAAAAAAACCTTCGCGCCCCATGGCCGCTGCGAAAGGCACGCCGTAATGGCAGACAGCCGCGACGTCCGGAGCTTCGGCAGGCGCGTAGTAACTGTGGACGAAATAGAACCGGCTGCCGGGGGCAATTCCCTCGAACAAGGGGTGCGTCCGCGTCGGCTCGACGCGATTCCAGCCCATGTGGGGAATGCGGATGGGCGGCAGGCCCGGTGCCTCGGGAGTCCCGGCGGCAAACCGCTGTACCCGCCCGGGAAAGAGCCCCAGACCCGGCGTGCCGCCGTTTTCCTCGCTGTATGCGAGCGCGGCCTGCAGGCCCAGACACACGCCCAGCATGGGCTTTTCCCGGGCCAGCTCGGGCAACAGACCGAGCAGGTCGCGCTGCGCGAGCTCCGCACGGCAATGGCCGATGGCGCCCTGACCGGGAAAGACGATGCGGTCGGCCGCGCGCAGTTCCGCGGCGGAGTGGGTGATGCAGATCCGGCTCTCGGGTGCGACCCGCTCCAGGGCCTTGGCCATGGAATGCAGGTTGCCCATGCCGTAATCCAGGATCGCGAGAGTCGGCATCGCGGTCATCCGATGGCGTTAGAGACTTCCCTTCGTCGAAGGGATCACCTGAGCCTGCCGCTCGTCGAACGCGGCGGCGTGGCGCAAGGCGCGCCCGAAGGCCTTGAAGACCGTCTCGGCAATGTGATGCGCGTTGCGGCCCTTCAGGTTGTCGATGTGCACGGTGGCCTGGGCATGGTTCACGAGGCCCTGGAAAAACTCCCGGATCAGGTCGACATCGAAGTCGCCGATGCGCGCGCGGGGGTAATCGACGGCATATTCGAGTCCCGGCCGGCCGGAAAAATCGATCACGACCCGGCTGAGCGCCTCGTCCAGCGGCACATAGGCATGGCCGTAGCGGGAGATGCCCTTCTTGTCGCCCAGCGCCTGCGCCAGCGCCTGGCCCAGCGCGATCCCGACGTCCTCCACCGTGTGGTGGGCGTCGACCGCCAAGTCCCCCTGCGCCGCGATGGCGAGATCGACCGCCCCGTGACGGGCGATCTGGTCGAGCATGTGGTCGAAGAAAGGCAGCCCGGTGGCGAGACGGGACACGCCGCTGCCGTCCAGGTTCAGCTCGACGCTGATACGGGTTTCGAGCGTGGCGCGCTCGATGCGGGCGGTGCGGGCGGACATGACGTGGCAATCGAATGATCGGGTGAGGATTGGGCAGTGTGACCAATTCACCTGAAGCCGTCAACGCGCAGGCGCATGGTCTGGGCGATGCGATCGTTCAAACGCATGGCAGGCCGATTGTTTTGCGTTTGCTGGGATAATTCGGCGGCATGACGGGGCCGCGAAGTCCTGTCGAACCGAGTCTGGCCCAACCGGAGTCCTGCCATGCTGGAAATCCACGAGCGACTGTCCCGCACCGACGCGCAGGACGCAGGTTCTGTGGAGATGACGCTCACCTTGGCCTTCGACGCGCGGCAGCGCTGCCGGCAGCGCGTGGTGCTGGACGATGGCAGCGAGCGGGCACTGCTCCTGCCGCGCGGCACGACGCTGCGGGACGGTGACCGGCTCCGCGACACCGAGGGGATGATCATTCGCGTGCGCGCCGCTCTGGAAAGCGTTTCCGTGGCGCGCACCGCCGACCGCCATCGGCTCGTGCGCGCCGCCTATCACCTGGGCAATCGCCATGTCCCGCTGCAGATCGACGCCGACAGCCTGCGCTATCGCCATGACCATGTCCTGGATGCCATGGTCGAGGGACTGGGCCTGTCGGTGAGCTGCGAGCAGGCGCCATTCGAGCCGGAGCCCGGCGCTTACGCGCATGGAGGTCACGGCCATGCCCATCACGGCGCCGCATGACGGTTGACAGCTTGGACGAGGCCGGGCTGCTGCGTTTGCTGCAGTTGACCAGTCCCAGTTTGCCCGTCGGCGCATTTGCCTGGTCGCAGGGACTCGAGACGGCCGTCGACAAGGGCTGGATCACGTCGGAATCGGATGCCGCGCACTGGGTCGAAAGCGTCGTGAACCATGGGCTGGCGCGACTGGAGATTCCCGTGCTGCTGCGCCTGCACGCGCAGCTCGATGCGCGTGCGTTCGACCGGGCCGGGGCGTGGAACCGCTGGCTGCTCGCGTGCCGCGAGACGCGTGAACTGTGGGAGGAGGACACCCACATCGGCGCGGCGCTGGGCCGTCTGCTGACCAGCCTGGAAGCGCCGGTGATGGCCGAGTGGCGGCGCCATCACGACCGTACGCCCCTCAGCTACGCCGGTGCCTTCGCGCTCGCTGCCGTGCACCTGGCGCTGCCGGCGCGTACGGCGGCGCTGGGCTATCTCTGGGCCTACTGTGAGAATCAGGCGGCAGCGCTGATCAAGCTCGGCGTCCTCGGTCAGACCGGGGCGCAGCGGCTGCTGGGCGGTTTGCACGCGGCCATCCGCGAAGGCATTTGCAGCGCGGCGGCATGGTCCGATGCCGATCTCGGGATCAGCCTCCCTGGTCTTGCGCTGGCCAGCGCGCACCACGAAACACAGCACAGCCGCCTGTTCCGATCTTGATCGTGCTGATTGACCGGATGGGCATGCTGCGGCGCCTGATCCTGCAGCTGACCGTCGGCTACGTCTCTGCCGGACCAGCCATCAGGATCGCTTCGACTTGCCGGCGCGCCGCGTCGCCGAGCAGGATGGCGCGCTGCGTTCCCGGATAGATTCGGCCGGCGCGGTGCAAGGCCTGAAACGCGGTCGGCTCGCGGTCCGGATGCAGGACGCGAAAATCCGTTTCCTCATGCAGCGCCAAGGATTTGAAGGCCCGGAAGGCTCTGCCTTTGACGCGGCCCAGTTCTTCGTCGATCTCGCGCAGGGTGTGCCAGTTCATGAGCGCAGCGCCCGGATGATCAGTGGGCAGCGCGATCCCCGCTTGAGCCGCGCGCCGCTGGCTTGCTTGCACCCACGCCCTTTCATCGCGCCGATCAGGCGGCACCCGAAACGCGACATCGCCGGCTCGCCGGCCCGGACGAGTGGGTCATGGCGGGACGGCGTACCGCGATGTGTGCGGCCCACCAGCCACCCTATCGTTTGCGGTGCCATCACGGAGGTCAAGGGTAAACGGCGCCGAGGCGCAGCCAGGGTTGGGTGCCGGGTCACGCAGCGCCGCTCGCCCGGCGCGTCGGGTCGCGGTCAGGAGGCGTTTCGACCCGCACGCAATTCCGACCGGCCGCCTTGGCGCGATAGAGCGCCCGATCGGCGCGCGAGAGCGCGGCTTCGATGGGTTCACGCGCGAGGTATTCCGTGACGCCGATCGATGCGGTGATCGCTACGCCTTCCGGCAAAGCGGCTACCGTATGCTGCTCGATCTGCTGACGCAGGCGTTCGGCTGTCTCGGCAGCGGCTTGCAATGGGGTCTCGCTCAGGAGGATCACGAATTCCTCGCCGCCGAAACGGCCCACGATGTCACCCACCCGCACCTGCTGGCCGAGGATCTCGGCCACCGCCTGCAGGGCGCGATCGCCGATCAGATGACCGTACTCGTCATTGATGCGCTTGAAATGATCGAGGTCCAGCATGCACAGACTGAATCGGTAACTTCCGCGATCCGCCACCGCTTTCTGGTGCATGATCAGATCCATCAGATGCCGGCGGTTGAAGGTGCCGGTGAGATCGTCGCGGATGGCGATCTCCCGGATCTGCGCCAGCGCTTGCTCCAAGCGGCGGTTGCCTTCGACGAGCCGCCGGCGCAGGGTGCTGATGTGCCCGCCCAGCACCGCAAACCACGGCAGCAGCCCCCCCAGGACGAGCATCTGCGCGACCAGATCCACCAAGGAGGCGGCGTCGGGATGGCGTATCTCAAGCAAGACCGACATGAAGGCAAAGGCAGCCACGGTAAACGCGCTCACTCCCAGCAGCTGACGGGTATTCAGATGGAACAGGCCGAAGGTCATGAGCGCCAGATAGAAAATGGACAAGAGACCCCGATAGGGCCCGGCGAAATAGATCAGATAGGTGATGAGCAAAACCCCGACCACCATCTGCGGGATGGTCAGGCTGGGGTCCGCAAAGCGCAGGTTGATGTCGCTGCGAAACAGCAGGTAAAAAATGGCGTTGGCCGCAATCGCCAGAGCCATGAAGCCAAACGCGACGATGGGTGTGATCGGCACGAGATCACTGCCCAGTATGCTCACGGCCAGCAGCAACGCGCCGCCGACGACATAGGAGGCGGCAGCCAGCGAAAACCGGTGCAGCCGCAACCGTTGGGCCTTACGCACCAAAGTGTCGTCTGGAATCATCTGCGGCGCCGCCTCCATGCGACACGCCCTCACCACGGCAAGCCATTCGTCCGTGTTACTTTAGCAGCAGACGATCTGCTCGACCTAACGGGGACCAGCCATGATGTCCTTCGATCTCAACGGAAAATCCATTGAAATCTCCGCAGATCCGCAGATGCCACTGCTCTGGGCCCTGCGCGAGAATCTGGGCCTGAAGGGCACCAAGTTCGGCTGCGGCATGGCCCTCTGTGGGGCTTGTACCGTTCATCTAAACGGGGCGCCCATCCGTTCCTGCGTTACACCCCTAGCCGCCGTTGCCGGACAAAAGGTGACGACCATCGAGGGACTCGCCGGCGTCGAGTTGCATCCTGTCCAGCGCGTCTGGCTGGAGCTGGACGTGCCACAGTGCGGCTACTGCCAATCGGGGCAGGTCATGTCCGCGGTGGCCTTGCTCGCCGGCAACCCGAATCCCAGCGACGCTGAGATCGATCAGGCCATGTCCGGCAACATCTGCCGCTGCGGCACCTACCACCGCATCCGCCAGGCCATCCATCGGGCCGCTGCCCTGATGCAAGAGGGCTGAGCCGTGAGCGCGCCGACGGACCTCGACCGCCGCCAGTTTCTGCAGCTCACGGCCGCGACCGGTGGCGCTCTGGTACTGGGTCTGCAACTCGCCGGCTGTGGGCCGCAACCCACCGTCGACGCCCAAGGCCGCTTCGCGCCCAATGCCTGGATCCGCATCGATCCGGATGACACCGTCACTTTGCTGGTGGGGCACTCGGAAATGGGCCAAGGCGTGCTGACCGCGCTGCCCATGCTGATTGCCGAGGAACTGGAAGTCGACCTCGCGGCAGTCATCGTCGCCTTTGCGCCGGCCGATCGCGCCTACGACAACCCCATGATGTTCATTCAGGCGACCGGCGGCAGCACCTCGGTCATGACTTCCTGGGAGCCGCTGCGGCAAGCCGGCGCTGCCGCCCGGGAGATGCTGCGCGCGGCCGCCGCAATGCGCTGGCAGGTGCCAGTGACGGAATGCCGCGCCGTGGCCGGCGCCATCCATCACGATGCCAGCGGCCGCAAGGCCCGATACGGCGAACTCGCCGCGGATGCCGCGCGACAGCCCATGCCGCACAAGGTCGCCTTGAAAGCGCCGGAGCAATTCCGCCTCATCGGGCGCGATCAGCCGAGGCTCGACGCCCTGGAGAAGGTGACCGGCCGGGCGCAGTTCGGCATCGACGTCGACCTGCCGGACCTGCTCACCGCGTGTATCGCCCGCCCGCCGGCCTTCGGTGCCCGCCTGCAGGAATTCGACGCGACCGCTGCATTGGCCGTGCCGGGCGTGCGGGAGGTGTTCGCCATTCCCGCTGGGGTGGCCGTGCTGGCCGATGGCTATTGGGCGGCACGCACGGGTCGCGACGCCTTGGTCATCCAGTGGGCGCCGCCGCCCGCGCCGGCTGCCGACAGCCACGAGGTCAGCGCCGCGCTGCGGGCCCTGGTGGCCCGGCCCGGCCTGCGCGTCCGCCAAGACGGCACGCCGCAGGAGGTGCTGGCGCAGGCACCGCAAACCTTGGAGGCGCACTACGAGGTGCCATTGCTGGCGCATGCGACCATGGAGCCGATGAACGCCACGGCGTGGGTGCACGACGGCCGCTGCGAGGTGTGGGCGCCGACGCAGAACCAGGGCGGCGCGCGGGATACGGCCGCGGCGCTGACCGGCCTGGCCGTGGCCGACGTCACCGTGCACACCACCCACCTGGGCGGCGGATTCGGTCGACGGGTGGCCAACGATTTCATCGCCGAGGCGGTCTCCTGCGCGTTGAAGACCCCGCACCCGGTCAAGGTCGTCTGGACGCGCGAGGACGACACCCGAAACGATTTCTACCGCCCGCCCGTGCTCCATCACCTCACCGCCGGCCTGGACGGGGACGGCGCACCGCTCGCCTGGCAACACCGGGTGGCCGGGCCCTCGATCATCGCCCAGGCGGCGCCCGACCTGACACCCGCCGCGCTGCCCAACCGCGCGCCGCGCCTGGTCAAGAACGCGGTGGCCCGAGGCGTCGCGCTGGCCACGGGAATGATCCCCGATTTCGTCGGCTTTGAAGGCGCCCGCGAGAATCCTTATGCCATTCCCAACCTGCGGGTCGAGTTCGCCACCCTGCGCCCCTACGCGGTGCCGCTCGGCTTCTGGCGTTCGGTGGGGCATTCCCACAGCGCCTTTGCGGTGGAAAGCTTCATCGACGAGCTGGCTGCGCAGGGCGGAGAAGATCCGGTCGCGTTTCGGCGCAGGCTGCTCGGCAACCATCCCCGCCACCTCGCGGTTCTGGAGCGTGTGGCTCAGGCCGGCGACTGGGGCACGCCACTGCCGCCCCGGCAAGGGCGCGGCATCGCACTGCACGCGTCTTTCGGCAGCATCGTCGGCGAGGTTGCCGAGGTCGCAGTGGCGCCGGACGGGCAGGTGCGCGTCCAGCGCGTGGTGATCGCCATCGACTGCGGCCAGGTCGTCAACCCGCTCACGGTGCGCGCCCAGATGGAGGGCGGCATGGCCTATGGCCTCAGCGCCGCGCTGTTTGGCGCCATCACCATGCGAGACGGCGCAGTGGCCGAAGGCAACTTCGACGGCTACCGGGTGTTGCGCATGAACGAGATGCCGCGGGTCGAGGTCCACATCGTGGAGAGCGGCGCGGCGCCGGGCGGCGTGGGTGAACCGGGCACGCCGCCGATCGCGCCGGCGGTCTGCAACGCGATCTTCGCCGCCACCGGCGTGCGCATCCGCCGCCTGCCCATCGACCCGGCCCTGCTGAAATCGGCCTGAACCCGTTACCCGCCGGGGGCGCCACCATGCAAGCCGTTCGCCTGCACCACTCCGGGGCCCGCATGTTCTCGTCCTCCAAACGCGGCCCGATCGGCGATGGGTCCGGAAGAAGGCCATGGGCGGAACGCGTTGCGCCGCCTACGCCTCGCAGCAAAGCCACCCCGGACGCCGCTTCGGCCCGCCGGCGACATCGGGGAGGATGTCGGGAAACGGCCCGACGGGCGGCGGATCACAAGGCCACGAGCATCCGGCAGTCCTGCCAGGCGTTCGATGTCCGCCCAACTTGCCACCGCCATGTGGCCAGACGACCGAACGAGGATGCGGAGATAGCCGACCGGCTCCTGCGATTGACTTCGGCGTTCCGCGGCCGGGGCTTGGGGCTGTGCTTGCTGCGCAACGTCAAGGGCTTCGTTGGCCCTGCTTTCAAGCGTCATCGGGCGCGCCTAAACTCGGCGCTATGTTCTCCAAGTGGAGCGATGGCCATGCGATACGGTGAAATTTCGCTGTGGGACAAAGCCACACCCCACCGGGATGATTGGGGAACCGGTCATCGCCTCCCTCCGGTCGCCTGGATAGTCGTCTTGGCGATGACGCTACTGGCTGGCTGCAATTCGGGCCGCCCACCGACCCCGTACATCACCGAATCCGGCGCGTTGAGCGGTTCCAAAGACTCTTTCGGCTTCGGCGATATTTTTGCCGCCCGTCGCGACATCGAGGTCCATGCCGAGCATGACCTGAACTCGCCGGTTGTCTTCAAGCTGCGTCCCGGCGAGTTGTTCTTCGCCCATAAAGGTTTTGCCATCAATCCGGAGCCCCGACCGCTGCAAGTCGTTCGAGACGTGATCCTGGATTACGGCCCCGGAGCGCCCGTCACCGTCAAATCGGGCGAAACAGTCTACTACCTGTATGACTATCCGATACCGGATGGGTACTTGGTCGAACTCTGGTATCGCGGGTCGACCTACGTGAAAGACGTGGGATACGGCGAAGAGAAATCCTCTTTTTCACCGCCGTATGATCAGGCCCGTTACATCGGCGAAGATGCCGAAACCCGCATCGACCGGATTCAGGAATGGATCTATGCGGAAAACATCGCCGGAGCCAGAGGCTGGTTCGCCTTTCCGCAAGAGGCCGGGTGGGAATATTTCGATTACACGGAATCTGAAACCTTTGCCGACCACGACTGGCTCGTGCTGCAGCCTGGCGAGAAGCAATTGTCACAGCAATGGCGCATGGACGGAACCTTGTCCTTGAAGATCAAAATCCTGCCCGAATCCGAAAGCATCTGGCGCCTTCCCGAAGCGCGTGGGGCGCGGCTGCTGATCAACTACCCCGCCGCCACACCCCTGATTGTCACCTGCCCGCAAGGCAACCGCTCGGCACCCTGTCAGATGTACGCGTTCAGGCGAACGTTGGTGGACAGAGGCGGTGGCACGAGTGAATGGAATGAACGACTCGTCACGGCAAGCCGGCCCAATGCCATGTTCATCGGTCAGGACTGGATGATCCTGACGTGTAACACCGCAATCGACATCTATGAGTGGTCTTCATCCTGTACCGGATTTGGTGATGAATCCGATGAGCTGACGGAACTGACCGTCGTCGATCTGCGCAATGGAAGATCGCATCCCATCATCAAGGGCGGCGATCACTATGGTCGGCCACCGGCCTTCGTGGTTGCAGACAGGCCCCCCGAGAATCTGTCCTGGGTCAGCGAAACGCCGATCGAATATTTCAAGGACACGCTTGCCATCACGCCAGGGGGCTTCAGCGTGGAGGTGAGCTTCCCGGATAAAGCGCCCGGAGTGCGGCAACGCCTGCAGGTCGCGCTTCCCGCGATGAACATCACGCTTGAGCCGACGGGTATGGACGAACGAAACGCGCCGCTTGCGAAGAAAACCGGAACCGCGCCTTTTCAAGCACCATGATCAAATCCTCGGGCCACACGGACTGAAGCTCCGGGGAGAATCACAGCGA
>DAOKZK010000037.1:18896-23444 GCA_035325645.1 Candidatus Macondimonas sp. | reverse complement strand
ACGCCGTTGCCCCATTCTGGCAGCTGCAGGGCAATTTGTTCAGACATTCCCTAAAGCATCGTAAGCATCCCCTGTCGGCAGACATCAGGGTCGCGGCCGGTGCTTGGCGGAATCAGCACCGCTGCGCCGGTCAAGTCGCCACGGCGCAACGCCGCGAGCGCCGCATTGGCCTCATCGAGCGCAAAGCGGCGAATCTCGGTCCGGATCGGTACCTGGGGCGCCAGGGCAAGGAATTCCTGCGCATCGGTGCGAGTCAGGTTGGCGACCGAGCGCAACACCCGTTCCCCCCAGAGCAGGGCATAGGGGAAACGCGGAATGTCGCTCATGTGGATGCCGCCGCAGACGACGGTGCCGCCCTTGCGCACCGCAGCGAGCGCGCGCGGCACCAGTTCGCCGACCGGCGCGAACAGGATGGCGGCATCGAGTGGATGCGGCGGGACTTCATCCGAGCCGCCAGCCCAGACCGCGCCCAGACTGCGCGCGAAGGCTTGCGCGGGCGCATCGCCCGGCCGGGTAAAGGCGTAGACGTCGCGATTTTCATGGCGCGCGAGCTGGATCACGATATGCGCAGCGGCACCGAAGCCATACAGGCCCAGTCGCCGCCCGAGCCCGGCCAGCCGCAGACTGCGATAGCCGATGAGCCCCGCGCAGAGCAAGGGCGCGGCCTCCGCGTCGGAATAGGCGTCGGGCAGCGGGAAACAGTAGCGTGCATCGGCCAGCACGCGGTCTGCGTAGCCGCCGTCACGCTGATAGCCGGTGAAGCGCGCGGCATCGCAGAGATTTTCCTGGCCTGATCGGCAGAACGTGCACGTGCCGCACGTCCAACCCAGCCATGGCACGCCCAGGCGCATGCCGACCGGCAGCGAGACGCCGGGCCCACAACGCAGGACGCGCCCGACGATTTCGTGACCCGGAATGATGGGCGTCGGGACGTCGGGCAGTTCGCCGTCGACCACGTGCAGGTCGGTGCGACATACCGCACAGGCCTGTACGGCCAAAAGCACCTCGCCGGGGCCCGGGACCGGATCGGGCTGTTCGGCGGCTTCCAGCGGCTGGCCGACGCACTTCAGTGTCATGGCATACATATGGACTCCTCGCCGAATCGGGTTGTGCGTGCAGCGGCACCTCCGGAGTCGTCTTGCGCGCGAGTGGCCGGGGGACGGTCCGATGCGTTCACTTGAGCCATCCATAGCGCCGGAACAGGCCCAGCATGCCGGCCGCGATCAAGATCATTGTCAGGATCACGACGGGATAACCATAGGTGGTGCGGATTTCCGGCATCGCCCACCAACTGTGCTCATTGACGACGAAGTTCATGCCATAGACGCCGGCGATGAAGGTCAGCGGCATGAACACGGTCGTGATGACGGTGAGCACGCGCATGATGTCGTTCAGGCGATGGCTCATGCTGGAAAGGTAGACGTCGAGCAGGGATGCGGTGATGTCGCGATAGCTTTCGATGAGATCGATGATCTGCACCGCATGATCGTGCGCATCACGAAAATAGCCGCGCGTTTCCGGATGAAGGAGCGTCAGGTCGGTGCGCATCATCTGTGAGAGCAGGTCGCGCGCCGGCCACATCTGGCGCCGCAACAGAATCAGCTCGCGCTTGATGGCGTGCAGACGGCCGAGCAGATCCCGATCCGGCCGGTCCAGCAGTTCCACCTCCAGCGCCTCGATGGTCTCGCCCATCTCTTCCAGCACCGGATAGGCGTGGTCCACGACGGTGTCGATCAGGGCATAGAAGAGAAAATCGGCGGCATGCTGACGCAGTCGGCCGCCGCTGTTCAGCAGCCGCTTGCGCACTTCGACAAAGGGATCGTGCGCGTTTTCGCAGATGCTGATGACGAAATCGGATCCCAGAAAGAGGCTGATTTCGGCCACGTGCAGCTCTCCGCCTTCGAGCGTGGGCATGCCCAGCGTGACGAACAGATTGCCTTCGTAGGGGTCGAGCTTGGGGCGCTGGCCCGTGTTGGCCACATCCTCCAGCGCCAGCGGATGAAGATCGAAGCGCGTACCCAGCGCACTGAGCTGGTGAGCGTCGGGTGTCCCCTGGAGATGGACCCAGAGCCGTTCGCCGGGTCTGCAGTGCGGCAGGTCCCCGATACCCCGGGACTCTCGCCGATGTGCGCCATGCGCGTCGTAGGTCAGCGCGGTCATCTGTGCCGCGCCCGCCCGGCCCTCGCCATGGTAGGTGCCGGGGGCCGTGCCGGGCTTGTGATAGCGCTTTTTGAACAATCGGGCCATGGTTGTCCCCCCGTGCGCCTCACCTGATCAATGTCGTTGCGGCGGTCGACCGGACCCGACGGGACGCTGGCGTGGGTCAGCCGCGACGGGGTTCTCAGCGGCGCTGGCTGTCGGCGGTTTCCTCGGCGATATGGCGGTTGGCCTTGTCCTGCTTGCGTTCAAGTTGGGCTCGTTCACGCCAGGTGACGCGGCCGTCTTCCTTGATGTGCTTTTCATAGTTTTCGATGTGGCGCTGCTGCGTCAGCAACTCTTCGGCCTCGCGCTTGGTGAGCCGGCCTTCGCGAACGCCCTGCTCGATGCGGTCCAACTGGTCGGACTGGCGCCGGTCGGCGCGATAGGTATCGTCCGAGCCAGCCCAGGCGTCGCTGATCAACAGGCCGAGCAAAAGGACGGCTGAAAAGCGAAAGACATGACGGGGCATCGGCATGGCGGTCTCCTTGGGATCCTTCGATGATCGTGCACTGAACATGGGTCGTCGTCGATCCGACCGGTCCAGGGTCACGACTGGAGGCGTATAATACCCGCTTTTTCTCCGTGCCCCATTGAGGATCCGATGGCCGATCTCACCGATTTCAACCTGCCGCGCCAGGAATTGCAGGACCTCCGATCCCGCCTGAACGACCTTCGGGGGTATCTTTGACTACGCGGAAAAGAAAGACCGCCTGACCGAGGTCGAGCGCGAACTGGAAGTCCCGGAAGTCTGGAACGATGCCGAACGCGCCCGCAAGCTGGGACGCGAACGGGCCGAGCTGTTCGCGGTGGTCGACGGCCTCGACCGGCTGACGGCGGGCATCGACGATGCGCTGGAGCTGTTGGAGCTGGCGCGCGAAGAAGAAGATGAGGCGGCGCTGGCCGGCATCGCCGAGGACGTGGCGCGCTACCGGCGCGAGGTCGAACAGCTCGAATTTCGCCGCATGTTCTCCGGCGAACTCGACGGCGCCAACTGCTTCGTCGACATCCAGGCCGGCTCGGGCGGCACCGAGGCGCAGGACTGGGCCGAGATGCTGCTGCGCATGTATCTGCGCTGGGCGGAAAAGCGCGGCTTCAAGGTCGAGATCCTGGAA
Source organism: Candidatus Macondimonas sp. (assembly GCA_035325645.1). GTDB lineage: Bacteria > Pseudomonadota > Gammaproteobacteria > UBA5335 > UBA5335 > Macondimonas. The sequence continues at coordinate 20,133 of DAOKZK010000037.1, read as the reverse complement.
GTCTCGGCCGGAGAAGTCGCCGGCATCAAGAGCGCCAGCTTCCGTGTTGAAGCACCTTATGCCTACGGCTGGCTGCGCACGGAGACGGGCGTGCATCGGCTGGTGCGCAAGTCGCCCTTCGATTCGGGCAACCGCCGCCACACCTCGTTCTCGGCCGTGTTCGTCTCCCCCGAGGTGGACGACAACATCGAGATCGACATCAACCCGGCCGATCTGCGCACCGACGTCTATCGCGCCAGCGGCGCCGGCGGCCAGCACGTGAACAAGACCGAATCGGCGGTGCGCATCACGCACGTTCCGACCGGTATCGTCGCCGCCTGCCAGACCGAGCGCTCGCAGCACCAGAACCGCGACCGCGCCATGGCCATGCTCAAGGCCAAGCTCTACGAGGTCGAGCTGCAGAAGCGCACGGCGGAAAAACAGGCGCTGGAGGACAACAAATCCGACATCGGCTGGGGCCACCAGATCCGCTCCTACGTGCTCGATCAATCGCGCATCAAGGATTTGCGCACTGGCGTTGAGATTGCCAACACCCAGGCCGTGCTGGACGGCGATCTCGATCCCTTCATCGAGGCCAGCCTGAAGAGCGGCCTGTGACGCATCCGGCGCGCGGCGCCGGGATGCGATGATGTTTGACGGGGTCGCGAGCCGTTGCGGCGACGCCCGCCCCGTTTTCAGGAAGCACTCGTGATGACCGAAGAACGTCCAGTCCAAATCGTGTCGCCGCAAGGCATCGAGCCGCCCGGGACGGGGCCGCAGACCGAGGTCGTCGATGCCGAGAAAAACGCGCTCATCGCCCAGCGGCGCGAGAAGCTCGCTCGCCTGCGCGAGGCGGGGCAGGCGTTCCCGAACGATTTTCGGCGCAATGCGCTGGCCGGCGACCTGCACGCCCGCTATGGCGGTCTGGATGATGAGGCGCTCGCAGCCGGTCCCGTCGAGGTGGCGGTGGCGGGGCGGCTGATGGCCCAGCGCGTGATGGGCAAGGCGAGTTTTGCCAGCCTGCAGGACATGAGCGGGCGCATTCAGCTCTTCGTGCAACGCGAAGCGCTTGGCGAGGCGCTCTACAGCGCCTTCAAGGGCTGGGATGTCGGCGACATCGTGGGCGCGGTGGGGACCTTGTTCAAGACGCGCACCGGAGAGCTGTCGGTGCGGGTGCGCGAGCTGCACCTCCTGACGAAATCCCTGCGGCCGCTGCCCGAGAAATGGCACGGCCTGCAGGATCAGGAAACGCGCTACC
>DAOKZK010000037.1:0-18796 GCA_035325645.1 Candidatus Macondimonas sp. | reverse complement strand
CTGCGGCCGCTGCCCGAGAAATGGCACGGCCTGCAGGATCAGGAAACGCGCTACCGGCAGCGTTATCTCGACCTCATCGCCAACCCCGAGGCTGCGCGGCGGTTCCAGACGCGCAGCCGCATCGTCCAGCACATCCGTCGCTTTTTCGACGCGCGCGGTTTTCTGGAAGTCGAAACGCCGATGATGCAGCCCATTCCGGGCGGCGCCACGGCGCGACCCTTCGTCACCCACCACCACGCGCTCGACATGCCGCTGTACCTGCGCATCGCGCCGGAGCTCTATCTCAAGCGCCTGGTCGTCGGCGGCTTCGAGCGGGTCTACGAGATCAACCGCAATTTCCGCAACGAAGGCGTGTCCACGCGCCACAATCCCGAATTCACCATGCTGGAGTTCTATCAGGCCTATGCGGACCATCGCGACCTGATGGATCTCACCGAAACCCTGCTGCGCGGCCTGGCGCAGGACATCACCGGCGGTTTGGCGCTGACCTATCAGGGCATGGCGCTGGATCTGGGTCAGCCGTTCGAGCGCCTCAGCGTGGCCGAAGCCGTGGCGCGCCACAATCCGGCGCTCGAGGCCGGCCGCTTGCGCGATCGCGATTATCTGGCCGAGGCCTGCGCGGCGCGGGGCATCCAGGTCGATCCCCAGGCGGGTTGGGGCAAGCTCCTGATCGAGCTGTTCGAGGCGACGGTCGAGCACGAGCTGATCCAGCCGACCTTCATCACGGACTATCCCGCCGAGGTCTCGCCGCTCGCCCGGCTCAGCGACGCGGATCCCGAGGTCACCGACCGCTTCGAGTTCTTCGTGACCGGGCGCGAGATCGCCAACGGTTTTTCCGAGCTGAACGACGCTGAGGATCAGGCGCGGCGCTTCCAGGCGCAGGTCGCGCGCAAGGACGCCGGCGACAACGAGGCCATGTTCTTCGATGCGGACTACATCACTGCGCTCGAACACGGCTTGCCGCCGACGGCGGGCGAGGGCATTGGCATCGACCGGCTGGTGATGCTGCTCACCGACGCGCCGTCCATCCGCGACGTCCTGCTCTTCCCCCACATGCGCAGCCGCGGCTGAAACCCGCCGCTCATGCAACAGCCTGGCCCGCCCGTCGCCGGCCAGGCGCAATCCGTCCGCCGACGCCCCCTGCGCCTGCCTTGCTTTGATCCACGGCAAGCACCGCAGCTTCCGTTCGTGCACCATGCTTTGTCGCTCGCGCCATCGGATCGACGCCGACCGCTGTGGATAATGAATCCATGCAAACGCATGGGCAGGAATCTTGATATACGGACCCGATGTCCCCATGGTCCACGCAATGACAGGAGGAATGGCGATGTCGAGGAATGAGTTCAACGGCTGGATGTGGGCGGAGGCGCAGCGACTTCTGGATCATGCCGAACGGTTACAGCGGCGTTTCTTTGAGCCCGTGGCCGGTCATATGCAGAGTCCCTGCTGGGCGCCGCCCGTCGATCTTGTGGAAACGCCCGAAGGCCTGCTGATCCAGGCGGCCCTGCCCGGCGTGCGGGCCGACGGGATACAGGTGGTGCTCGAAGGAGGTGCCATCCGCATCTCCGGAGAGCGCGTTCTTCCGCCGGAGGCGCGTCGCGGCCGCATTCACCGCCTTGAGATTCCCTTCGGCCGGTTCGAACGCCAGATTGCCCTGCCTTCGGGCACCTGGGTCGTGCAGCCGATTCAGATCGTCGACGGATGCCTGTCGATCCGCTTGTTGCGCCATGTGCAGGCGACTTGAGGAGTCATGATGAATCACGAAAACGACGTTTCCCCGCTGGCCCACGAGTCGGAGACTCCATCCATCCAGCTTGCCGACGACGTGCTGATCATCCTGCCGGTGCGCAATCTCGTGCTCTATCCCGGCATCGTCCATCCGGTCACGATCGGCCGGCCCGCGTCGCTGGCTGCGGCCCAGGAAGCGGCCCGCACCGGTCGGCCGATCGGCCTGCTGCTGCAAAAAGATGCCGAACAGGAGGATCCGGCACCTGAGGATCTGTACCTCATCGGAACGCTCGCCCACATCCTGCGCTATGTCACCGCACCGGATGGCAAGCATCATCTGGTGTGCCAAGGCGATGCGCGATTCCGGGTCATCGACTTCATCCCCGGACATCCCTTCCTGCTCGCCCGCATCGAGCGACTGGAGAGCCGACCCGAGCGTTCCCCGGGGCTCGAGGCGCGCTTGATCCTGCTGAAACAGAAGGCGACCGAGGCCTTGGAGCTTCTGCCGCAGACCCCGACCGAACTGGTTCACGCCGTGCAAAGCATGGAATCAGCTGGCGCGCTTGCCGACCTGGTGGCGGGATATCTGGACTTGAAGCCCGACCAGAAGCAGGCGCTGCTCGAACAGACCGACGTCGAGCAGCGTGTCGATGCCGTGCTCGAGCATCTCTCGCATCGTGTGGAGGTCATGCGCCTCACCCGCCAGATCAGCGAGCGCACCAAGGAGCAGATCGACAGCCGCCAGCGCGAGGCCTTGTTGCGCGAGCAAATGCGCAGCATCCAGAAAGAACTGGGCGAGGGGCAGGAACGCGAGGATGAGCTGCGCGAGCTGCGCGAGGCCATCGCCGCCGCTGGCATGCCGGAGGAAGTCCTCGCCGCCGTCAACAAGGATCTGCGCCGTCTGGAGCGCATGGGGGAAGGGGCGGCCGAATATGCCCTGCTGCGCACCTACCTTGATTGGATGGTGGAGCTGCCTTGGTCGCGCCTCAGCGAAGAACATCTGGATCTCACGGAGGCCAAAGCGATCCTCGATGCCGATCACTACGATCTGGAGAAGGTCAAGCGGCGGATCCTCGAGTACCTCGCCGTGCGCAAGCTCAATCCCGAGGGCAAGAGCCCCATCCTGTGCTTCGTGGGACCGCCGGGCGTGGGCAAGACCTCGCTGGGCCAGAGCATCGCCCGCGCCATGGGGCGCCCTTTCGAACGAGTCAGCCTCGGCGGCGTCCACGACGAGGCGGAGATCCGCGGTCATCGGCGCACCTACATCGGCGCCTTGCCCGGCAACATCATCCAGGCGCTGCGCAAGGCCGGTACCCGCAACCCGGTGCTGATGCTCGATGAGATCGACAAGCTGGGCAGTGGCGTGCAGGGCGATCCCGCGGCGGCCTTGCTGGAAGTTCTGGATCCGGAGCAGAACGGCACTTTTCGCGACAACTACCTCGGAGTGCCGTTCGATCTGTCGCGGGTGATGTTCATTGCCACGGCGAATGTGCTCGACCAGATTCCGGCGCCGCTGCGCGACCGCATGGAAGTAATTGAACTGCCTGGCTACACCCAGGAAGACAAGCTCGAGATCGCCCGGCGCTATCTGCTCGATCGCCAGTTGAGATCGGCGGGGCTGAGTGCGGCCCAATGCGAGATCACCGATGCGGCGATCGAGGCGGTGATCGGTGGCTATACGCGTGAGGCGGGCTGTCGCAATCTGGAACGCGAGCTGGGCAAGCTGTGCCGCCATGGGGCAATGAAGGTGGCCATGGGTGAAACCGAGGCCCTGCGGATCGATGCCGCTGACCTTTCGTCCATCCTCGGACCGGTACGCTTCGAATCCGAGATTGCCTTGCGGACCGGTGTGCCGGGGGTTGCCACAGGTCTAGCCTGGACGCCCGTAGGGGGCGAAATCCTGTTCGTCGAGGCCAGTCGGGCGCCGGGCAGCGGCCGGCTGATCCTCACCGGGCAACTTGGCGAGGTGATGAAAGAAAGCGCCCAGGCTGCGCTGAGCCTGCTGAAGGCCCGCGCGACGACATTGGGCATCGACCCGGCGGCCTTCGAAGGGCAGGATATCCATGTGCATGTCCCGGCCGGCGCGATTCCGAAAGACGGTCCAAGCGCTGGTGTGGCACTGTTCATCGCGCTGGCCTCGCTTTTTCTGGGCCGTACGGTGCGCGCCGACGTCGCGATGACCGGCGAAATCACCCTGCGCGGGCTGGTGCTGCCGGTCGGCGGGATCAAGGAAAAGGTATTGGCTGCGCACCGGGCGGGCATCGCCCATGTGTTGCTGCCGGCACGCAACCGCCGCGACTTCGAGGACATCCCCGAATCGGTGCGCCAGCAGATGGCGTTTTCCTGGCTGGAGAGCGTCGATGATGCGCTGGCGCAAGCCCTGACGGAGCCCAGATAGGGGTGTCCGTGCTGTCTGCGAGGAACCACCGGGGCGGTTTCCGCCCTGGTCCCCGATGGTCTTTAAAATCCCAGGCGGCGCGCCCACAATAGAGTCCAAGGTCTTGGCGCGCCGGCAGGGTTTGAACCCGAGCGCGTCAGGACGCGGGTTTTGCGGGAGTGGATTCACGCCTATGGCGCAACCGGATCAGTGGGGTAATGGTCAAGGCGAGGCCATCGCCGAGACGGCCAAGCCCAAGCTCACGCCGCCGCCGCAGTTCAAGGTGGTGCTGCTGAACGACGACTTCACGCCGATGGAATTCGTCGTGCATGTGCTGGAACGCTTTTTCGGCATGGATCGTGCCCGCGCCACCCATGTGATGCTTCAGGTGCATACACGCGGAAAGGCGGTCTGCGGCGTTTATCCAGCCCAGATCGCGGAAACCAAGGTGGCGCAGGTCAACGACTACGCACGCAAGCACCAGCATCCGCTGCTTTCCTCGCTCGAAGAGGTCTGAGCGCATCTTTTTTCGACACCCGGGCTTCCCCGGGATCCTGTCGGGCCATCGGTCCCTGCCGTGGAGCATCTTATGTTGAGCAAAGAGCTGGAATTCGCCATCAACGCCGCCTTTACGGGCGCCCGCAGCAAGCGGCACGAGTTCATCACGGTGGAACACCTGCTGCTGGCTCTGCTCGACAATGCCCTCGTCGCCGAGGCGCTTCGGTCGTGTGGCGCGGATCTCGTCCAACTCGGGCGGGAGTTGCGCGAATACGTAGATAGCCACACACCCCTGGTCAATGGACAGGAGACACACGACGTTCAGCCGACCTTGGGTTTCCAGCGGGTCCTGCAGCGCGCCTTTTTCCATGTGCAGTCATCCGGGAAAAAGGAAGTCACGACGCTCAACGTCCTGGTAGCCATCTTCAGCGAGCAGGACGCGCAGGCCGTGTTCCTGCTCGGCAAGCAGTCGGTGTCGCGGCTGGACGTGGTCAACTACATCTCCCACGGCATCCGCAAGGTTCACGACCACGACGAGCAGGAAGCATCGCCGGCGCAAGGCGAGCAGGGCGAGGGCTCGAGTGAGCGGGAGGAGAATGCCAGCCCGCTCGACCTGTACGCCGCCAATCTCAACCTCCGGGCTCGGCGGGGGCGTATCGATCCCCTGATCGGTCGCGAAGCCGAGGTCGAGCGGGTCGTCCAGATCCTCTGTCGGCGGCGCAAGAACAATCCCTTGCTGGTGGGCGAGGCGGGGGTCGGCAAGACGGCCATCGCAGAAGGCCTCGCCTGGCTGATCACCCAAGGACGCGTGCCGGAGATTCTCCAGGACGCCACCATCTACGCGCTCGACCTCGGGGCGCTGGTGGCCGGCACGAAATACCGCGGCGATTTCGAGAAACGCCTGAAAGGGGTACTGACGCAATTGCGCAAGCAGAAGGGCGCGGTGCTGTTTATCGACGAGATCCATACCCTGATCGGTGCCGGTTCGGCCTCCGGCGGGGTGATGGATGCCTCGAATCTGCTCAAGCCCATGCTCGCGTCCGGCGAACTGAAATGCATCGGCTCGACCACCTACCAGGAATATCGCGGCATCTTCGAGAAAGACCGCGCACTGGCGCGGCGCTTCCAGAAAATCGACGTGCCTGAACCAACGGTTGAGGAAACTTATCAAATTCTCAAGGGCTTGCAGCGTCATTTTGAGGAATTTCATAAAGTGCGCTACACCCAACCGGCCCTGCGCGCCGCAGCGGAACTGTCGGCTCGTTACATCACCGACCGCCACCTGCCCGACAAGGCCATCGACATCGTGGACGAAGCCGGTGCCAGCTTGCAGCTCCAGCCCGAAGCCCGGCGGCGCAAGACGGTGACGGCGGGGGATGTCGAGGCGATCGTGGCCAAGATGGCGCGCATTCCGGCCAAGCAGGTGTCCCGCTCGGATCGCGAGACCATGCGCAACCTCGAGCGCGACCTCAAACTGGTGATTTATGGTCAGGACGCGGCCATCACGACCCTCGCCAATGCGATCAAGACCAACCGCTCCGGCCTCGGTCACCCCGATCGACCGATCGGCAGCTTCCTCTTTGCCGGGCCGACGGGCGTCGGCAAGACCGAGGTCACCCGGCAGCTGGCTCAGGTGCTGGGCATCGAGCTGATCCGCTTCGACATGTCGGAGTACATGGAGCGTCACACAGTGTCGCGTCTGATCGGCGCGCCTCCCGGCTACGTGGGATTCGATCAGGGCGGGCTGCTGACCGATGCCGTGCTCAAGACGCCGCATGCGGTGGTGCTGCTCGATGAAATCGAAAAGGCGCATCCGGATGTGTTCAACCTGCTGCTGCAGGTCATGGATCACGGCACGCTGACGGACAACAACGGCCGCAAGGTCGATTTCCGCAACGTGATTCTGGTGATGACCACCAACGCGGGGGCCGAGGCGATGCAGCGGCCGTCGATGGGATTCACCGTACAGAACCACCAGACCGACGTCATGGAAACCATCAAGCGGGGGTTCTCGCCGGAGTTCCGCAACCGGCTCGATGCCATCGTGCAGTTCCAGCCGCTCGACGCCACGACCATCCTGCATGTGGTCGACAAGTTCCTGACCCAGCTCGAGGTCCAGCTGGAGAGCAAGCGGGTGGTGCTGACGGTGAGCGATGCGGCGCGCGCCTGGCTCGCCGAGCGCGGCTACGATCCGCAGATGGGCGCGCGGCCCATGGCTCGGGTGATCCAGGAGCATATCAAGCGGCCCTTGGCCGACGAGATTCTGTTCGGGCGCCTGACCGAGGGTGGACGAGTGCGGGTGGACATCCGGGAGGAGCGACTGGTGCTCGACATCGAGTCGCGCGTCGCGGCGGTCTAGCGGCCCCGGAAGACGATGCGGCCCTTGGTGAGGTCGTAGGGGGTCAGCTGGACGGTGACCGTATCGCCGGTCAGGATCCGGATGTAGTGCTTGCGCATCTTGCCGGAGATGTGGGCCATCACGATGTGTCCGTTGTCGAGCTGAACCCGGAAAGTGGTGTTGGGCAGGGTATCGATGACCTTGCCCTGCATTTCAATCATATCTTCTTTGGACATGGCAACCCGTTCGGCTTGAGGGCGACGCGCCCTGGAAGGGCTGGGATTGTGCTACAAGGCGGGCACTTGTTCAACGGCCGCGCGACTGATGAGGGCGCCTGCAGGGGTCCGCAGATCCTCATCGAGCGGCTCGAGCGGTTCTGAGGGCTCCTCGGCCAACGCGCCCGCCAGCTCCTTCATAAAGCGCGCACGCGGCCACAGCTCGGCGCCCATGCGCAGCAGATGCGGCGAGGCGACCTGCGCATCGATGAGCCGGAAACCCCGGCGCGCGAGTTGCTCTCCTGCGATGACGAGCAGCATCTTCGAGGCATCCGGCACGCGGCTGAACATGGATTCGGCGAAAAACACCCGGCCCAAGGCCAGCCCGTACAAGCCGCCGATCAGGCGCTCAGCGTCCCAGAGTTCAAAGGAATGCGCCACGCCGAGCCGGTGCAAGCGCGCATAGGCGGCCTGCATGTCCGCCACGAGCCAGGTGCCGGCGTCCGGACCACGCGGCGCGGCGCATCCCTCGAGCACCGCGACGAAGTCCTCGTCCAGGCTGGCCCGGAAGGCGCTTTTCCGCATGGATCGGGCCAGCCGCCTCGAGCAATGCACGGCGCCCGGGCGCAGGACCGCGCGTGGATCGGGCGACCACCACAGGATGGGGTCGCCGGGTCCATACCAGGGAAAGATGCCGCGCCGGTAAGCGGCGAGCAGCCGCGCCGCAGACAGATCGCCGCCCATGGCCAGCAATCCGTCGGGTTCGCGCAGGGCGAGCGCGGGATCGGGAAACCCGTCGACCGGATCGCCCGGGCGCAGCACGGTGATCATGCCGCGGCGGATTTCAGCGGACTGTGCGCGGCCATCTCGGCGGCGTAACGCTGCACCCAGCGCGCTTCCTGGACCAGGAAATCGCCGATGGCGCGGCCCAGCGTCGGATGGGCAATCGCATGCAGCGAATGGCTGAGATGCGGCAGAAAGCCCCGCGCCAGCTTGTGTTCGCCCTGTGTGCCCGGATCATAGGCGGTGAGCCCGTTGCGGATGCAATGGTCGATGCCCTGGTGATAGCACAGCTCGAAATGCAGGCTGTCCCACGCACCGCGGGCGCCCCAGTAGCGGCCGTAAAGCGTCGTGGCATCGCGAAAGGCGAGCGCAGCGCCGACCGGCGTGCTGCCGTCGAGCGCCACGAACAGGACCATCTGCTGTCCCAGTGGAGCGCTGATGGTCTCGAAAAAGGGCTGACTCAGATAGGGCTGGTGACCGTGGCGATAGAAAGTGTCGGCCAGCAGCGGATAGATGGCGTTCCATCGCGCGGACGTCATGTCCTGTCCCGTCCAGACCTCGATCCGCAGACCCGACTCGTCGATCCGCCGCCGCTCCCGGCGGATCTTCTTGCGCTTGTCGGCAGTGAACGTCGACAGATGGTCCTCGAAGTCGGCAAATCCCTGGTTGTGCCAGCGGAATTGGCAGGCAATGCGTGGCATCAGGCCGCTCGTCTGCGCCCAGCGCTGCGCCAGCGCCTCTTCGGGAAACAGACAGTGAAACGATGAAAACCCCCCGCGCGCCATCGGCGTCAGCGCGGCCTCCAGCAGCCTCCGGTGCAGCGCCGTCGCCTCGAGCACCGTCGGCAGGGCCCGCGGCCCGGTGACGGGCGTGAACGGAATCGCATTCACGAGCTTGGGGTAATACTCGAGTCCGAGTCGGTCATAGGCATCGGCCCAGGAAAAATCGAACACGAACTCGCCCATCGAGTGGGTCTTTTCGTACAGTGGCAGGGCGGCACAGAGACGGTCCCCGGCGTAAGCCGCCACGTGCCGCGGTGTCCAGCCTGTCTGGATTGCGACACACCCGGTCTGTTCGAGCGCCTGCAGGAACTCATGGCGCAGGAAAGGAAAGTCGCAGGTGTTCAGCGCATTCCATTGGTCAGCATCGATTTCATCGATGCTGTGATGAAACGTGAGGTCCAGGGACATGGACGGACTCTTGCATTGTCGAGGCTGAGTTCCATTGTAGGCCGGTTGGCCCCGAACGACCGCTTTTTCCGGAGATCCGACATGCGCATTGCCATTCCGAAAGAAATCAAGCCCCATGAAGGCCGCGTCGCCCTGACGCCGGCGTCCTGTCGGGCGCTCATCGACCGGGGCCACGTCGTCATCCTGCAGACGCAGGCGGGGGAGGCCAGCGGTTATCCCGACGCGCTCTATGAACGGGCCGGCGTCGAGATTGCCGCCGACGCCGCGGCCACTTACGGCGCCGGCGAACTGATCGTCAAGGTCAAGGAACCGATCGCGCCCGAGTGGCCGTTGCTGCGCGCCGACCACTGGCTGTTTTCCTTCCTTCACCTGGCTGCCGCACCCGAACTGGTCGCAGCCCTGTGCCGTATCGGGCTGACCGCCTGGGCTTTCGAGACGGTACGTGAAGGAGACCATTACCCGCTGCTTGCCCCCATGAGTCGGATCGCCGGAGTATTGGCCATCCATCAGGGCGCGCACTGACTGCAGGGTGTGCACGGCGGTCGCGGAGTCTTGCTGGGGCGGATGATCGGTGTGCCCCGAGCGCGCGTCGTGGTCGTGGGCTGCGGCCAGGCGGGATTGGCAGCGATCGGATCGGCTGCCGCGCTGGATGCCGAGGTGACGGCATTCGACCTGAAACCCTCGGCGCTCGATGCGGCTGCCGCCCTCGGCGCCAATGTGACCGCCCTGTATCCGGATGCGGATATGCTGGCGACTGCGGTTGCCGAGGCGGATCTGGTCGTGGGCGCCGTGCTGGTGCCGGGGCGCCGGGCCCCCGCCGTCATCACCGAGGCCATGGTGCAGCGCATGCGTCCGGGCAGTGTGATCGTCGACATCTCCATCGACCAAGGCGGGTGCGTGGAAACGATGGAGCCGCGTGGGTATGATGACCCCGCTTACCGACGCCACGGGGTCTGGCATCTCGGGGTGGCCAATCTCCCCGGCGCCGTGCCCCGGACCGCATCTCAGGCCTTGTCGGCGGCCTTGTTGCCCTACGTGGCTGCGCTGGCTGACGGCGCGACAGGAGAAGCCGCCGCATCGCTGGCGGCAGCCTTGAGCATCCGGCGGGGCGAGGTCGTGGATGATCGGGTGCGCAGCTGAGGGCGCGCCTTCCTGATGTCGAGAGGATTGCCTTGTCGCGAACGCCTGTATCCGGGCCATCACCTGCACCACAGTCCGGAACGCCGGGCCGTGGCTTGCGCGAGGCCGGTCTTTTGCTGGCGTTGTCGCTCGCGGGCTATCTCACGACAGCGCTGCTGAGTTTTCACATCGACGACCCCGCCTGGAGCCAGATCGGCGACAGCGGGCCTGTGCGCAATCGCGGCGGCGTGCTGGGCGCCTGGCTCGCCGATTTTCTGTTGACGGCTTTTGGCTATCTCGCCTACGCCCTGCCGCTGGCGGTCCTTTTTGCGGGCTGGCGTCATTTCAAGGGGCGGGCGCGGGGTCCCGTATCGCGCATGGACCAGAGTGCGCGCATCGCCGGCGGCGTTTTGGCTTTCCTGGCAGCCAGCGGGCTCGCAGCGCTGCACGTGCGCGAAGACCTCGTCGCATTGCCGCGCGGGGCGGGCGGCTGGATCGGCGACCGTATCGCCGAGGCGGCGCTGGCCGCCTTCAATTCCTTAGGGTCCACGCTGATCCTGCTGCCGCTGATGCTGATCGGCATCACGCTGGCCACGCATCTGTCGTGGATCGCACTGGCCGATCGCACCGGGCGCGGAGCCCTGCAGGTCCTGCAGCTTGCCGGCAAGGGCTATCGGCGCTGGCAAGGCCGCCGCGCGGCGCGCGTCGCGGCCGTCGCGCGCCCCGAGGCGCCCATCCCGCGTCCGGCGCCGTCCAGGTCCAGCGCCAAGACCGCGCCGGGAGCGCTGCGCATCGAGCCGCCGCCACAGCCGGTCAAGCCCAGCGATCGCGCCGAACGCGAACGCCAGGTCCCCATCTTTGCGGATCGCCCGGATTCCCCTCTGCCGCCCCTGGCGCTGCTCGATGCGCCCCGACCGCTCGAGGCGGCCTACACGCCCGAGGCGCTCGAGGGCCTCTCGCGCCTGGTGGAAATCAAGCTCGCCGACTTCGGGGTGACGGTGAAGGTGGTCGCGGTGCATCCGGGGCCGGTCATCACCCGCTTCGAACTGCAGCCCGCGCCGGGCGTCAAGGTGAGCCAGATCTCGGGACTGGCCAAGGATCTGGCGCGCGCCCTGTCGGCGGTGAGCGTGCGCGTGGTCGAGGTGATCCCGGGCAAGTCCGTGGTGGGCCTCGAGATCCCCAATCCCCAGCGCGAACTGGTGTGCCTGAGCGAGATCCTGCGCTCCCAGGCCTATGACGATGCCGCATCGCCGTTGACACTGGCGCTGGGCAAGGACATCGGCGGCCAGCCGGTGGTGGCCGATCTCGCGCGCATGCCGCATCTGCTGGTGGCGGGGACCACGGGCTCGGGCAAGTCGGTGGCCATCAACGCCATGTTGCTCAGCCTGCTCTACAAGGCCAGCGCCGAGCAGGTGCGCCTGATCCTCGTCGATCCCAAGATGCTGGAGCTGTCGGTCTACGAGGGGATCCCGCATCTGCTGGCGCCGGTGGTCACCGACATGCGCGACACCGCCAACGCCCTGCGTTGGTGTGTGACCGAGATGGACCGGCGCTATCGCCTCATGGCGAGCCTGGGGGTGCGGAATATCGCGGGGCTCAACCGGCGCGTGGCCGAAGCGGCGCAGAGCGGGACGCCGCTCACCGATCCCTTGCGCCCGTTCGACGAGGCGGGCGAGCCGGTGCCGCTCGCGGCCTTGCCCTATGTGGTCGTGGTCATCGACGAGCTGGCCGATCTCATGATGGTGGCCGGCAAGAAGGTCGAGGAACTCATCGCCCGGCTGGCGCAGAAGGCGCGCGCCGCGGGCATCCACCTGATCCTGGCCACCCAGCGGCCTTCCGTGGATGTGATCACGGGTCTCATCAAGGCCAACATCCCGACGCGTATCGCCTTTCAGGTCTCCAGCAAGATCGACTCGCGGACCATCCTCGACCAGATGGGAGCCGAAGCGCTGCTGGGCCATGGCGACATGCTCTACCTGCCGCCGGGCACGGGCTTCCCGCAACGCGTACACGGCGCGTTCGCCTCGGATGCTGAAGTGCATCGCGTGGTGGATCATCTGAAGAAACTCGGCGCGCCCGAATACCTCGACGAAATCCTGCAGGGGCCCGATGAGGATGCCGGCAGCTTCACCGGTGGGGAGGGCAGTGACGACCCGGAGCGGGACCCCCTGTACGACGAGGCCCTGCGGCTGGTCACCGAATCGCGCAAGGCCTCGGTTTCGGGCGTGCAGCGGCGCTTGCGCATCGGCTACAACCGGGCGGCGCGGCTGGTCGAGGCGATGGAGCGGGCCGGCGTTGTCGGCGCCTTGCAGCCGAACGGTTCGCGTGAAGTGCTGGCCCCGCCGCCGGCAGGCGAGGATTGACTCGTGACGATCAACCCAGCGGAGAGAACCATGCGGATGGGCATGCGCCTGATCGGGGCGTGGATGATGTGGCTGGCCGGCGCTGGGATCGCCTGGGCCGGCGGTCTGCAGGAACTGGAGGCGTTCAACGCCCGGGTGCGCACCTTCGAGGCGCGCTTCGTGCAGACGGTGCCGGCCGCGCAGGGCCAAGCGGCGCGCACCGAACAGGGCCGGATCTGGATCGCCCGGCCGGGGCGGTTTCGCTGGGAGTACGAAGGCGGCTCGGATCAGGTCATCCTGAGCGACGGCAAGACGTTGCAGCTCTACGATCGCCCGCTGGCGCAGGTGACCCGCCGGCCGCTGGATCAGGCGCTGGCCGCCACGCCGGCGGTGTTGCTGAGCGGGCAGGGCGATCTGTCGGCGCAGTTTACGATCACCGAGGATCCGGCGCGTGAGGGCCTCGATTGGGTGACGCTGACGCCGCGCAACGCCGACACGGATTTTCGCACTATCCGGCTGGGGCTGAGTGGTGGCGTGATCCGGCGCATGGCGTTCGAGGACCATTTCGATCAGCGCAGCCTGATCGAGTTCTCGCAGATTCGCCTCAACGAGGCCATCCCGGGCAGTGTCTTCCGCCTGGACGTGCCGCCCGGTGTCGAGGTGATCGAGGAATGAATCTTTTCCTGCGGCCCTGGATCGGATGGATGGGCGGCGCCGTCGCTCTGGCCGCGCTGACCTGGGCCAGCCTCGTGCCGCTGGATCCGGGCTCGCTGCCGAGCCAGCACGACAAGCTCGCGCATCTGGCGGCTTATGGCACGCTGGGCGCCTGGTTCGGGACGTTCGCGCCTTCGCGGCGCTGGCCGCTGGTCTGGATGGGACTGGGCCTGTTCGGCGTCGGCATCGAGTCCGTTCAGGGACAGACCGGCTACCGCAGCTTCGACACCCACGACATCCTTGCCAACTGGATCGGCGTCAGTCTGGGGATGGCTGCGCTGGCCGCGCCGCTGCGCTATGGGCTGGCGAGCCGCCACGCGCGCGCATGACCCGCGAGCGGGAACCGCAACCCAGCCTCTTTGCCACGCCGCAGCCCGCGGCGCCGCTGGCCGACCGCCTGCGCCCGCGGCATCTGGACGAGGTCGTGGGCCAGGCGCATCTGCTGGGGCCGGGTCAGCCGCTGCGCGCCATCCTCGATGGCGGCCGGCTGCATTCGATGGTCCTGTGGGGGCCACCGGGCACGGGCAAGACCACCTTGGCCCGGCTCATGGCGCAGCAGGCGAACCTGCTCTTTCTGAGCCTGTCCGCCGTGCAGGCCGGGATCCGCGAGGTGCGCGAGGCGGTGGACGCCGCGCGTCGGGAGCGCAGCGTGAGCGGCCGGGGCACGGTGCTTTTTCTGGATGAGGTGCACCGTTTCAATAAGGCGCAACAGGACGCTTTCCTGCCCCATATCGAGGACGGCACGCTCGTCTTCATCGGCGCGACCACCGAGAATCCCTCATTCGAACTCAACCGCGCCTTGCTTTCGCGCGCGCGGGTGTATGTGCTGCGCGCCTTGGATGAAGCCGATCTTGGCCGCGTGCTCGAGCGGGCGCTCACCGACGCCGAGCGCGGACTCGGCGGGCTGCGCCTGGAGGTGCCCGAGTCGGCGCGACGGCTGCTGATTGAGGCCGCCGATGGCGATGCGCGGCGTCTACTGGGCCTGCTGGAACTCGGCGCCGAACTCGTCGGCGCGGGCGGGCCGCTCGATGCGCTGGCGGTGGAGCGTCTGCTCACCGGCGCCGGTGCGCGCCAGTTCGACAAGGGTGGCGATCTGTTCTTCGATCAGATCTCGGCCTTGCACAAGGCCGTGCGCGGCTCATCCCCAGATGGCGCCCTTTACTGGCTCGCGCGCATGCTCGACGGCGGCGCCGATCCGCTCTATGTCGCCCGGCGTCTGGTGCGCATGGCCAGCGAGGACATCGGCAACGCCGATCCGCGCGCGCTGCAACTGGCGCTGAACGCCTGGGAGACCCAGGAGCGGCTGGGCTCGCCCGAAGGGCATCTGGCGCTGGCGCAGGCGGCGGTTTTTCTGGCCTGTGCGCCCAAGAGCAATGCGGTCTACCGGGCCTTCGACGCCGCCCGGGCCGATGCGACCCGCCACGGTTCGCTGCCGGTGCCGCTGCATCTGCGCAACGCGCCGACCGCGCTGATGAAGCAGTTGGGCCATGGGCGCGCCTATCGCTACGCGCACGACGAGCCCGATGCCTATGCCGCAGGGGAGCAGTATCTGCCCGAAGCCCTGGGGGAGGCGCGCTACTATCACCCGGTGCCCCGCGGCTTGGAACTGCGCATCGGTGAGCGGCTGGCCCTCCTGCGCGAGCGCGACCGGCGGGCGCGAGCAGGCGAGGCCCCCGCACCTGAGCAGAACCCATGAAAGACTGGATGATCCCGCTGGCGGTGGGGCTGGGCGGCGGCGCGGGCTCCATGGCCCGCTACGCGCTGGGGACCCTGTGCGCGCGTCTGCCGTGGGCCTTTCCCTGGGGCACGTTGGCCGTCAACGTGCTGGGCGGTTTCGCCATCGGCGGCTTGTTCTACCTGAGTCAGCGGCGGCCGGATTGGGCGCTTGCACTGCGCGTCTGGGCCATCACCGGGTTTTGCGGCGGCTTCACGACGTTTTCGGCTTTTTCGCTCGAGACGCTGCAGCTCTGGAGCCAGGGCGCGCAGGGCAAGGCACTGGCGAACGTGCTGGCCAATCTCGCGCTGAGCATCGTCGCCGTGGCGGCCGGCATGGCCTGCGTGCGGCGCCTGATGACCTGAATTTTCTGGATTTTGAAGGATGTTCCATGCTTGATCCCCGTTGCTATCGTCAGGATCTGGATGCCACCGAGGCGGCGCTGGCGCGCCGCGGCTACACCCTGGACCGCGCACGCCTGAACGCGCTCGAGACGCGACGCAAGGCCTTGCAGATCGAGGTGGAAGGGCTGCGCAACAGCCGCAACACGATTTCCCGCCAGGTCGGTCAGGCCAAGGCCCGGGGCGAACCGGTGGAACCGATTCTGGCCGAGGTCGCCGAGCTGGGCAGCCGCCTGGAGGCCGGAGAGGCGGCCCTGCGGGAGCTGCAGGCCGAACTCGATGCCTTCCTGCTGGAGATTCCCAACCTGCCGCAAGCCGGGGTTCCCGAAGGCCGTTCAGAGGCGGACAACCAGGAACTGCGCCGCTGGGGCGAGCCGCGAGCCTTCGATTTTCCGATCAAGGACCACGTCGAACTGGGCGCGCCCGGTGCGCGGCTGGATTTCGCCGCGGCGAGCACCATCACCGGCGCGCGCTTTACCGTGCTGCGTGGCGCCTACGCCCGGCTGCAGCGGGCGTTGACGCAGTTCATGCTCGATCTGCACACCCGCCGCCACGGTTATGAAGAGGTCTACGTCCCCTATCTGGTCAATGCCGCGAGCCTGACCGGCACCGGCCAGTTGCCCAAGTTCGAGCAGGATCTGTTTCGTCTCGCGGGCGATCCGGCGTGGTACCTCATTCCCACCGCCGAGGTGCCGGTCACCAATCTGGCGCGCGAGCAGATTTTCGATTCCGCGCTGCTGCCGATGCGGCTGGTGGCGCACACGCCGTGTTTCCGTTCCGAGGCCGGCGCCTACGGGCGCGACGTGCGCGGCATGATCCGCCAGCATCAGTTCGAGAAGGTGGAACTGGTGCAGTTCGCGACCCCGGAGCAGTCGGCCGCGCAGCTCGAGGAGCTTACCGGCCACGCCGAAGCCGTGCTGCAGGCGCTGGAGCTGCCGTATCGGGTCATGGCGCTGTGTGCCGGCGACATGGGGTTTGCCGCCGCGCGCACCTACGATCTCGAGGTCTGGCTGCCGAGCCAGGGGCAGTACCGCGAGATTTCCTCCTGCAGCAACTTCGAGGCTTTCCAGGCGCGCCGCCTGCAGGCCCGCTATCGCAACCCCGCGACCGGCAAGCCCGAACCGATTCACACACTGAATGGCTCCGGCCTCGCCGTCGGGCGCACGCTCGTGGCCTTGCTGGAAAACCACCAGCAGGCCGACGGCAGCATCGCCGTTCCGGCTGCGCTGCGACCCTATCTCAGCGGCCTGGAATGCATCGAACCGGCATGAGACTGTCCCCTCATCGCGGCTGCTTACTCGGCCTGCGGTAATCGGCGGGAAGCAGGCCGTGCTTGCGCAGTTTGGCGCGCAGCGTGCTGGCATTGACGCGCAGCAGGCGCGCCGCGCCGTGCGGCCCGTCGATGCGTCCGCCGGTGAGATGCAGGACATGCGCGAGATGCTCGGCGATGACGCTATCGAGCGGTGCCACCGCATCGCCCGAGGCGCGCGGCGGAATCGGCATCGCGGGCAATGATTCGACAAGAGAGGGGGGCGACGGCTGGCGAGCGATGCCCACGCCCAAGGCCGTTTCCAGATCCAGCCGTTCGCCGCCACCCAAAATGACGGCGCGTTCCAGCACGGCGCCCAGTTCGCGCACATTGCCCGGCCAGCGATAGGCGAGCAAGGCGTCGAGATCACGCGCCGTGAGCGCGGGCGTCGGGACGCCGAGCCGGGCGGCGGCGCGGTGCACGAAATGGGCGGCGAGCAGCGGGATGTCCTCGGGCCGCTCGCGCAGCGGCGGCAAAATCACGGGAAAGACGGCCAGCCGATACCAGAGGTCCTCGCGAAAGACGCCGTCCTGTACCAGTCCCGGCAGATCGCGGTGCGTGGCCGCGATGACCCGCACGTCCACCGGAATCTCGCGCTCGCTGCCCACGCGCTGGACGATGCCGTCCTGCAGCACACGCAGCAGGCGGATCTGGACCGCAGGGGTGAGTTCGCCGATTTCGTCCAGAAACAGCGTGCCGCCGTCGGCGCGCTCGAACCAGCCGCGCCGTGCCGCAAGCGCGCCCGTGAAACTGCCTTTTTCGTGGCCGAACAGCTCCGAGTCGATCAGATCCGGCGGCACCGCGCCGCAATTCACCCGCACGAACGGGCCCTTGGCGCGGGTCGAGCGCTCGTGGATGGCGCGCGCGACGACTTCCTTGCCGGCGCCGGTTTCGCCCAGGATCAGCACTGTGGCATGGGTGGGCGCCACCTGCACGACCCGCGCCATCACGCCGCGCAGGCCGTGGTCGGCGCCGACGATGGTTTCGCTCAGGCTGCTGCGCCCCAGACGCGACAACAGCATCTGTCGGTCGGCTTCGGCGGCGGCCTTGAGACGCTCCAACTCGCGCAGGCGGCGGTCATTGGCGACCGCCGCCGCCAGCGGATCGAGCAGTGCCTGCAGGCGCGCCTGGGCGGCGGTGCCGACGGGCGCAAAATCGCCGCGTTCGATGAGCACCAAGCCGATCAGGGCATTCTCGAACCAGAGCGGAGCGGCCATCGCGCCCCGCGCGGCAGGCAGCCCCGGTATCTGCTGAAACGGCGTACGCCAACCCGCATCCGGGTCGGCGAGCGCAACCTCGCGCCGCGCGGCCCACGCCGCGATCGGTCGCGCCTGGACCGGGTCCTGTAGCAGCGCCTGTGGCGGCGACGGTACGTCGCGGTCGGGCCAGACCAGGAGCGGCGTGAAGCCTTCCGTATCGCTGCGGAATTCGTCGATCTGCACGCGACGCAGCGGCATGGCCTCGCGCAGAGCATCGATGAAGACCGGCATCGATTCGACTACGCGCTGGTGACGACCAACCTCGATCCAGAGTTTCAGCAGCAGGTTCGCGGGCGGATCCGCCATATCTGGTGTTTTCATCCGCCAAATGTAACAGAAAATTGGCAACCATACGTTGGTTGGTGACTATGGATTGATCCGCCGTTGACGTTTCTCAAATCCAAACAGTGCGTTGCAGCCCTATTTGGATGTTGGCTTTGTATGTGCGCTAAGACGTCCGCACATCAATCGTCACGGAGAAAACGTATGCGCAATCCTCATGCTTGGATCCGAATGGCCGGTGCGCTGGCCAGCCGCTCGCAGGTGGTTCGTATCGTGACGTCGAGCCTGCTGCTGGCGGTTACTGCGACTCCGTCAGCTGCTGACACGACCTTGATCAAGGTTTCCGACGATCTCATTCGGGAGTTCCATCTCGACGACAAGGTCTCTTTCGCGAAATACCGGAATGCGAATCCGTGGGGTCTGGTTGCTATCACGAAATCCCGCCGCTGCTCAGGAAAAAAGGCCCCAGGCGGTGATCAGCGACCTTCAGGTCGATGGCGTGACGCTGGCGCTGGTCGCCGGCAGCG
>DAOKZK010000036.1:0-23734 GCA_035325645.1 Candidatus Macondimonas sp. | reverse complement strand
TGAGGCCCCGTGTTTTTCTTGCCGAACAACTTGCCGAACATGTCTCTTCCTGTGGAAGCGGAGCAGGGTCGCGTCACCGCGGGCATTCATCCGGATGGCCGGGCATCCGCAAGGGCCCGGGGAACGGTGGGGTCCCACTATAGGAATCGCCCCGCAGACATGTCAAGAAAGCGTCGGCGTGGCGGCCAGCAGCGCGTCGTAGCCCAATTCGGCGGGCGGCTTGGCACCGCAAGCCAGGAAAAAGCCCAAAGCGAGCCGATGCACGGCGTCGGCCGTCTGCTCGGCCGTGTCGGTACGCGCCTGGACCAGACAGCCTTCGAGCACGATGAACAGCGCCCGCGCGACCGGCAGGGCTTCCCCCACGAAACGGAACTGGCCTGACGCGCGGCCATTGTCCAGGATGCCGGCCAGAAAGCGTTCGGCGTCCCGGCGCGCCCGGGTCCGAAAATCCTTGATCAGATCGCGATCGACCCGCCCCACGCCGATCAACAGCCCCGAGACGCTTTGCAGATTCTCGGAATCCTGCAGGATGCTTTCGATGCCCTGAAAAAACTTCAGCATCTGTTCCTTTGGATCGTCGGCGCCGGCCATGGGCCCGTAGATGTGCGCCACGAACAGCTTGCGCAAACGCTTGACGCACTCGACGAAAAGGGCTTCCTTGTTGCGGAAGTACCAGTACATCGCGCCCTTGCTGAGACCGCAGGCCTTGGAGATCTGATCGATCGATACGCCGTCATAGCCGAAACGACCGAACATCTCGAAAGCGGTCTGAAGGATCCGCTCGCGGGTTTCCAGGTCAAGGACGGCAGGTTTCTGGATGGACGCCATGGTTGTCGCTATGCATGCCGGGTGGTCGATTGACTAATTTAATATAAGAGCGGGGGTATGGGCAACGTTTTGAATATAGAGGCGACCCGGCATCCGTGCCACAATAAGCCTCCGTCAACCACGCCCACCCCTTCATGACCGTGTCGCCGGCCGCATCTCCATCCGCACAGCTTCAACGCCGCCTGCTTCTGGTCTGTGTCGTGTCCAGCGTGATCCTGCTGTTCATCGGAATGCAACGGATCGTCCTGCAGGTCCGTCAGCTCGAAGGCTTTGCCCCGGTAACGGCTGAAGTCATCGATCGCGGGGTCCGCGCCGCCGAGGATGGACGATTCCTGCCCTTCGTCGCCTATCGATTCCGCATGGGCAACGAGGTGATCCGAACGGACCAGTTGTTCTCACGGCGCGCCCCGCGCTCGCGCGCGGCGGCCGAAGCGGCAATTACCCCCTACGCGCCCGGGGAATCCGTCACGGCCTACTACAATCCCGCTCTGCCCGATCGCACCTTTCTGCGCGTCGATCTGGCCTTTGGACCCTATGTCTTCGCGCTCATGGGCGTGGCGCTTCTGGCCGTGGGCCTGGCGCTGTCGCGCTGGCAGGGTCGCTACGGCAGCCAGACCGAACCGCCGCCGCGAACGCGCGCCATCGCGGCCCTGGCCTGCGCCGTGGTCTGGCAACTCGGTGGCGCCTTGGCGTGGGGGCATTATCTGCATCACCAACCACCGCCCTATCCCTGGACGGTCTGGGTGGTGCTGCCGATTTATGGCCTGAGTGGTCTGGTACCGCTTGCCATTGCCCTGCACTTCGTCCGTCTGCACCGGGCGCGCCGCCACACCGAGTCAGCATGATGGACCTGGTGGATATCGGCGCCAACCTGACCCATGATGCCTTCGACAGTGATCGCGAAGCCGTGCTCGCTCGCGCCAAGGCGGTCGGCGTCGCCGGCATGGTGGTCACCGGCAGTTCGCTCACCTGCAGCGTCAAGGCGCTCGCCCTCGCCCGCTCCCATCCCGAGCTGTTGCGCTGTACCGCCGGGGTTCACCCCCATCATGCGGTCGCACACGGCACGGCGCAGCTCGATGAACTGGCACACCTGTGGACCGCGCCGGAAACGGTCGCGATCGGCGAAACCGGACTGGATTTTTTCCGCGATTTCTCTCCGCGCCCGATGCAGGAACGCGTCTTCGAGTGGCACCTGGAACAGGCGGCGCGCCATCGCCTGCCTCTGTTCCTTCACGAACGTGAGGCCCATGGCCGCTTTCTGCCGATGATCCGGGCCGCGCGCGATGCATTGACGGACGCGGTCGTGCATTGCTTTACCGGCGAGCGCGCCGCGCTGCATGCCTACCTCGACCTCGATCTGTACATCGGCATCACGGGCTGGATCTGCGATGAACGGCGGGGGCGGCATCTGCTGGAACTGGTGCGCGACATCCCCGCAGAGCGGCTGATGATCGAAACCGACTGCCCGTATCTCTTGCCGCGCGATCTGCGCCCCAGGCCGCGGGACGGCCGCAATGAGCCGGCGTTCCTGCCGCACGTCCTGGAGGCTGTGGCCCGCGCCCGTGGTGAAGAAGCACAATCGCTGGCTCGACAGACGACCGCCAATGCCCAGCGCTTCTTTCGCTGGACTGTCGGGCAGGTGAGATCAGATTCAGCGGAACCCGCACCGATCGCCATGACCGAATGAGCCGATGCCGGGTAAATGGCCGGCGCGTTTTGAACCGATCCCAGGAGAGCAGCCCGGTATGAACCAGTTGGAACAGTTGCGCGCCTACACCACGGTCGTCGCCGACACCGGCGACATCGAGGCAATCGCCCGCTACCGCCCGACCGATGCCACGACCAATCCGTCCCTGATCCTCGCCGCAGCCGGTCAGGCAGCGTATCAGCATCTGATGGACGATGCGGTCCGCTTTGGCGAACGTCAAAGCGGCACAGCGGCGCAGCGTCTGGATGCGGCGATGGACAAGCTGGCCGTGAACTTTGGCGTGGAAATCCTGCGCATCGTACCGGGCCGGGTCTCGACCGAAGTCGATGCCCGGTTGTCCTTCGATGTCGCCGCCAGCCTCGCCAAGGCACGCCGGCTGATCGCCCTTTACGAAGCGGCGGGTGTCGACCGCGCGCGCGTGCTGATCAAGCTGGCCAGCACTTGGGAGGGAATCGAGACCGCGCGGGTTCTGGAACGCGAAGGCATCCACTCCAACATGACGCTGCTGTTCTGCCTGGCGCAGGCGGCGGCCTGCGCGGAGGCCGGCGTGCGCCTGATATCGCCCTTCGTGGGCCGCATCACCGACTGGTATCGCCAGCATGAGGGCGTGGCGGCTTATGCGCCCGAAAGGGATCCCGGGGTGCGTTCGGTGACGACCATCTTCAACTATTTCAAGAAATTCGGTTACGAAACCCAGATCATGGGGGCGAGCTTTCGCCATGTCGGGCAGGTGACTGCCTTGGCGGGTTGCGACCTGCTCACCATCGCCCCCACGCTGCTGGCCGAACTCGAGTCATGTACCGATCCCCTGCCGCGGCGGCTCGATCCTGCCGGTGCGGCGGCTGCCGGGCTCGAGCGTCTGGATGTGTCGGAAAGCCGTTTCCGCTGGATGCTCAACGAGGATGCCATGGCCACCGAAAAGCTCGCCGAGGGCATCCGCCGCTTCGCCGTCGATGCTGTCAAGCTGGAGGGGCTCATCGCGCAGCGCACGGGATGATGGACACGCCGGCGTCATGATGATCCCTCCGGCATGATCACTCCGGCAGGCGCACCATGATCCGGTTGCGGCCGTGATTCTTGGCCAGATAGAGCGCCTCGTCCGCGAGCTTGAGGAACGCGGACGGCTGGATCGGCGCTTGTGCGCTCATGTGCGTCAGACCGACACTGACGGTCACCCATCCCGATACGGGTGAGTCGTCATGCACGATCTGCAGCGCCTCGACATGGGTCATGAGTCGGCGCGCAACCCGTTCGGCGCCCTCGAGCGTCGTATCCGGCAGGAGCACGGCGAATTCCTCTCCGCCGTAGCGCGCCGTGACATCTCCCGCCCTCAAGGTCGCGCCACGGATGGCACGCGCGACGCGACACAGGCACTCGTCGCCGGCGACGTGCCCATACAGATCGTTGTAGGCCTTGAAGGCATCGATGTCGATCAGCAGCAAGGCCAGTCCGTTGGTCGTGCCCATGTCGTTCTGACGCTGCGCCGTCCGCTCCTGGCTGCGCACCAGGCGCAGCCATTCGCGTTGCAGGCTTTCGTCGAAGGAACGCCGGTTGGCGACACCGGTCAAGCCGTCCGACAATGAAGCCAGTCGCAGCCGTTCATTGACCTGCACCAGCTCGCGGGCGCGCAGATCAAGGGCTTGCTGCTGCTGGCGGATCAGCCGGGTCTGTTCGACCTGCTGCCGGTAGAGCCGTGCCAGACGCCGGCGACGGTTGCGCTGGAAACTGTTCGCCATTGCCATGACGGCCGAGATGACAAGCGCGCTGACCACGAACATGAACTCCTGTTCGGGGGTCAGCAGGCTGTCGTTGCCGTGCGCGAGATACAGGCCGTGGACCAGCAGGGTCGCCAGACCGCCTGCGAGCAGGCTGGCCCATGCGCCGAAATGAATGCCGAGATAGCACTGCATCGTGACCATCCCCAGCAGGCAGCCGAACGCGCTGAAGTAGCCGAAGCGATCACGGGAGATCACCGCCAACATCAGGATCAGGTTCAGCGCGATCAGCGCCGGCGTGAGCCAGGAAAGGGGGAACGGAAACCGGCTCAGCAGCGATGGCCGGATTGCCGCACTGGTGAGCCCGGCCAAGACCCATCCCGAGAGGATGATCGGCGCAAAATCCACGACCGGACGACGCATGAGTCCAAGGTCCGCAGCGAACACGGCCAAGACGGCCAGCAGGACCCAATACAGCCCACCGATCAGCGCGATGCGCCGCCCGATGCGCAGTCGATATGCCAGACCTGCCGCGTTCTCAGCGTCGGGCGACATACGCTCCGGCAATCCATCAGGCCAGGCAAATGCCGAGATTCGCTCGCGAACCGGACAATTGTTCATTGATCGGCCCCTCCCTGGCGTCGAATGGTGAGACCCAACGTCGATTTGGACGCGGCATCGATTCTTACCGTAACCGATAAAACCGGATTCCACAAAAAAGCCTTGGCTGGATCCAGCCAAGGCTTGCGTTCAAGGATGGCAGGTGTGGGGAACATCTGCCATCTGCGGCATCAGCGCAGCTCTTTGGAGCTCTTGCCCAGCACCTGGCGGGCGACGATGAGCTGCTGGATCTGCTGGGTGCCCTCGAAGATGTCCAGGATCTTCTGATCGCGTGCCCACTTCTCGAGCAGATGCACTTCGCTGTAGCCCAGGTTGCGGGTCAGCTCGACACAGCGCAGGACGATGTAGTTGCCCACGCGGCCAGCCTTGGCCTTGCACATGGACGCTTCCTTGGAATTGGGCTGCCCGTTGTCGGCCATCCAGGCGGCGCGCATGGTCAGGAGATAGGCCGATTCCCACTCCGACTCCATCCACTCGATCTCGGCGCGCAGGGCGTCGTTGGTCCAGCGGGATTTCTTGTAGTCGATGATCACCCCTTCCTTGGCCAGCAGTTCCTTGGTCAGGTCGAGGGAGGCGCGCGAGACGCCCAGGGACATCGCGGCCACCGGCGGGCGGGTGTTGTCGAAGGTCTGCATGACCCCGCCGAAGCCTTCCTTCTTGTCCTTGATTTCTTCCGAGCCCAACAGGTTTTCCTTGGGCACGCGGACGTTGGTGAAGGTTATGGCGGCCGTGTCGGAGGCGCGGATGCCCATCTTCTTTTCCAGACGCACCAGTTCCACGCCCGGCAGATCCTTGGGCACGACGAACGACTTGATGCCGGCCTTGCCCTTGCTGGGATCGATATTGGCCCACACCACCACATGGCTGGCGCGACCACCGGAGGTGATGTAGATCTTCTCGCCGTTGATGATGTAGTCGTCACCGTCCTTCCTGGCGGTGGTCTTGATGTTGCCGGCGTCCGACCCCGTGCCCGGTTCGGTGATGGCCATGGCGGCCCAGCACTTGCCGAATTTTTCCTTCTGCTCCGGCGTGCCGGCGGCCATGATGGCGGCATTGCCGAGGCCTTGACCCGGAATGGCCAGCGCGAGCCCCGCGTCGCCCCAGCACATTTCGGTCATGGCGGCGATGGCGATCATGTTGCCGCCGTTCTTGACGCCGGGCTTGGCTTCCTTGTCCTTGCCGCCACCGCCGAGGCCGCCCATGCCGCCGCCACTGCCGCCGAGCATGGACTTCAGCGCGTCGAGTTCCTTCGGGGGCGTGTGCTCGGCCTTGTCGTACTTGCGGGAGATGGGGCGAAACATCGACTTGGCGAGGCCGTTGGCCATCTTCTGCATGTTCGCGACGTTCGGCGGAAGTTCGAGATAAATCATTGCATCATCCTCAAGAATCGGGCGGGTCGGATCAGATGTTGAAGCAGCCTTCCAGCACGGCCAGACCGCGCAGGTTGCGATACCACATCTCCTCGGCGTACTCGCGCAGGAACCCGGCGCCGCCGAGAATCTGCACCCCGTCGGTCCCGACCTGCATCATGCGCTCGGCGCAGTTGATATAGGCGAGGTGGGCCTGGCGATGGAAATCCAGGCCGTGTTCGGCTTGGGCCGCAGCACGCCAGACCATCAGGCGCATGCCGTCCAGTTCGATCGCAATGTTGGCCACCATGAAGGCCACCGCCTGGCGATGGGAAATGGGCTCGCCGAACGCAATGCGCTCATTGGCGTATTGGGTGACGTGTTCCAGCAACGCCTGGGCCGTTCCCACGGCGGCGGCGCAGGCGCCCAGTCGCGACAGGTCGATCAACCGCTGGTAATCGAAGGTCTTTTCGCCTTCGCCCAGCCGGGCCGAGGCCTCGACACGCACGTTTTCCAGGGTGACCACACCCAAGGCCAAGCCATGCAGGCCCAGATAACCCTGCGCCTGCGCGCTCAGGCCCTGCGCGCCTTTCTCGACCAGAAACACCTGCGGGCCTGCGCCGTCCACTTCGGCCACGACGGCGAAATGTTCGGCCGTGGCCGCCAGCGGCACCATGCTCTTGACGCCGTTCAGGATGTAGGCACCGCCTTCGGCAACGGCTTTGGTCTGCAGGGAGTGTACATCGGCGGTGGCGCGGGGTTCTGCGATGGCCACCGTGGCCGGAACGAAGGACTCACCGGCGAAGATCGGCAGATACTTGGCCTGCTGCGCTGCCGAGCCCTGATCGATGATCAGGTTGACGAAGCCGAGCGGCGCGAGGATGTGCAGCGCCAATCCCATATCGCCTTTGCCCAGGTCCTCGGCGATCAGCACGTTGGACACCGGGGAGCGGGGCGAACCGGCGCCGCCGTGTTCTTCCGGCACCGGCAGCAGGGTGATGCCCAGTTCATGGGCCTGCTGCAGCAGGTCGGCCGGAATCTCGCCGGATTCGTCGATGGCGCGGGCTTGGGGCTTGATGACGGTTTCGGCGAAACGCTGCATGGTTTCGCGCGTGATGCGCTGCTCGTCGGTGAGCGTCAGATCGAACGGATGCGCAGGCTTGGCGCCGGGCTGGGTCATGGGTGGATCCTCTTCATCGGACAAGGCTGGAAACGGCGCGAGAAAATCCCCGGCCGGGCAGGAAAAACAAACCGGTTATGTTGGGCAATGATTGATCAAAAGGCAATCGACCCCTGTCAATACATTCACCGCCCACGACGGGCACGGCGCTCGATGGCCGTCCGACACGCGCAGGCGTCTGCAGGGTCCGCAAAGCCCGTCGGCGGCACCTGCAGGCCCCCGCACCCAATAGCCGCGCGCATTTCCCAAGCCCCGGAAAGATCGATAAAATCACTCGCCCTCCGCAGCGCCCGGACGCCTCATCCATGCCCCCACAGACCCCCAAAGTCGGTTTCGTCAGTCTCGGCTGCCCCAAGGCGCTGGTGGACTCCGAGCGCATCCTCACTGAGCTGCGCCGCGAGGGCTACGCCGTCTCGCCGAGCTACGCCGATGCCGATCTCGTGGTGGTGAACACCTGCGGCTTCATCGACGCCGCCAAAGCCGAATCGCTCGAGGCGATCGGCGAGGCGCTGGCGGAAAACGGCCGGGTCATCGTCACCGGTTGCATGGGCGCGCAGCCAGAGGACATCCGGGCGGTGCACCCGGCCGTGCTGGCGGTGACCGGCCCGCACGCCTACGAGCAGGTGATGGCGGCGGTACACGACCATCTGCCGCCCGCACCCCACGATCCGCACGTCGATCTGGTGCCGCCCCAGGGCATCAAGCTGACCCCGCGCCATTACGCCTATCTCAAGATTTCCGAGGGCTGCAACCACCGTTGCAGCTTCTGCATCATCCCGGCCATGCGCGGCGATCTGGTCAGCCGTCCGGCCGGCAGCGTGCTGGGCGAGGCCGAACGACTGGTCGCGGCAGGCGTGCGCGAGCTGCTGGTGATCTCGCAGGACACCAGTGCCTACGGCGTGGACCTGAAATATCGCACCGACTTCTGGAACGGTCGGCCGGTGCGTACCCGTCTGACGGAGCTGGCGCGCGCTTTAAGCAGCCTGGGCGCCTGGGTGCGCCTGCACTACGTCTATCCCTATCCGCACGTCGACGAGTTGATTCCGCTCATGGCCGAGGGGGCGATCCTGCCCTATCTGGATGTGCCGCTGCAGCACGGCAGCCCGCGCATCCTCAAGAGCATGAAGCGCCCTGCCGCCGCCGAGAACACCCTGGCGCGCCTGCAGGACTGGCGCCGCATCTGCCCCGAACTGACCCTGCGCAGCACCTTCATCGTCGGCTTTCCGGGCGAAACCGAGACCGATTTCGAGGCGCTGCTCGATTTTCTCACCGCCGCGCAGCTCGATCGGGTCGGCGCCTTCACCTATTCGCCGGTCGAGGGCGCAGCCGCCAATGCTTTGCCCGACGCAGTGCCCGAGCCGCTGAAGCAGGAGCGCCTCGAGCGACTGATGGCGCATCAGGCGGCCATCAGCGCGGCGCGCCTGCAGCAGAAGATCGGGCGCACGCTGGAGGTGCTCGTCGATGCGGTGGACGAGGAAGGGCCCATCGCGCGCAGCGCCGGGGAGGCCCCGGAAATCGACGGGGTGATCTATCTCGACGCAGCGCCGACCGTCAAACCGGGGGACAAGCTGCGCGTGGTCGTCACCGACGCCGACGAACACGATCTCTACGCCGAAGCGGTGAGCTGATCGGTCAGGCGCAGCGGGGCGTGAAACGGCCCGCGCTCAGTGGGCCGCTGTCGGCATATCCAGGGCGATCCGCGCCAGATGCGCCATATCCCCGTCGAAATGGTGTCCGCCGGGCAGCATGATCACCGGCAGCCGATCCTTGAGCTGCGGACAGATGGATTCACTCGCCTCATCCCGCCCGTAGACGCACAACGTGCGCTCGGCTGGCAGTTGGCTCGCCTCGGGCAGGACGTCTTCATCGCCCGCATCGCTGCGCCACCACTGACTCACCTGGAACGTGAAGGCCGCCCGCTCGCCGGGCCCAAGCAACACGATCCGGCCCACGCGCGCCTGCCACTGGGCCGGCAGCCGGTTGTACGCGAAAGGCAGGACGTTCGCGCCCTGCGAATAGCCGATCAGGAGCGGCCGCTTGTCCGGCCAGCGCGCCTGGTATTGGCTCAGGATACGCTGCAGGTCCGCCGCCGTCCCTTCCGGACTGCGTCGTCCCCAGAAATAGCGCAGCGAGTCGAAGCCCACCACCGCCACCCCCTGCGCCGCCAGGGCGCTGCCCAGATCGCGCCCCAGCCCCGCCCAACCGCCATCGCCGCTGAGCACGAGTGCCCAGACGGGCGCCTCGGCGCCCTTGGCAGGGACCTCGATCAAGGGCAGTCTGTCGCCGCTCAGCCGGGTCACGGCGGGTTGATCGTGCCAGCGTCGGGTGAGCTGACGATAGGCGGCACGCAGCGCATCCTCGCCTTGCGCCAGCGCGCCCGATACCGGGAGACCGGCCACGGCCTCGGCGCCCGGCACCTCGCGGACGAACACATCCGCCAATGCCTGCAGATCGGCCCTCGCCACCACCAACCACGGTGCGACGGGAAGCGCTGCCGGCGCAACGGTGCTGACGCCGCCCTTTGCCGAGAACGAGCTGGCGAGGCTGCGCCCGGGACACAGTGGAATCCCGCTCGGGAGGGCGGGCACGAAATCGAGCGACACGCCGCCGGCGAAGCCGTCCACAGGCGCCTGCGCCAGCGCGGCATACACCAGCGCTGCGCCGATCCCGCGTCCAGCCAGCACCGGCGGCAGATAGCGTTCCAAGCCCAGCTGCGCTTCGACCTCATGAGCCAGATTGTCGAGATCGCCGGCGGGCAGGCTGCAACCGCCATCTTCCGCGGCCATGCGTGCGAGCAGGCCGGGCGCACTGACACTGATCACCAGTGCGCCCTCGCGCCTCAGCACCTCGCTGAGACGCCGATCGATGGCGGTGCGGCTGCGGCCTGGCATCAGCCACAACACCACCTGCCGAATATCGCCTGCGGGCAGATCGACCCAGACCCGATCGAAGCGCCCGTTGGTCAATGGCGGATCGCCCCGTTGGCAGCCGACGAGAATCAGCAACAGCAGCAACAGCGCCGATCGCTTCACTTCGTCACCGCGCCGCGCAGCCCGCCACTGATCAGACTCGTCACCTCCGCCAAAGCGAGCAGCGGTGCCATACCACCCGGCGCCGCGAGATAGCGCGGCTCCCAGACCGGGGCAAACTTCTCCTTGAAACGGCGCACACCCTGAAAGTTGTAGTAGCGCTCGCCGCGCTCGTAGAACAACCGTCCGACCTGTTGCCAGGTCGGCGCGCGCTCGTGCTGCGCCATACCGGCGAGCGGCGCCATGCCGAGCCCGAAGCGCGCCACGCCCTGTGCCCGATAGCGCAGCATGAGTTCGATCAACAGGTAGTCCATGGTGCTCGGCGGAGCCGTCGGCAGGTACCGCATCAGATCGACACGGACTTCCTCGCGCACATCGGTCGTGAGCAGATTGGCGAAAGCAACGATCTCGCCTCTATGGCGCGCCACGGCAAGGGGCAGCCGCCGGAGGTAGGCGGGATCGAACGCACCGAGCGAGAACCGCTTCTCACGCGCATGACGGCTCTTGAGCCAAGCATCGGAAATCCTCCGCAGGACCTCCATCACGGCATCCACGGCCTCGGGGGGCAGGATCTCCAGCGTCAGACCTTCGCGCTGGGCGCGACTGTAGGCATGGCGCAATGGGGCCCGCGCCGGGCCTTTCAGGTCGAAGTCGGGCAGTGGCACATAGGCGGACTCACCCAGTTTGTACGCACGCAACCCGGCGTCGAGGTACCAAGGCAACGCAGACGGGGTGACCTGATAGAAAACGGCGCGATGCCCGTGCGCAGTCGCCAGTTCCACGAAGCGCCAAACGAGGTTCGGCGCGCACTCGGCCGGGCCCACCGGGTCCCCCAAAGCCACCCAGTAGCGGCCGCTCTGACCGTACATGATGAAGGCGCTGCCGTCTTCGGAAAACAACAGGGATTTGTCGCCCATCAGGGCAAGTGCGGCATCGGCGGACGCCTGACGACGGACGATATCGGCGGCACGCACGAGCTCGGCCGCGCTCGGCGGCAATGCTGCAACACCCGCCGGGCGCAGGAGTTGCCACAAGCCTATCGCCACTGCGAGAAAAGCGGCCAAGGTGACGACACGCAGCGACCGCGAGACATGAGCATCAAAGGCGAACTGCCACCACAGATCGTGCCGGTAGTCGATGTCCCGATAGCTCAGGAACAAGAGCCACACCATCGCCGTCACCACAAGCCCGACCGCGATCAGCCATTCGGTCTCGAACACCTGGGCGCGCAGCGTCGCATGGCGATTGAACTCGGCCCGGAAGACCCAGAGAAAGATCCCCAGGAGTGAGAGGCCGCAGGCCTCGGTCCAAGCGATGCCCTTGGGCAAGGCGAGCACGGCCGCCACCGCGGCAAGGACCACGGCGGCCCACCACGCGGCGTCGAGGCGATGAAGCAGGCCACGCGCTACGAACAACATTGCCAGACCGGCGACGCCCCCCAGGAGATGGGCGATTTCGACGAACGCCAACGGGACATGCAGCGTCAGGATGTCTGTTGCGGCAGTGGTGGATGGGGTCGCGCCGGAGGCGAGCAGCCAGATGCCGGCAATGAAAACCAAGATCGCGAGCAGGAGTGGGGACGTGCGCGCTGCAGCGCGGCCCACCGGCGTATCGGTGGCACGGCGCAGTTCGTGATCGGCCAGCAGCAGCGTCGCCAGGGCAAGCGGAAGGAGGAAATACACGCCCCGGAACAGGATCAAGGCACCGAGCACGGACTCGGTGGGCGCCTGTGCGCCGTAGGCGAGCAGCATGACCGCCTCGAAAA
This sequence comes from Candidatus Macondimonas sp., assembly GCA_035325645.1. GTDB lineage: Bacteria > Pseudomonadota > Gammaproteobacteria > UBA5335 > UBA5335 > Macondimonas. The sequence continues at coordinate 11,539 of DAOKZK010000036.1, read as the reverse complement.
CCCCCAGCCCGCCCGGCACATGGCTGAGAACACCCAAGCTGATGGCGATCGCAAAGTAGACCAGAAACCCGGCAAACGACACGCCGGTATCCGGCATCAGAAACCACAGCGCCGCGGCGCAGGCCGCCAGGTCGAGCACCGAGATCCCGATCTGCTGCGCGAGAAGCCGCGCCGAGGGCAATTCCACCTGCCGACCAAACAGTCTGAATCGGCTGCGCCAAGCGGCGAGCCCGAGGAGCCCGCCGACCGCGAGCAAGATCGAAGCGGCGGCGACCTGAAGCAGCCCTGCCGGCAGCGGCAGGAGGCTCGTGACGTGCTCGGCGCCGGCCAGCATACCCGCAGCGCCGAAAACCGTGACCCCCAGACCGAAGGCCCCGGCATTGAAGCCGATGATGCGAAAAACCTGCCCTGTGTCGAGTCCCGCAGCCGTGTAGAGGCGCATGCGTACCGCACCGCCGGTCATGACACCGAGCCCCACCGAGTTGCCCACGGCGTAGGCCATGAAGGCGGTCAGCAGCGTCGTGGCCGGGCGCATCCGGATGCCCAGGTAGCGCAGGGCCGAGAAGTCGTAACCGGTCAGAGCGAGATAGCTCATCATCGTGGCCAGCACTGCCAGCGCGATGCGATCGCGAGGCGTCGTCGCCATGGCGTGCATGAGCGCTTCGTAGTCCAGGCTCTGCACCAGATGGCGCAGTCCACCCAGCACCAGCGCGCCGATGAGCGCCACGACGAGCATCATCAGCGGCGTGCGCCAACGTGCCAGCCTTTGCTTGAGTCTGTCCCCGCGCAGCCTCATGGTGCACACCTCCGCGACGCCCCGCGCGCCGAATCCGGGGCTGTGGCTGATCGAGCCGATGGGTGCCTGCGGCTCACGGAGTATCGCCCCGGGTGGCGGGCCACAATCCGCGGATCCCGGCGATGCCTTGGCCGCCCAGGCGCCGCGCGCAGGGCAAGTCAGTCTCGACCATCCCCCCCAGCGCGTACACCGGCAATCGTGCCGCGCGGACTTGCCGCGCCCACGTCCGCCAGCCCAAGGGCGAGGCGCCCGCATGGCCCGGTGTCGCACGCACCGGCGAAAGCACCGCGAAATCCAGCTCCAGCGCCGCCGCCCGCACCAGATCGGCGCCATCGTGACAGGAAGCACCCACCCAGGCCAGATGCGCCGGGCGCGCGTCGAGACTCGCCAGCCGGGCGCCGCTGAGATGCACGCCGTCATAACCCAAAGCGCGGGCTCGCTCGGGCGCGGCATTCAGCAACAAGACCAGGTCGCCTGCCGCGCGCGCCGGCGCCATCGCCTCGGCCAAAGCAAGCAATTCGGCAGTGGTTGCGTGTGGCCGACGGACCTGGATCAGCCCGATGCCCTGCTGTACCGCGCAGCGCAAACCGTCGATCAGTCGCGCCAGGGGCATGGGATCAGGCGGCGTGATGAGGTAGCGCTCCGGCAGCCGCCAGGCCGTGCGGATGACGCGATTGGCGGGCGGCATGTCCAGCGCATCGAGTTCGGCCGCATCGACCCACCGCAGCTCCTGACCCTCCAACCCTACCGGCTCGCCGCGGTAATTCTGTACCCGCCAGACGTCCAGAGCGACCTGAGGCCGTGTATCGGGCTGCGGCGGCAGACGGATCAGGGGGGTGGCGCTGTCCACGGAGATTCCGAGTTCTTCGTGCAATTCCCGGCGCAGCGCCTGCATACGGCTCTCACCCGCCTCACGCTTACCGCCGGGGAACTCCCAACAACCGGCCCAAGGTTTGCCGGCAGCCCGGCGTGCCACCAAGACACGGCCCTCGGCATCGGTGAGAACACCCACCGCGACGGGCACGCAGGCCCTGGTCATTCCTGGGCTCAGGTACGGTATTCCGCGTTGATGCGCACGTATTCGTGGCCGAGATCGCAAGTCCAGATGCGCACGCCGGCGTCCCCGCGGCCCAGACGCACGGTGATCGTGATGTCGGTACGTGCCATCACGCGCTGGCCATCCGCCTCGCGATAAGCAGGATCGAGCCCCCCGCCGCGCACTACGCCGACCTCGCCCAGATCGATGGCGACGTGCTCCAGCGCCAGTTCGCTCAGACCGGCCCGGCCCACGGCCGCCAAGATGCGTCCCCAGTTGGGATCGCTGGCAAAGAACGCCGTCTTGACCAGCGGCGAGTGCGCGATGGCATCGGCGACCTGCCGGGCCTCGGCGGCGTCGCGCGCCTGCTCGACCGCCACGGTGATGAACTTGGTGGCGCCCTCGCCGTCGCGCACGATGGCCTGGGCCAGTTGCAGGCAGACCTCGTCCAGCGCGGCCTGAAACGCGGACCACGCGGGATCGGCCGGGGTAAGCCGCGGACCGTCGCCGGTGGCGATGAGGCAGCAGGCGTCGTTGGTGGAGGTATCGCCATCGACCGTGATGCAGTTGAAGCTGCCGGCGACCGCGGCCTCGAGCGCGCCCTGCAGGTCAGCCGGGTCGATGGTCGCATCCACGGCGACGAAGGCCAGCATGGTCGCCATATCGGGCCGGATCATGCCGGCGCCCTTGGCGATGCCGTTCACTGTGACCGTGTACCCGTCCCATTCGAAGGTACGGCTGACGGCCTTGGGCTGGGTGTCGGTGGTCAGGATGCCCCAAGCCGCACCGGCCCAGCCGTCGGGCGCAAGCGCCGCCACGGCCCCCGGCAGCGCTGCGGTCAGGCGATCCACCGGCAAGGGTTCGCCGATGACGCCGGTGGAAAACGGCAGCACGGCCTCGGGCGCGCACCCGAGCCGCTCGGCCAGCGCGGCGCAGCAGGCGCGCGCCGCCGCCTCACCCGCGGCGCCCGTGCCGGCATTGGCGTTACCGGTGTTGATCACCAGCGCGCGAGGGCGCGCCGCGCACAGATGGGCGCGCGCCACGATCACCGGCGCGGCACAAAACGCATTGCGGGTGAAGACGGCCGCTGTGGTCGCCGCGGGACCGAGCTCAAAGACGACCAGATCGCGCCGGCCCGCCTTGCGAATGCCGGCCTGGACCGCACTTACGCGGATCCCGCGCAGCGAGGGCATCGGGTCGAAAGGAATGGTTCCAGCCGCCATGGCTCAATCCAGCCGCCCGTGGCAGTGCTTGAATTTCCTGCCCGACCCGCAGGGGCAGGGCTCATTGCGTCCCACCTTGCGATCGACGCGCACGGGGGTGTGCGACGCCGCGGCAGGTGCTTGGGCGTCGGGTGACTCGCCGCCCGCCATCGCACCCGCGGCGGCATGTTCGAACTGCATGCGGATCGGCGCAGGTTCGGGGCGCATCGGCGCCTCGTCGGGCTGGAACTGGAGCTTGTGCAGGGTGAACAGCGTCTCCTGCTTGATGGCCTCCAGCATCTGCGAAAACATCTCGAAGGCTTCGCGCTTGTATTCCTGGCGCGGGTTCTTCTGGGCATAGCCGCGCAGATGGATGCCCTGGCGCAGATAATCCATGTTGGCCAGATGATCGCGCCAGTGCTGGTCGATCACCCGCAGCATGACCGAGCGCTCGACGTGACGCAGGGCCTCAGGGCCGATCTGACTTTCGGTCGCGCGATAGGCTTGCAGCAGGTGCTCGTGGATCCGTTGCGCCACGGCCGCCGGCTCGATCTGGCGATTGCTTTCGATCCACCGGGCAACGCCCAGATCCATGCCCAGCTCCTGCCTGAGCACCGCATCCAGCCCTGCCGGGTCCCACAGATCCTCCAATGCATCCGGCGGCAGGAAACGGAAGGTGATCTGCCGCACCACGTCCTCGCGGATCCGCGCGATGGTTTCAGCCACGTCACCCTGCGCCAGGAGCTCGTTGCGCTGCTGATAGATCACGCGGCGCTGTTCATTGGCGACATCGTCGTATTCCAGCAATTGCTTGCGGATGTCGAAGTTGTGGCTCTCCACCTTGCGCTGGGCGTTTTCGATGGCGCGCGTCACCCAGGGATGCTCCATGGCCTCCCCTTCGGTCATGCCCAGCCGCTGCATCAGGCCGGACAACCGCTCGGAGCCGAAGATGCGCAGCAGATCGTCCTCGAAGGACAGATAGAAGCGGCTCGAACCCGGATCGCCCTGGCGCCCGGCGCGACCCCGCAGCTGGTTGTCGATGCGGCGCGACTCATGGCGTTCGCTGCCGATGATGTGCAACCCGCCGGCTGCGAGCACCTCCTCGTGCGCCTGCCGCCACGCCGCGTCGATCGCAGCGAGCTGCTCAGGGGTGGCATCCTCGCCCAGCTTGCGCCGTTCCAATTCCGGATTGCCGCCGAGGATGATGTCGGTGCCGCGCCCGGCCATGTTGGTGGCGATGGTCACGGCGCCGGGACGACCGGCCTGCGCCACGATCTCGGCTTCGCGCGCGTGCTGCTTGGCGTTGAGCACCTCGTGCGCAATGCCTTCCTTGGCGAGCAGCGCGGACAGCACCTCGGATGCCTCGATCGACGCGGTGCCCACCAGTACCGGCTGGCGCCGCTGCTGGCAGTCCTTCACATCGGCCACGATGGCCTGGTATTTCTCCTTGCGCGTGAGAAACACCTGGTCGGGCAGATCCTTGCGCACCATCGGCCGATTGGTGGGGATCACCACCACATCGAGGCCGTAGATCTGATGGAATTCGAACGCTTCGGTGTCAGCGGTGCCGGTCATGCCGCCGAGCTTTTCATAGAGCCGGAAATAATTCTGGAACGTGATCGAGGCCAGGGTGTGGTTCTCGGGCTGGATATCCACGCCTTCCTTGGCCTCGATGGCCTGATGCAAGCCGTCCGACCAGCGGCGACCGGGCATGGTACGGCCGGTGAACTCGTCGACGATGACGATCTTGCCGCCCTGGATGATGTAGTGGACGTTGCGCTGGAACAGCTGGTGCGCGCGCAAGGCGGCGTTGACGTGGTGCATGAGCGCGATGTTGGCCGCGTCATAAAGGCTTTCGCCCGGCTCCAGGAGCCCGGCTTCGGTCAACATCTCCTCGATGTGCTGGTGCCCCTCCTCGGTCAGGTGCACCTGACGGGCTTTTTCATCCACCGAAAAATCGCCGGGGCCGTCCTCTTCCTTCTGCCGCACCAGCCGCGGCACGAGCTTGTCGATCCGCTCATAGAGCTCGGTGCTGTCGTCGGTTGCCCCGGAAATGATGAGCGGCGTACGGGCCTCGTCGATGAGAATGGAGTCCACCTCGTCGATGATGGCGTAATGCAGCGGACGCTGGACACGCTCTTCCAGGCGGAAGGCCATGTTGTCGCGCAGATAGTCAAAGCCGAATTCGTTGTTGGTGCCGTAGGTGATGTCGGCGGCATAGGCGGCGCGCTTTTCATCCGGCGTCTGCCCTGCGCCGATCACCCCGACCGTGAGTCCCAGATATTCATACAAGGGCTTCATCCAGGCGGCGTCGCGGCTGGCGAGATAATCGTTCACCGTCACCACGTGCACACCCTTGCCGGTCAGCGCATTCAGGTAGACGGCCAGCGTTCCGACCAGCGTCTTGCCTTCGCCGGTGCGCATTTCCGCGATCTTGCCCTGATGCAGCACCATGCCGCCCATCATCTGGACGTCGTAGTGCCGCATGTTCATCACCCGCTTGCCGGCCTCGCGCACCACGGCGAAGGCTTCCGGAAGCAAGCTGTCGAGCGTCTCCCCTTTCGCCAGGCGGGCACGGAACTCACCCGTCCGGGCACTCAGTCGAGCATCCGGCAAGGCCGCAGTCGACTCTTCCAATCCGTTGATTTTATGGACCGTCTTTGCAAGCCGGTTCACAGTGCGCTGGTGGCTGCTGCCGAAGATCAGTTTGAGTGGGTTTGCAAGCATCGCGAGTGACTATGGTGGTGGGTGCGCCGGACCGACAGGCGCGACGGGCACAAGGGGACTACACCTTATGCGCGCGCGGCGTACCGGTCAACGGTCCGGGGTCTGGGATGGCCCGCATCGCGGCGAGGTCGCTTGCCGATGGCGGCTGGTCTGCGCCAGCATGCCGTTTTGATTGTGAGGACACCGTGTGACAACCGGACCGCAACGCCTGCTCCGACATCTGGGCGGTCGCAGCGAATCAGCCGCTCTCATCGCCCGCGCCGCGATGCTGGCACAGCAGGACGCTCGCTTTCGGGCCCATCTGCCCGAGCCCCTGGACCGGCATTGCGTCCTTGCCAACGTCCGCGGCAACACGGCCGTGCTGGCGGCGGACAGTGCGGCTTGGGCCAGCCGGCTGCGTTATCTCGCGCCGGCGTTGTTGCCGCGCCTGGTCGATCTCGGGCTCAGCGTGACGCGCGTCGAAGTGGTGGTCATGCCGCCTTCGGCCCGTCCGACCGAAGCTGCGCCCAGGCGGGTCTGCCCGCCCTCCGCGGAAACGGGTCGCGCCTTGGCCGCATGGGCCGCGCGCGTGTCGGACGAGGCGCTCGGCCGCGCGCTGCTGAAGCTGGCAGCGCGCAGCAAATCCTAGGATGCGGCTGCCAGCGTGGGGGCGTAGCGCAGCGGCGCCTCGTCGGGCCGGACGAAAGAGGTGCGCTCCCACGCGTCGGGCTGCGCCAGCAACGCCCTGAGCAAGGCGTTGTTGAGGCCGTGGCCCGACTTGTAGCCGGTGAACGCACCGATCAAGCCTTCGCCCAACAAGTAGAGATCGCCGATGGCGTCCAGGATCTTGTGCTTGACAAACTCGTTTTCGTAGCGCAGCCCGTCCTCGTTCAGAACGCGGTAGTCGTCGAGCACGACGGCATTGTCGAGACTGCCGCCCAGGGCAAGGTTGTGCTGGCGCAAGGTTTCGATGTCGCGCATAAAACCGAAGGTCCGCGCGCGGCTGATCTCCTTGACGAAGGAAGTGGTTGAAAAATCGACTTCCGCGTGCTTGGTGTGCTGTTTGAAGGCCGGATGGCTGAACTCGATGGTGAACCCGACCTTGAAACCCTCGTAAGGGTCGAAGCGGGCCCATTTGCCGTCCTCCTCGACCTTCACGGTTTTCTTGATGCGGATGAAGCGCTTGGGCGCGTTCTGCTCCTCGATGCCGGCCGATTGGATCAGGAAGACGAACGGTCCGGCGCTGCCGTCCATGATCGGCACCTCGGAGGCACTGAGATCGATGAAGGCATTGTCGATGCCGAGACCCGCCAAGGCCGAGAGCAGATGCTCCACCGTCGCCACGCGGACACCGCCCTGCACCAGGGTGGTCGACAGCCGGGTGTCCCCGACGATTTCCGGGCGCGCCCGCAGGCTCGGGCAGCCCGGGAGATCGACGCGGCAAAACGTGATGCCGGCATTCGGCGGCGCGGGACGCAGGGTCATGAAGACCTTCTGTCCCGAGTGCAAGCCGACACCAGTCGCCCGAATGGTGTTCTTCAATGTGCGCTGCTTGAGCATGCTTATACCTACCGTTGCACCCGCCTTCACCCGAACGGCGAGCTGCAGCCGCGCGAGTCCGAACCCCGCTCAACCGCCAAGCTGGTCGAGTATACCCGAACCCCGTGACCGGGATCACCGTCGGCGGATGATCAATCGGCCTGACGACGCAGGAATGCCGGTACGTCGAGATAATCCATATCACCGTCGCCGCCGCGCTGGGCACGCTCCTGGCCTACGCGCCGACGACTGATGGCGGGGCGCTCCAGTTCGCTGTAATTGATCTCGCCCGACGGATTGCGCTGCACCAGCCGCACCGGCGGCTCCTCGTTGCGTGCGACAGGTCGGTCAAGGCCGGTCGCGACGACCGTGACGCGGATCTCCTCGTCCATGCTCGGGTCGATCACCGTCCCCACCACCACCGTCGCCTCGTCGGAAGCAAACTCCCGCACCGTTTCGCCGACTTCCTGGAACTCGCCGATGGACAGCTTGGGACCGCCGGTGACGTTCACCAGAATGCCGCGTGCGCCGGCCAGATCAACGTCGTCCAGCAGCGGGCTGCGTACGGCCTTCTCGGCCGCGGCACGGGCCCGGTCATCGCCGCTGGCGGTGCCTGAACCCATCATCGCGACGCCCATCTCGGCCATCACCGTGCGCACGTCGGCGAAGTCGACGTTGATGAGGCCGGGTCGGGTGATGAGATCGGCGATGCCCGAAACGGCGTTGCGCAGGACGTCGTCGGCCGCCTTGAAGGCTTCGACCAGCGCGATCTTCTTCCCCAGCACGGCCAGCAGGCGCTCGTTCGGCACCGTGATCAGGGAATCGACGTGCTTGGCCAGTTCGGCGATGCCGTCGCGGGCCACCGTCATGCGCTTGTTGCCTTCAAACGAGAACGGTCGGGTCACCACGGCCACCGTGAGGATCCCCATCTCTCGGGCGATCTGGGCCACCACCGGCGCGGCGCCGGTGCCCGTGCCGCCGCCCATGCCGGCCGTGATGAACAGCATGTCCGCGCCACGGATCACCTCCTGCACGCGTTCGCGGTCCTCCATGGCGGCTTGGCGACCGATGTCCGGATTGGCGCCGGCGCCCAGTCCCTTGGTGATGGTGGCGCCCAGTTGCAGCTGGGTGCGGGCACCCGTCGCGGACAGCACCTGCGCATCGGTGTTGGCCGCGATGAACTCCACGCCATCGATCCCGGCTCGCACCATGTTGGCCACGGCATTGCCACCGCCACCACCCACGCCGATGACCTTGATCACCGCGTTTTCCGTCACATTGTCAACGATTTCGAACATGGCCTTACTCCTTGTCGCGCCCGGGGCGCATTGCGTGAACACCGGCAATTTCTGCCCTTCAGAAATTGCGCTTAAACCAGGACTTCATACGCTCCCACAGACTGAGCATCGCGCCGGGCGGCGGGGGTACCGCTGCGTTCATGCGCTCCGCCCCATACATCAGCAAGCCCACGCCGGTCGCGTACATGGGGTTGCGCACCACATCGGCCATGCCCGTGAGATGGTCTGGCTTACCGATGCGCACCTGGGCGTGAAAGACCTCTTCGGCCAACTCGGCGACACCTTCCATGCGGGCACTTCCCCCGGTCAGGACGACACCGGCCGCCATCAGATCCTCAAGGCCCGCGCGACGGACCTCGGCCTGCACCAGGTTGAACAGTTCCTCGAAACGCGGCTCGACCACCTCGGCGAGAACCTGGCGCGCCAGCCGCCGCGGCGGCCGGTCACCCACGCTGGGCACCTCGACGCTTTCCTCGCCGGACACGAGCTGCGGCAAGGCGCAGCCGAAGCGCAGCTTGATTTCCTCGGCGTGATGGGTGGGGGTCCGCAAGGCGACGGCAATGTCGTTGGTGACCTGATCCCCGGCGATGGGAATCACGGCGGTGTGACGGATGGCGCCATCGGTAAAAACGGCGATGTCGGTCGTGCCGCCGCCGATATCGATCAGGCATACGCCCAGATCCTTCTCATCCGGCGTGAGCACGGCATGGCTGGAGGCGAGCTGCTCGAGGATGATGTCCTGCACGTGCAGGCCGCAGCGCTCCACGCATTTCACGATGTTCTGCGCGGCGCTGGAGGAGCCCGTCACGATGTGGACCTTGGCTTCCAGCCGCACGCCAGACATGCCGACCGGCTCGCGGATGCCGTCCTGCTCATCGATGATGAATTCCTGTGGCAGGGTGTGCAGGATGCGCTGATCGGCCGGGATCGCCACCGCGCGCGCCGCATCCACGACGCGCTCCACGTCTTCTTCCCGCACCTCGCGGTCGCGGATGGCCACGATGCCGTGCGAATTCAGGCTGCGGATATGGCTGCCGGCAATGCCGACATAAACCGAACGGATCTCACAGTCGGCCATCAGCTCGGCCTCGTCCACGGCGCGCCGGATGGATTGCACGGTCGATTCGATGTTGACGACCACGCCTTTCTTGATGCCGCGCGAGGGCTGGCTGCCCAGCCCGATGATCTCGATCCGCCCTCCGGGGCTGACCTCCCCCACGATGCACACCACCTTGGATGTGCCGATGTCCAGGCCGACGATGAGATTGCATTCCTGTCGCTTGGTCATGTGCTCATCCTTCTGCACGCCCCGCATCCGGGCGCTCCTTGGGTTTGATCGAAAAGCCGTTGGGGTAGCGCATGTCGACGTAGGCGAGATCCGACAGCTCGGGACGCACACGAGGCAACACTTTGTCGACGAAGCGCTTGAAGCTGGCTTGCGGATTGCCGGGACCGAGCCGCACCTCCACGCCCTGGGCGAGGGTGATCCGCCAGCTGCCGCGATGGTCGACGACGAGTTGGCGCAGTTGCAGATCCAGCGGCGCGAGCTGGGACTGAAACAGGCGATAGACGTCCAGCACTCGGCGTTCCGATCCTTCCGGTCCGTTCAGCAGGGGCAGATCGATCTCGCCGGATTCGACCTGAAAGCGCACACCGCGCGCATCGAGCAGGCCCACCTCGCCCCAGCGCGCCACCGGGCGGTACTCCCACAGACGCACCACCAGCGCATCCGGCCAGCGCCGGGCAACCTGGACCCGCTCGACCCAGTCGAGCGACCGCAGATCGCCGAGCAGCGCATCGAGATCCACCTGCCACAGGTTCGCCGCCCGGTGGCGCCGCACCGTCTGCTCGATGGCATCCTGAGGCACCTGGCGGTAGGGTGCCTCGACCAGCACCCGCTTGAGGGCAAACCAGCCTTGCGCCTGCGCCTGCCAGGCCACCCCGCCCGCGACGCCTGCCACGAGGACCACGCCGAGGACGCGACCCAGCCAGCGGCGCACTGCCGGGGACAGCCTGACGCGAGGCGCCCGGACCGGCGGCGCCGCGCGGCTCCCCGGTCGACGCCGCGACCGGTTGGCGGGATGCCGACGATCCGCCGGCGGTATCGCTCTCACGACCGCGGCTCCAGGCTGGTTTCCAGGATGCGCCAGACCAGATCGTCGAAGGTCAATCCGGCCGCGCGCGCGGCCATCGGCACCAGACTGTGATCGGTCATGCCCGGCACGCTGTTCAGCTCCAGCAGCCAGGGCGCACCGGACTCGTCCAGCATGAAGTCCACCCGTCCCCAGCCATGGGCTTCCAGTGCGCGAAAGGCGGTGAGCGCCAGCTCTCCGAGCGCCGCCTCCGATGCCGGATCGAGCCCGCTGGGGCAGTGGTAGCGCGTGCTGTCGGCGCGATATTTGGCATCGAAGTCATAAAAGACATGGGGCGTTTCGAGCCGGATCGCGGGCAGCGCGACCTCGCCCAGAATCGCGACCGTGTACTCGCCGCCGGTGATCCAGCGTTCGGCCAGCACACGCTCGTCCCACTCGCGCGCCTGCCGAAAGGCCGGAATCATCTCCTCATGGCGGCTTACCTTGCTCATGCCGAGACTGGAACCTTCGCGCGCGGGCTTGACGATCAGCGGCAATCCCAGATGCGTCGGCGCCTCGCGAGCGTCTGCTTCGTCGGCGAGAACGGCGTAGGGTGGCGTCGGCAAGCCCTGGGCCTGCCAGATCTGCTTGGTCAGGCGCTTGTCCATGCTGAGCGCGCAGGCCGTGACACCGCTGCCGGTGTAGGCCATGCCCGCCAGTTCCAGCGCGCCCTGGATCACCCCATCCTCACCACCACGGCCGTGCAGCGCGATGAAGGCCCGATCGCAGCGCAGCTCCGGCAGCCGGGTGAGGAAATCCGGCCCCACATCGACCGCCACTGCGTCGACCCCCAAGCGCTGCAGCGCCTCGAACACGGCCTGGCCGCTGCG
>DAOKZK010000035.1:0-23998 GCA_035325645.1 Candidatus Macondimonas sp. | reverse complement strand
GGTGGTCAGGCCGGTCCACATCCGGTTCAAGGTGGCGCGATATTGCTGGGGGAACAGCGAGGGATCCGCCACGAAGCCCCGGCCCTGAATGGCGCGCAGGTCGGCATCGGACAGTTCGACCCAGGACGCGCGCGCCGTGCACGGCGCCAAGGCGGTGATCGACAACAGCGCGGCGAGTGGGAACAAAGCTTTCATGGCAAGGTGCTCCGGCTCGTCCAATCGAATTGGATCAGTGGTCCATGAGGTTATCGGTCTGCCATAGCAGCTCCTGAATCCTCACGACGCCGGATTGATGAGCGTGATGTTTCCCCGGTGAGTGGTTTGGACAGAGGCGGGATTTTCTGATGCAATGTGCCCCTTCGCCGAACAAGAACCACGAGTCGCCATGCAGTCGATTTTTCTCGAATTCGAAAAACCCATCGCCGAACTCGAGGCGAAAATCGAAGAACTACGCCATGTCGGCAATGACTCGGCAGTCAACATCAGCGAAGAAATCCAGCGACTGGAAGGCAAGCAACAGGCGCTGACAGCGTCCATCTTCGCCAAGCTCACGCCTTGGCAAATTTCGCAACTCGCCCGTCATGCCCGCCGCCCGCACACGCTCGATTACATCCACACCATCTTCACCGACTTCGAAGAGCTTCATGGCGACCGCGCTTTCGCCGACGATCCGGCCATCGTGGGCGGCGTGGCCCGGCTCGAGGGGCGCCCCGTCGTGGTGATCGGACAGGAAAAAGGCCGCGACACGAAGGAGAAAATCCGCCGCAACTTCGGCATGCCGCGCCCTGAGGGCTATCGCAAGGCGCAGCGCCTGATGCAACTGGCGGAGCGTTTTGAGTTGCCGGTGTTGACGCTGATCGATACCCCAGGCGCCTACCCCGGAATCGACGCCGAGGAGCGCGGGCAGAGCGAGGCCATCGCGCGCAATCTGTTCGTCATGGCTCGCCTCGGAACCCCCATCGTCTGCGTCGTCATCGGTGAAGGCGGGTCCGGCGGGGCGCTCGCCATCGGTGTGGGCGATCGGGTCGCCATGCTGCAGTACGCGATCTACTCGGTGATCTCCCCGGAGGGCTGTGCATCCATCCTGTGGAAGGATGCGGCGCGGGCGGAGGAAGCCGCCGCCGCCATGGGGATCACCTCCGAGCGGGTGCTCGAACTGGGCTTGATCGACACCGTCATCGAAGAGCCGCTCGGCGGCGCCCACCGGGATCCCGCGCTCATGACCCAGCGTCTGAAAGCGTTTTTCCTCCACAGCCTCGATGAACTGCAGACCTTGGATCGGGACGCGCTCATCCGGCGTCGGCAGGAACGGCTGATGGGCTACGGGCCGTACAAGGAAAGCTGAAGCATCGTGACCGTCGCGGCGCTGCATGCGGCGTTTCGCGCGGCTTGGCGGGTCTGGCCGCCCGTCCCACGCTGCTGGATCGCCTTCAGCGGAGGTCTGGATTCGACGGTACTGCTCGATCTGATGCGCGCCGATCAGGCCGATCTGCCGCCGTTTCAAGCCATTCATGTCGATCACGGACTGCATCCCGACAGTACGCGCTGGGCCGAGCATTGCCGAGCATGGTGTGCACGCCTCGAGATTCAGTGCACGGTGGTGACCATCCCGTGCACCGTGCCGCCCGGCGCCAGTCTCGAGGCGTGGGCGCGGGAGGCCCGCTACGCTGCACTCGCCGCACAGATGGGCACCGGCGACCTGCTGCTCACCGCCCACCATGCGGACGATCAGCTCGAGACGTTCCTGCTCCAGGCCTTGCGCGGAGCGGGGCCGGCGGGCCTCTCGGCCATGGCGCCCTGGCGGCGCTTCGACCCGGGATTCCTCGCTCGGCCGCTACTCGATGCGACGCGTGAGCAGCTGACGGCCTATGCCCGCGCGCGCGGGCTCGAGTGGCTCGAGGATCCGAGCAATACCGACCAGGGACTGGACCGCAACTACTTGCGCCATGCGGTGTTGCCGGCGCTGCGCGCACGCTGGCCCCAGGCGGCGCGCACGGTGTCGCGCAGCGCTCGCCAATGCGCCCAGGCCGACGCGCAGCTTGGCGCTTGGGCGGATGCGGAGGCCCAGGCCGGCATGATCGTCGACGGCGCACTGATGCTGGAGCCGTGGCGGCTGCGAACTGCGCCGGTGCGCGAGCTGCTGCTGCGCCATTGGCTGAAGGCGGGCGGCCGGCCTCTGCCCAGTGCGCGCGTGCTCGCCACCATCGCCGAGCAACTGGCCGACGCTGCAGCGGATCGGCAAGTGGTGCTGCGCTACGCCGGCGTGGAAATCCGGCGTCATCGCGACCGCGCGCATGCGATGGCGCCGCTGGGCGCGGTGCCTCGGTCGCGCGTGCCTTGGCCGGATCTGACCCGTCCCCTGCTGCTGCCGGCGGGCTTGGGCACGCTGTCGGCAGAGGAGGGTTCAGGCGAGATCGATGCCGCGAGATTGCGAGGGCGGCATCTGGAAGTCGGGTTCCGCCAGGGCGGCGAACGCCTGCAATTGCCGGGGCGAGCGCACCACACAGCCCTCAGCGAGTTGTGCCGAGCGGCCGGGATGGCGCCTTGGCTGCGTGATCGCTTGCCCCTGCTGTGGGTCGACGGCGAACTCGCGGCAGTGGCTGATCTGTGGGTCGGCGCGCCTTTTGCGCGCGCAGCCGGCACTGTCGGCACCCGTCTGCGCTGGGCGGGTGGCGCATGGCGGGACGAGGTTTTCAGCGCAGCAGATCGAACAGCGAGAGCCCCTGAAGCTTGAGGTAGCTCTGCTGCGCGGCCTGAAGCGCTACGGTTTGCAGGTTCAGCCGGCCGATGGCCTCGGTGTAGTCCAGATCCTGCAGCTGCGAACGCAGCGATTGCAGGCTCAGGGTCTCATCGGCATTGCGCTGACGCTGCTGGTCCAGCCCGTTCAGGCGGCTGCCGACCTCGGTGCGGATCGTTTGCAGATGGCCCAAGGCCTGATCGATTTCCTCGATGCCACGCCCCAGCGCGCCGATGCCGCGAGCTGCTGTCGCCGGGTCTGCGTCGAGATCGGCCACGGCTTGGGTGAGCTGCGCCAGTGTCTGGAACATGTCCTGCCTGCCGCTCGGCCGGACCTCGAACCGATCGCCGGCAGCGGGCGCGCCGCTCAGTGTGATCTGAACGCCGTTGAAGGAAATGGCGCTGTCGGGCACATACACGCCGGAGGTCACGAGGCCTCCTCCCGAATCGCGGATCTCGTATTGGTCGGCGGAGAGCATGTTGAGCGTGTAGGTGTCCGCAACCCACGCCGAGCGATCAGTCACACTGCCGGCGTCGATCCGGCCGGTGCCGGTGTTGCTGGTGGCGGCATCGGTCCGAAAGAGGCCGTTGCCGTCCCGAGCGGTGAGCAGCACCCGCTCGCCGGAGTCGCTGACGGCCATCAGCCGGTTTTCTCCAATCGACACCAGGCGCTGGCCGGCATCCCCGGTGAAGCGGACGGCGCCGCCGGCGTCGCGCACGAAGGGTATCTGCCGGCTCTGATCGCCGCCAAACAGGTATTCGCCGTTGGCGTCACGCTGGTTGGCGACCTGGAGCAACTGGTCGTTCAGGCTCCGCAACTCGGCCGCAATGGCTCCGCGGCTGAGACCGTCCTGAGCGGCGGTGTTGGCTTCCAGAGCCAGTTCCCGCGCCCGCAGCAGAATGTCGCCCAAGGCTGCCAAAGCCCCTTCCTCGGCCTGCAGGCGACTCTCGGCCAGGTCGCCGTTGCGTCCGAAGGTCGCGAGCCGATCCAAGGCGCGATTAAGCGCCAGCGTTCGCACGGCGGCGGTTGGATCGTCGGCAGGCGTGAGCAGGCGCTGGCCGGTGGCCAACTGCTGTTGCGTGCGGGCGAGCTGACTCTGCTTGTCCAGCATGGCCTGCACCAGCTGGGCTTGGGCTTGGGTGGTTGCGATCCGCATGCTTACCTCCGCACGGCGTCCAGCAATGTCTGGAACAGGTTGTTGGCGATGGCGATGACCTGCGCGGAAGCTTGATAGGCTTGCTGAAAGCGCAGCATCTGGGCGGCCTCTTCATCGAGATTCACGCCGGAGACCGACTCGCGCGCAGCCCGTGCCTGGTCGGCGAGCAGGCGCTGGGTATCGCGTCCGAGGCTCGCCTGACGGCTGCGATTGGCGACCTCACCGACCAAGCTTTCGTAGCGCTCGCCGTAGGTGGCACTGCCGCCGTCCAGGAGCCGTTGTGATTGCAGCCCGGCGAGCGCGAGCGCGTTGCGGTTGTTGCCGACACCGCCGCTGTTGGCCGCCACGGTAAATTGATCGCCGGCTTGGGGGGCGCCCTCGAGACGGATTTGCCAGCCATTGACCGTAATGGGCGCACCGGCGGTGTAGGTATAGCTGCCGACGCCGTTGATGGTGTAGGTCGTCGGGGTCAGGAATTCGAACGTGGTCGTCACGAGCAGCGCTGGATCGGACGGATCGACCACGATTCCCGGGTCGATGCGCCCCGTGCCGGTGTTGCCGAGCGCCGCGCTGGTGCGAATCGGGCTGGCCGCGGCAAGCGCGCGAGGGCCGTCGAGAACCACGCTCAGGCTGTCCGCTGCGCCAGCGGTCGGTTGGATCAGAAACCGGTCGCCGGCGGCCGGTGTGCCCGTCATGTCGAGTGTGACACCGTCCAAGGCCAGGGGAAGGCTACCCGTGGTCCGCACGCCGTCCGACAGGCGGGTGATTTCCCATTGACTACCGTCGTAACGCGCCTGGTAGTCTGAACTCGTCACCGCCTTGGGATCGTTTATGGCAGCGGTGAGGATCGCGCTGCCGCTGTTGTCCCGATGCGGCAGGACCGCCGGCGCAACGACGGCAAACAGATCGCCGCCCAGTTGGCCATCGAGATCCATGCCCATGCGGTGTTGCGCATTGACCGTGCCGGCCATGGCCACGGCCAGCTGCCCGAGGTTGTTGCGGGCCACGTCGAAGGTTTCGCGCCGAAAGGCGATCGCGCCGCCGAGACTGCCGCCGGTGATCTGGTTGCTGATCAGCGGTCCCCCAGGGCTGCCATAGGCGACTTCGAGCCGCGCGGGATCATACGCATTGGCAACCGTGGTCAGCGGGGTGGCGGTTTTCCCCACGACCAGCGCCTGACCGGTGCCGACGAACACATTGACCGCGCCATCGTCTTGGGCGACGGTCTGGACTGCGACCTTCTCTCCCAACTGGCGCAGCGCCTCATCGCGTGCATCGAGCAGATCATTGGGCGGCGCGCCGTTGGCGCGGCTCTGGGCCAGCGCGATCTGGCCATTGAGTTCGGCGATGTTCGTCGACAGCCGGTTGATCTCGGTCACGTCCCGGGCGATCTGCTGGTTGACGTCGGCCTGTAGCTGATCCAGTTGTGTACCGAGCGCATTGAAGCGATCGGCGAGCAGCTCGGCATCGGTCAGGACGACCTGTCGCTCGGGAATTCCGGCGGGGTTTTCCGCCAGAAGCTCGATGTCGTTGAAGAACTGCGACAACATGGGTGAGACCGAGGTGCCCTGGGCGCCGAGCAGGTTGTCGAGGCGGGCCGCGAAGGTGGCGTAGCTGTCCATCTGGGCCGCGGCACTTCCCGTATTGCGTACTTGCTCGGTCAGCAGCTGATCGTAGCTGCGCCGTACCGTCTGACTGTTGACGCCGGTGCCGATATAGAAATCGTTTTGGATCTCGGCCGGGCGTGTGCCCAGTTCGACGCGCTGGCGACTATAGCCTGGCGTGGCGACGTTGCTGATGTTGTGACCGGTGGTCGTCAGGGCATTCTGGAAAGCCAGCAGCCCGGATACCCCTGAAGAAAACATGTCGGCCATGAGAATGCGCTCCCATCAGACCAGGTTTGTGCCCGGGTCGGGTTGATCCAGATGGGCCAAGCGGGTCGCCATGATGCGATTGATCTTCGCCGCATAGTTTGGATCGGTGGCGTAACCGGCACGCTGGAGCGCTTCGGCGAAGCCGCTGTGATCGTCACCCGCATTGAGTGCCTGCCGATACCGCGGATTGCCTTTGAGCAGGCGGGCATAATCGGCAAAGGCTTCGGATAGGGAGTCATAGGCGCGGAAGCGTTCCAGACGCCGCTCGCTGACGGTGCCCGAATACTCCAGGGTGGACACCCGCACGGCGTCGCCGGTCCAGTTTTTCCCCGCCTTGATGCCGAACAGGTTGAAGCTGGGGCGGCCGTCCGGATGACGGATCTGTTGTTTGCCCCAGCCGCTCTCCAGCGCCGCCTGGGCGAGCAGCACCTTGGGTGAGACGCCCAGTTCCTCGCCCGCCTGTCGCGCATGAGGCCAGAGCACGCGGATGAAGTCCTCGGGCGAGCGCGGCGGCCAATCGCTCGGCGCTGCGTCGGCCTTGCGCGGCACGGCCGTCGATTCGCCGACGGGAGGCGGCGGCAGGGCCTGCGGCGCTTGGTGCAGGTTTGCGCGGGGCCTCGGCCAGAGCTGGAATGCAGGGGCAGGGGCGAGCGAAGCGATTCCGTTCGGCCTGGCCTCGGGCAGCGATTGCGTCGACAGGGGCAAGGCCGGCCGGTTCAGCGTCAGATTCTGAAACGTGTCAGGTGCGCCAGCGGCAGGCCATGGCGTGGACGGAGGCTGCGGGAGCGCGGAATCGATCCGGTGGGTCAGCGCCCGCCCGATGCCGAGCCCTTGACCCTGGGCCAACTGCTGACTGATCTGGGTGTCGAACAGGTCCTGATAGAAACGGCTCTGGTCCGAATCGGTCGCGCCTGGGCTGAGGGCGGCGCTGCGCATGTTCTTGAGCATGATCTGGATGAACAGCGACTCGAACTGGCGGCCCACCTCGGCGCGGCCGCCATCGGACGCCTTGTGCAACTCTCGGCGCAGGGTATCCAGACTTTTTGGGTCGGCGGCCAGACTGTGGGAATGGGGAATCATGTGAACATCCTCGCCTCAGATGACGACCAGTTCGGCGCGCAAGGCGCCGGCTTCCTTGAGCGCTTCGAGGATGGCGACCAGGTCCCCAGGGGCTGCGCCGACTTCGTTGACGGCGCGCACGATCTCGGCGAGGCCCACGCCGGGCGCGAACAGAAACATGCGGTTGTTGGCCTGGCTGACCTCGATGCCGGTGTCCGGGACCACCACGGTGCGACCCTGGCCGAACGGCTCGGGTTGGGACACGCGGAAATCCTCGCGGATGGTGACGGTCAGACTGCCATGCGTCACCGCCGCTGGGGACACGCGCACTTCCTGGTTGATGACCACCGTTCCGGTGCGACTGTTGACGATGATCCGCGCCGGTGCGCCGCCCGGCTCCAGTTCCAGGGTTTCGAGGGCTGAGAGAAAGGCCACCCGGTGTTCGGCGCTGGCCGGCGCCTGGATGCTCACCGAGGCCGCATCCTGCGCGCGTGCGATGCCGGGTCCGAAGCGCCGATCGATGGCTTCGACGAGGCGATTGGCGGTGGTGAAATCAGGGTTGTGCAGATTGAGCCGAATCTCGTCCCCTTGGGCAAAGCCGCTGGGAACTTCCCGTTCGACGGAAGCGCCGCCGGGAATACGGCCGGCGCTCGGAATGTTGATGCTGATGCGCGAGCCGTCCCGACCGGATACCCCCAGGCCACCGACCGCCAGATTGCCCTGCGCCATGGCGTATACCCGCCCATCGGCCCCTTTGAGCGGGGTCATCAGCAGGCTGCCGCCGCGCAGACTCTTGGCGTTGCCGATGGATGCCACCGTCACGTCGATGCGCTGGCCGGGCTTGGCGAAGGCCGGCAACTCGGCCTGGACCGATACGGCGGCCACGTTCTTGAGCTGCGGATTGGCGTTGGGCGGAACGACGATGCCGAACTCGGCCAGCATGTTGCGGATGCTCTGGATGGTGAACGGCGCCTGGCTGGTCTGATCGCCCGTGCCGTCCAGACCGACCACCAGACCATAGCCGACGAGCTGGTTGCTGCGCACGCCCTGGACGCTGGCCAGATCCTTGACGCGTTCCGCCTGGGCCGGCGCAAAGCCGCAAACGGATACCAGCATCAGGCAGGACAGGAACCGTTGCCGCGAGCGGCGATGAGACCGGATCGAACGCGTCATGATCGTGCGTCCCCTAGAACGGCCAGACGGGATGGTTGAAGAAACGTGCCAGCCAGCCCATCGCATTGCTGTCGGCCAGGGCGCCGCGGCCGTTGTAGGTGATGCGTGCATCGGCCACCTGTGTCGAGGCGACGGTGTTGTCCGCTGCGATGTCGGTCGGTCTGACGATGCCCTCGATGCGTACCAGTTCCTGCCCCTGGTTCAGGGTGAGCCACTTTTCCCCCTTGACCAGCAGATTGCCGTTCGGGTGACGGCCGATCACCTGGACGGTCACGCTGCCGGTGAGCCGGTTGCTTTGCTGGCTGGCGCCCTCGCCGTTGAAGTCCCGGTCCCCCTCGATCGAGGCGCTCAGCAGCGGCTTGCCGCCCCAGGTGACGTTGCGACCGAACAGGGTTGGGTCGGCGATCTGCACGCTCTGGCTCTTGGATGCCTGCGTGGAGGCGCTCTTGCTCGCGTCGGTGCGTTCCGTGAGGACGATCGTCAGCACGTCGCCCACGCGTCGTGCCGTGCGGTCCTCGAACAGGGCCCGTTCGGTCTCCGGCCGGTAAATGGCCCCGTCGGCATGCCGCTCGACGGGCGCGATGGCCGGGAGGGCCGGCGGGGGGACCTCGGTCATGCGGGTCGGCGGCGCAGCCGCGCAACCGGCGAGCAGCATGGCCGTCGCCGGACCGATTCGGCGCAAGGCGCAGATGGAGCGCACCGGAGGGTTCACGAGTTGCTGGCCTACAGATTGTTGTTGAGGTATTCGAGCATGCGATCGGTCGTGCTGATGGCCTTGGAGTTCATCTCGTAGGCACGCTGTGTCTCGATCATGTTCACGAGCTCCTCCACGACGTTCACGTTGCCGCTTTCCACGGTGCCCTGCAGCAAGGTGCCCAGGCCGTTGAGTCCGGGCGTGCCGAGCTGGGCCGGACCGGACGCGGCGGACTCCATGAACAGGTTCTGACCCTGTGGCTGCAGCCCGGAGGGGTTGATGAAGTCCGCGGTCTGCAGGGCGCCGAGCTGGACCGGGGCTGCCTGCCCGGCAAGCTGTACCGTCACCGTCCCGTCGCTGCCGATGGTGACGCTCTGCGCGCCTTCGGGAATGGTGATGCCGGGCTGGACCACGTAGCCGTTCGCGGTCACCAGCTGGCCCTGATCATTCAGATTGAACGAACCGTCGCGGGTGTAGCCCAGGCTGCCGTCCGGCATCAGGATCTGAAAGAAACCGCGCCCCTGGATGGCAAGGTCCAGCGCATTGCCGGACTGGACGAGATTGCCCTGGGTGAAGATCTTCTCGGTGGCCACCACCCGCACACCGGTGCCGAGGTTGAGGCCCGAGGGGTACTGGGTTTGCTGGCTGCTCTGGGCGCCCACCTGACGCAGGTTCTGATAGATGAGGTCCTCGAACACCACCCGTCCGCGCTTGAATCCCGTGGTGTTGGCGTTGGCCAGATTGTTGGCGATGGTCGCCATGCGGGTCTGCTGGGCGTCCAGACCGGTTTTCGAGGCCCAAAGTGCTGGATCCATGGTTGTTCCCCCCTATGGGCGATGCTTCATCCCATCCGCAGCAACTGCGTCGCTGCGGCGTCGTTGTCTTCGGCGGTCTTCATCAGCTTGACCTGCATTTCGTATTGCCGGGCCAGGGCGATCATGTCGATCAGGGCGCGGCTGGGCTGGACGTTGCTGGTCTCGAGCATGCCCGGAACCAGCCGAACGGCTGCCGAAGGCTCGGCACGCTGATCGCCCGGCAAGCGGAACAGCCCCGCGCCGTCCTTGGTCAACTGCGCTGGATCCGGATCGGCAAGTTCGATCCGGTCCAGAACGGCCAGCGTATTGGGACGCTCGCCCGGCGGGATGAGAGAGACGGTGCCGTCACGGCCGATCTCGATGCGACTGCCCGGAGGCAGCACGATCGGACCGGCCTGACCCAATACCGGATGGCCGGCGCCGGTTTCCAGCAGCCCGGACGGCGTCAGGCGCATATTGCCGGCGCGCGTGTAGGCGACACTGCCGTCGGGAGCCTGGACGGCGATATAGCCGCTCGCTTCGATGGCGACGTCCATCTCCCCCCCGGTCGCCATGAGCGCTCCGGCGCTGCGATCGAAGCCCGAACCGCTGGCCTGGGTATAGACCCGGCTCGGATGGCCCTCGCCATACAGCGCGCGGGCTTGAAAACTGTCCAGATCCGCCTTGAATCCCACGGTTGCGGCATTGGCGAGGTTGTGGCTGACCTGTGTCTGTGCCCGCTGGATCTGGTTGGCGCCGCTCATGGCGATGTACAGCATCTTGTCCATGGTTTTCCGAACCTGCGCCAGGATCAGCGGATGTTGATCACGGTCTGGGTGATCTGGTCCATGGTGGAGATCATCTGGGCGTTGGCCTGAAAGCCGCGCTGCGAGACGATCATCCGCACCAGTTCGGCCGTCAGGTCCACGTTGGAGGCTTCGAGAGCGCCGGACTGGATCAGCCCCAGGCTGCTGGTGCCGGCCTCGCCGCGCAGCGGTGACCCGGAGGCAAAGGTTTCCGACCAGCGCGTGTCGCCCTGTTTCTGGAGCCCCTGGGGATTGGGAAAGTCGGCCAGGGCGATCTTGCCCAGCGGGACGGAGCGGCCGTTGCTGTAACGCGCCTGGACGATGCCGCTGCTGTCGATGTCGATGCCGCTCAGCTGACCGCTGGCGTAACCGTCCTGCGTCAAGCGATTGGTGCTGAAGCTGCCGCCGTACTGGGTGCTCCCGCCAAAGTCGATGGTCAGGTTCAGTGGGTCGGCACCATTGGTCGGCGTGAACGTGCCGTAGGCTGCGCTGCCACCGGCAGGGGTCGCGAGGCTGCCGTTGGGATTGAAGGTCACTGGCTGTGCTGCGCCGACAGCCGTGCCATCGACATAGAGATAGGTGGCCCAGGTATTCGGCGTAACCCCGTCCTTGACGACGTAGAGCGTGGCGGTACGCGCCGTGCCGAGCGAATCGTAGACCGTGGTCGAGACCGCGTTGTTGTAGCTTTCCGGATCAGCCGGATTGAACGTCGCGACCACGGGGGGTGCAGCGTCGGCTTTGAAATTGGCACCGAGCTCGATGAGGCTGGAGGCCTGCGGGGCGCCGGCACCCCCGTCCAGCCGCAAGTCGGTCAGGCCACCGGTATTGAAGCTGTTGCTGCCGGCAATGGGTGGATAGACCTGCAGCCGCGCGCCGTCGCTGGGTGCGACGACATAGCCGTCCCGATCCACGGCGAACGCGCCGGCCCGCGTGTACTCGGTGCTTCCGCCCTGCTTGACGATGAAAAAGCCATCGCCGCTGATGGCCAGATCGAGGTTGTTGTTCGTGTAGTCGATGCTGCCCTGGCTGAACTGTTGCTGGACGCCGGCCACCCGGACCCCGCTGCCGGGCGTGGTGGCGCCGATCCCTTGCGAGGACACCGCGTAGACATCGGCGAAGGTGGTGCGCGACTCCTTGAAGCCGGTCGTATTGCTGTTGGCGATGTTGTTGGCGGTTACGGCGAGGTCGGTGGACGCGGCGGACAGACCGGTCAGGGCAACTTGGAAACTCATGGCGGCATCCTCGAAAAAGCGTTGCGGAGAATGGGGGTTCTGGTTAGCGAATTTGTTGCACCCGGGTCAGCTCGACCTGTTCGCCGTTGGCAAGATTCAGCTGCAGCGGTTGACCGGCGCGGCCCAGGCTGACGCTGACCACTTCCTGCTCGAGGCCAACGGTCGAGCTGCCGTTTCCTGCCCCGCCGACGACGCCTACCTCATAGTTTCCGGGGGGCAGCCGCTTGCCGGCGGCATCCAGGCCGTCCCAGGTGAAGGCCATGCCGTTTTCGTCAGGGCTGGGAATGAGCGTGCGGACCGGCTGGCCACCGGCATCGTAGATACGGACCTGCACACCTGTTCCGGCTGCGCTCGATAGCCGTCCCTGGATGCTGCCTTGCTCGCCGAGGGTCAGGGTGCTCGTCGGCACGAGGACCGTGCGGCCGACCAGCGACGAGCCAAGCAAGGCCTGGTTGGTGTACAGGCTGTTGGCGAGATCGGCGAAACCGGCCTGCATGCCCTGTATGCCGCTCACGGTGCTGAATTGAGCCAACTGGCCGAGAAAGGCGCCGTTGTCCATCGGCTGGGTCGGATCCTGATTGCGGAGCTGCGTGGTCATCAGCAGCAGAAAATCGTCCTGTCCCAATTCGCCGCGGGTCGAGGCAGGAGGAGCTTTCTGTGCCACGGAAAGGCCAAGCGCATCGATCGCACTGTTGGCAGGAATGGCCGACATGGGGTGCCTCCTATTGGCCCAGCATGAGGGTGCGCAGCAACAGCTCCTTGCTGGTGTTGAGCACCTCGACGTTGTTTTGATACGAGCGGGACGCTGAAATCATGTTGACCAGCTCGTCGATCGGGTTGACGTTGCTGCCGTACACATACCCGTCCTTATCGGCCAGCGCATGGCCTGGTTGATAGAGGCGGGGCGGCGGGGCCGGGTTTTCCAGGACGCCCAGGGTGCGGACGCCCGCAACGCCGGTCGTAGCGCTCGCGCCCGCACCGGACGAGGTCAGTGCGCGGTTCAGCAAGGGAGCGAAATAGGGCTGGCGCGCGCGATAGGCTTCCTGCGCCGAGCCGGCCACGTTGTTGGCGTTGGCCATGTTGCTGGCGGTCAGGTTGAGCCGGACCGACTGCGCCTCGAGCGCCGAGCCGGCGATGGTGAAGACGTCGAACAGGGACATGCTCAGCGCTCTCCGCCGCTAATGGCCTGCTGCAGGGTGCGCAGGCGGTTCTGGATGAACTGCAAGGTGGCCTGGTAGCGCACCGCGTTCTGTGCGAAGGCACCCTGTTCCTGTTGCAGATCGACACTGTTGCCATCCAGCGCGGGCTGGGAGGGGACCCGATATCGGACGGCTTGGCCTGCTCCGGCGGCCGGCAGATGCCGCGCATCGGTCGTGGCAAGGGCAGGCGCTTCGGACCGTCCGGCTGCGCGCGACAGGACGGCCTTGAAATCGACGTCCCGCGCGGCGAAGCCCGGCGTGTCGGCATTCGCGATGTTCGTGGCGAGCAGCCGCGTCCGCGCCGTCCAGACTTTGAGCGCCGTTTCGTGGATCCCCAGGCTGTTGGAAAAGTCAGCTTTCATCGTCACCGCCTCCGCAGCGGACATTGCATTGCGAGAACATCAGCAAATGTCGGTCCAGGTTTGTTTCTGTCCTTTTTTATCAATCCGTTGGCCAATGAAGCGCTCCGTTCGCCGGGAATCGCGCCGGAAATCCGTGTCCCGATAGGTGACCTGTGTCAACCGGCTGGCGCTTTCCTCATCGATTGTTGATGGCATTCATGTTGGCGATCTGCTGGGTCAGGAAGGTGCTGGTGCTCTGGAGTTGGCCGACGAGCTTGTCCAGCGCCGTGAACTGGGCGAGGTAGCGGTTTTGCAGGTTTTCCATCCGCTCATCCAGTCGCTTCCGGTCCTGATTCACCGCACGAATGGCCTCCTGCAGGCTGCGCGTGCGGGTGTCGATCACGCCGCTGGCGCCCCCATAGCCGGCGACCAGCGGTTCGAGTCGATCGAGCAGACCACCGTCTCCCGTGAACAAGGCCGAGACGGCCAGCGGTTCGTTCTTGAGTCGCTCGTCGAGACGGGATTCGGACAGCGTCAGATTGCCGTTCCTGTCGGCTGTGATACCGATGGCGCTCAGAACCCGCGTGCCGTTCGCCGTGTCGGGCAGGGGGATGCCCAGTTCGCGGCGAAGCATCGTCCCCAGTGCCCGCGCGGCTGAATCGCCCACCAGAGGGCCGGCCGATCGGGATTCGGGATCATACCGACCGAGATTGGCGAGGGTGCCCATCAAGGCGTTGTAGGTGCTGACGAACTTCCGGATTGCGTCCTTGGCGCCGGTTGCATCGCGCGCCACCGTGAGATCGACCGGACGGCCGGGATCGGCGGCGCGCAATTCGAGATCGACCCCATCGACGGCGTCTTCGATGCGGTTGCCGGCGCTGCTGCGCAGGACGCCGTCGATGCGAACCTGCGCGTCTGCGGCCGGGGTTTGCTCCGTGTAGTTGCCGGTGACGGCATTGGCTGGATCATGCGTCAGGCTGGCGAGGCCGCCGTCACCGCCGCTGGCGGTGATGGTGATGGCCTGATTACTGCCGGTCCTGGTTTGGGTGAGGACGAGGTGTTGCCCGTCGTCGCCGGTGACCACGCGGGCCACGATCCCTGGATTGCCGGCTGCGGCATTGATGCGGTCCCGGATGGCGCTCAGCGTTTGATCGCTTTCGCCGATGGTGACCTCGAACGAACTGCCACCCGCAGCGAGAGTCAGCGTGCCGGTGCCGATCGCGGTGTCGGCTGCGAAGGGCCCCGAAATCAATTTCTGGGCGCTCGCCAGCTGGATGACCTCGATGCGGTAATCGCCGATGTCGGCCCCCGCGGCAGCAGTCGCCGTAAACAGATCGGGTTGCGAGGTCGTGGCCTTGAGCCGGCCGAAGAGGTCGGCTGCGCCCAGAGCGCTCAGGCTGTCGCGCAGGGCGACCAGGGCGCCCTTGATGGCACCGAAGGCCGACAGGCGGGTCTGCAGTTGGGCCTCGCGCTGATCGAGGCGCAACGCGGCTGGCTTCTGCTCGGCCTGGACCAGACTTTGCACCAGGGCATTGACGTCCAGTCCCGAGCCGAGGCCCGGAGAACTGATGGAGGCCATGACGGTGTCCCCCTCGAACATTCATCGGCGGCAGGGTCTCGCTGTTGCGTAGATGTGGCAGCCGCCGCCTCATTGACCGGATGGCTGCAGCCCGAAAGGTCGGGCTGCAGCGCAAACGTGCCGGGGCCGTGCTTATCGCAACAACGACAGCACGGTCTGGGGCACCTGGTTGGCCTGCGCCAGGATCGCCGTGCCGGCCTGCTGCAGGATCTGGGCCTTGGTCAGATTGGCCGTTTCGGCCGCGAAATCGGCATCCATGATCCGGGAACGGGCGGCGCTCACGTTTTCCGAGGTGGTCTGGGCATTGGAAATGGCCGTGCTGAAGCGGTTCTGCACGGCGCCCAGGCTGGCGCGCAGGTCGTCCACGAATGCCAGGGCGCCGTCGACCACCGCCAACGCATTGCTGGCGCCCGTCTGGGTGCCGACCGACAGGCTGGCCACCGACGACAGCGAACTGGCCACCGTGCCCGCACTCAGCAGGGTGTTGCCGCTATCGTCGCTGGTCAGGGTGTAGTTGGTCGGGGAGTTGAAAGACACCTTGCCACCGACGACCAGGCTGTCTTCTAGGTCCGGTACGCCGCTCGTGGGACCGGTCAGGGTGATGCCAGAGACAGCCAGGGTTTCGGCGTTATCGCCCGAGTGGACGAAGTTTTCGACGCCGATGTCATAGCCTTCCGCACTGATGAGTTTGATGGACGCTTTGTCGGAGGACAGCTCGGCGGTGATGCCGGTGGTGGCCGCCTTGCTGTTGATCGCCTCGGACAGCGCCGAGAGATCCGAGGTGCTGACCACGTTGGCCGAAATGGTCTCTGCGGTGCCGTTCGCGCCATACAGACCGAAGCTCACCGTGCCGGCCGCGCTGAGGTTGTCGATGGTCGCCTCGGTGCGCGCGGTGGCGGTCACGCCGGTGGTGGCGCTCTGGGCGTTGACGAGGGCGGCCACGTCGCGCGCCGTGGCATCAGCAGCCACAGTAACCGCAGCCGATCCGGTGGTGCCGGAGATCGTCAGCGTCTGGGCGGCGACGTTGTTGCCGCCGCTGACATTGATGTCAGCCGTCAGGGGGCCGCCCACATTCGTGTTCGAGCTGGCCTGGTTCGCGCCGATGTCGGTGGCCTTGGAGCTGCCGATGCCGAAGCTGATGGTCTGTCCCTGGTAGGCGCCGACCTGGAACACGGCGTTGGAGAAGCTCCCGTCGAGCAGCGTCTTGCCGTTGAACGAGGTCTGGGTGGCGATGCGGGTGATTTCCTGTTGCAGCTGGGACACTTCCTTTTGCAGCGACGCGCGATCGGTGGCGGAGTTGGTGTCGTTGGCGGACTGGACGGCCAGTTCGCGGATGCGCTGCAGCGCATTGGTGATGTCTCCGAGAGCACCTTCAGCCGTCTGTGCGACGGAGATGCCGTCGTTGGCATTGCGTGCGGCCTGATTCAGACCGCGGATCTGGGCGGTCATGCGGTCGGAAATGGCCAAGCCGGCTGCATCGTCCTTCGCGCTGTTGATGCGAAGGCCGGAAGACAGTCGCTGCATGGCGGTCTGCAGCATGCCTTGCGACGAATTGAGGTTGCGCTGAGTGTTCAGCGACATCACGTTGGTGTTGATCACGGCCATGGTGTTCTCCTGGTCTTTCGTTTTTTGGTGCTTATGGGATCTGGAGTTCGCAGGCGGTGATGCCGTCCTGATTCAACTCTCCCGTCACCGTATCGGTCGGGCAATGAAAAGCTTGAGCATCGACCTGAAAGATGGCGTGGGCGCTCAAGATCACGTCGGCACGGTCGTTACAAACGCTGTCACGAAGAATGAACGGGAGATGCGGACCATGGGGCATGAAGAGGCATTGCGCGCCTATCGCCAGGTGGACACGCTGAGGGCGCTGGAATCCGCCTCGCCCCACCGCCTGGTCCTCATGCTGATGGATGGCGCGGAGCGGGCCGTCGCCTGCGCTCGCGGCCACCTGATGCGCAGCGAGCCGGGGCTCAAGGGCAGTCAGATCGGGCGTGCGATCACCCTGATCGAAGGGCTGCGCAGCGGCCTCGACCATGCCCGGGGCGGCGAGATCGCAGCCAATCTCGATGCGCTTTATCTCTACCTCGAGCAGCGGCTGCTCTTGGCCAATCTGGAAGATCGGGTGGATTATCTCGATGAGGTCATGGCGCTGCTGCGGCAGATCCGCATCGCCTGGGAGGCCATCGCGCCGCAGTCTGCTCCAGACGGGGCTGGCCGGGCCATGCCTGCCCCGGCCAGCCCCTGAGTCCGTCGATGGGAGCCATCGTGTCCTGCCTGCAGCCGGAGCGCCAGCGGATGCTCGACGAACTCGATGCGCTGAGTCGGTCCATGCTGGAATGCGCGCGGGACGGAGACTGGGATGGTGTGACGACAACGCAGCCTGAATTCGAAATCCGGCTGCGCCGGTTGTGTGCGGGTCCGATCAAGGCAGCGGAGGCGTCCCCGTTGATACGCGGCTTGCTGGACCTGCAGCAGCGCATCTGCCAACTGGAGGATCTGGCCCGATCCCGCTGTACCGAACTGTCACATTCCCTGCAGCGCTTGCATCGCCAGCACGACGGGGCACACATCTATCAGGCCGTGAGCGGTCTCGCCGGCGGAGGGGAGCGACGGTGAAGCATGACGCGGGGCTGTCGCCGGGAGAGGTCCGCGCCATGCTGGCATATCAGTGGCAGGTGCTTCCGCGACCCGAGCCGAATGCTCTGGCGAAGGGTGATCAAGACGCTGCGCGACTCATGTCCCTCATGCTTGCCTTCGAAGAAATTTACGGCGCCGGTGCGCCGGGCGACTACACGGCGGAGCTGGCCCCGTTGGCCGCCCGCGTCGACTGGCTGCTGCGATGGGTGCTCGCCGATCGGGATGCGGATCCCGGCTGGCGCCAGGTGCAGCGGCCGATCGTGTTCACCCCCTCGACGGCGCAGTGGCTGGAGCCGAGCGCGTCCGCCCCCGGCGAGTGGGGTGTCCTGCGCCTGTATCCCGAGCCACGCCTGCCGCGATCGCTCGGTCTGTGGGTCGAAATCGAGGCGGCAACGCCGGGGCCGGATGGTTGGTGTATCCGGGCGCGGTGGCAGGGCCAGACCGACGAAACGCAGGAGCTGCTTGGAAAATTCCTGTTTCGCCTGCATCGGCAGGAAGTGGCCCGTGCCCGTCAGACTCAATGAAGGGGCGAAATGTTGGCCCGAAACATGCTTCTGTTGCCGGGAACCGGTTTTTTGACGGAGGACACCATGCAGGACATCAGCGGGATCGGCGGCATCGATGCCGTGCGGCAGAACAGTGTGCCACGTCCTCCCACGGCGGTGGCCGATGCTGATGCGAGCCCATCGTTCGCGCGCGTGCTCAAGCAGGGCATCGACGCGGTCAATGCCCAACAACAGCAGGCGGCCGCTCTGGCCAAGGGATTCGAGGCCGGGCAGGACGGCGTGGATCTGAGCGAGGTCATGATCGCCTCGCAGAAAGCCGGCTTGGCCTTCCGAGCCTTGACGCAGATCCGCAACCAGGTGGTCAGCGCCTACCAAGACGTGATGCGCATGACGATCTGACCGGAGATGTCGAGTCATGGAGCTTGCTGACAAAAACGCGCTTGGGCGCCTTTCCGCTTGGCCTGCGTGGCGGGAGCATCTGATCGCCTGGACGAAACGGCCGGGCGCCCAGGCGCTGGGGCCCGGTATCGCCCTGGCCATGCTGGCCGCGGTGCTGATCGCAGCCGTCCTTTGGATGCGTCAGCCGCCTTACCGCGTTCTTTTCAATGGCCTGTCCGACAAGGAGTCCGGGCAGATCGTCGAATTCCTGCAAACCCAGAAAATTCCATTCCGCATCAACGACACCACCGGTTCCATCGAAATCCCGAGCGATCAGGTTCATGCAGTGCGATTGAAACTCGCGACGCAAGGGCTGCCGCAGGGGGCCGGGGTGGGACTGGAGATGCTGGCTCAGCCGCAAGGTCTGGGCGTATCCCAGTTCATGGAGAGCGCGCGTTACCAGCATGCCCTCGAAGTCGAGTTGGCGCGCAGCATCGCCAGTCTGCAGCCGGTGCAGGAGGCGCGGGTGCACTTGGCACTGCCCAAGGCCTCGGCCTTCGTGCGCGATCAAAAACAGCCCAGCGCATCGGTGATCGTGCAACTGCATCCCGGGCGCAGTCTCGAGGTCGGTCAGATCGCCGCCATCGTGCATTTGGTCGCTGCGAGCATTCCGGGCATGGAGTCGGCGCAGGTGATGGTAGTGGACCAGCGCGGCAATCTTTTGACGCGCTCCCAGGATGACGCCAAAAACCCGTTGGGGATGAGCAGCGATCAGTTTGCCTATGCCCGGCGACTGGAACAGGAATACGTCAGCCGGATCGAATCCTTGCTGATGCCGATCCTGGGACCAGGCCGCGTGCACGCCCAGGTCAGCGCAGACCTTGATTTCACCGTCGTCGAACAGACCCAGGAGCGTTACGATCCGGCTGGCCAGGTCCTGCGCAGCGAGCAGTCGAGCGAGGAGCGCCGCACACCGGGGACACTGCCGGGCGGAATTCCCGGCGCCCTCAGCAATCAGCCGCCGGGCCCGGTCTCGCTGGCGCAACCCGGCGCGCCTGCGGGATCGAATCCGGCAGGCAGCGCCGGGAGCCAGCCGGATACGGCCACACCGCAGGACATCAGCCGCCAGAGCACGCGCAACTACGAGATCGACAAGACCATCAGCCGTATCAGTCAGCCGGTGGGCACGGTGCGCCGGCTGTCCATCGCCGTCCTGGTCGACAACCGGGACGTCGTCGGAGCGGACGGCACCGTCGCCAGGACACCGCTCACGGACAGCGAGGTGGCTCAACTGACGGCGCTGGTGAAGGAGGCCGTCGGATTCAGCGCCGCGCGTGGCGACAGCATCAATGTCGTGAACCAGTCGTTCCAGAGTCTGGAGCTCAATGATGAGGGACGCGTGTCGCCCTGGTGGCAGCCGGGATGGATGACCGTGATCGGCGGTGGCTTGGGTCTCGGCGTGCTGTTGCTGGTCCTTGGCGGCATCGCGTGGCGCATGCTGCGGAGAAGGGCGTCCCCGGTGCCCCGCCCCGTGCAGGTCGTCGGGCCGCCGTCGCTGAACGCGCCTGTTGCAGGTGAGGTCCCGACCGAAGATCGGCTCACCTTGACGGGTCGAGCCGGTGCTGAGCCAGGCGCAGGCGCTACAGGCGCTGGCGCATCGACCGATCATGAGGCTCGGCTCGCCGCGGCCCGCGCCCTCGCGGCGCGCCATCCCCGGCAGACCGCCGCGCTGGTTCGAGACTGGATGGCCTCATGATGGCTGAGTCCGATCAGACGCTGGCTGGCTGTGATCGCGCTGCCGTGCTGTTGCTCTCGCTGGAAGAGCAGGACGCTGCGGCGGTGCTGCGCCTGATGTCGCCCCAGGAGGTCGAGCGGCTGAGCATGGCCATGGCTAATCTGCGAGGAGTCGGTCAGGCAACGGCCGCATCCGTATTGGATGCATTCATTGCACGCATGGCAGCCGAAGCTCCTGTGGTCCAGGAGCCTCAGGAGCAGGTTCGCCGCATTCTCTCGCATGCCTTGGGGGAGCCCCGGGCGCGCGTCATGGTCGATCGGCTGTTTGGAACTTCCGTGCCCGGGAAGGGCCTGGAAACGGTGAAATGGTGCGATCCGCGCACCATCGCCGAGACGATCGCGGCGGAGCATCCCCAGGTCATCGCCATCGTCTTGTCGCATCTCGAAGCCGGGCGGGCGGCGCAAGTCATCGACCTCTTGCCGGAGGCGCTGCGCAGCGAAGTGATCCTGCGCATCGCCAATCTCGACGGGGTTCCGCAAGACGCGCTGGAGGCCCTGGACGAGCTGTTGCAAGACCAGTTGGCAGGCACCCGACCGGGCAAGCGGTACGGGCTGGGAGGCGTCAAGGTCGCCGCCGACATCATCAACGCCCTCAAGACTGCAGCGGACGGCCATCTGTTGGAGCGATTGGCCGAGCAAGCCCCGGATTTGGCGGAGCAGATCCGCGAGCGCATGTTCGTGTTCGAACATCTGTTGTCTGCGGATGATCGGGGCATCCAGACCCTGTTGCGTGAAGTCAGGCCTGACTTGCTGGTGCTGGCCCTCAAAGGCGCTGACGACCGGATCCTGGACAAGATGTTCCGCAACATGTCCCAGCGAGCCGCGGAAATGCTGCGCGACGATCTGGCTGCCAAGGGTCCGGTCCGATTGTCCGACGTCGAAGCTGCCCAAAAGGAAATTCTCAACCAGGCGCGTCGGCTGGCCGAGCAAGGCAGTCTGATCCTCGCGGGATCAGGAGGGGAGGCATATGTTTGAGCCAAATTCCCCGGCGGGGGCCGGGACGGCACACATCTATCCGCGCTGGCAGCCACCCGTCTGGGACACCGTCGCATCCGCCCCGGTGCAGGCGGGTGTAACCGCGACCGCCACCGAGCCCCTCGCGGCTTCGGCCCTCGAGCAACTCCAGCGGGATGCCTACGAGGAGGCGTATGCCTTGGGCCTCGCGGAAGGCCGCGCAGCCGGCCAAGACCACCTGGCGGCAGAGATCGGTCGCTGGCAAGCGCTGACCGAGGCTTTGTCGCGGCCCCTGGCAGCCGTCGATGTCGGTGTCGAACAGGCGCTGGTGCGCCTGGTTCAGGTGCTGGTGCGCCAGGTCCTGGAGCGCGAATTGCGGGAGACCCCGGCGATCCTGCTGGGATGGATCAAGACGGGGCTGGCGGCCTTGCCGGCAGCAGCCGGTCCACTCGAGATCCGTCTGCACCCCGCCGATGCGGAGCGGGTGCGTGAGGCGCTGGCGGATCATCCGCGCTGGCGACTCGTCGAGGATGAACGGCTCGCGCTGGGAGCGTGTCGGATCGAGGGCGCCGATGCCCAGGTCGATGCAGGTCTGGACGAGCGCCTGACGGCTGCTTTCGCCCATGTGTTCGACGCATCGGGCGCACAGCCCGGATTCTTCGTGGAACGGCCCGATGGCGGCTGAACCAGGCGAGATCGGCTTGGCGGAGGCGCGAGCCGCCCACTGGCAAGCGCGCCTGGTGGGCGCCCAGGCGCGTGCGCAGGATTTCGTGTTCCGCCCCCGGGTGGCCGGCCGCCTTCGCCGCGTGGTTGGCTTGACGCTGGAAGCCAGCGGCTGCCGCGCGGCAGTGGGCGAGCGCTGCCTGGTGGAAACCCGGGATGGGGGACGGCTGGAAGCCGAAGTGGTCGGGTTCGCCGGGGAGCGGCTCTATTTGATGCCCACCCATCCGATTCAGGGCCTCGCCCCCGATGCGCGGGTGTTTCCATCGAATACACATTGGCAGGTCGGGACGGGCGAGGGCCTGCTGGGTCGGGTGCTCGACGGCGCGGGCGAACCGATCGACGGCTTGGGGCCGCTGCAATGCAGCGGCACGCGCCCGCTGTATGGCGCGCCGCTCAATCCGCTCGAACGCGGGCTGGTCCGGCAGCCGCTGGATGTCGGCGTGCGCACCCTCAACGCGCTCTTGACCATCGGTCGAGGGCAGCGACTGGGCCTTTTTGCCGGCAGCGGGGTCGGCAAGAGCGTGCTGCTGGGGATGATGACACGCTATACCGAAGCGGACGTCACCGTGGTGGCGTTGATCGGCGAACGCGGTCGGGAGGTGCGCGAATTCGTGGAGCAGATCCTGGGTCGCGATGGCTTGCAGCGCGCGGTCGTGGTGGCCACGCCGGCCGACCATCCGCCCCTGATGCGCCTGCAGGGCGCCTGGGTGGCCACTGCCATCGCCGAGTCCTTTCGCGATCAGGGCAGGAACGTGCTGTTGCTGATGGATTCCCTGACCCGCGTGGCGCAGGCCCAGCGCGAGATCGCACTGGCCATCGGTGAGCCGCCTGCCACCAAAGGCTATCCGCCGTCGGTGTTCGCCCAGATTCCGCGCCTTGTCGAGCGGGCCGGCAACACCAGCGGCCAAGGCTCCCTGACCGCGTTCTATACGGTTCTGGCCGAGGGGGATGATCAGAACGACCCGGTGGTGGACGCGGCGCGGGCGATTCTCGACGGGCACATCGTGCTCAGCCGACGGTTGGCCGAAGCGGGGCAATTTCCGGCCATCGACGTCGAAGCCTCGGTGAGCCGGGTCTTGACCGACATCGCCGGCCCCGAGCATCTGCGCTGGATACGACGTTTTCGCCAGATTTATGCGACCTATGCCCAGCATGCCGATCTCATCCGGGTCGGCGCCTACCAGCGCGGCAGCGATGCCGCGATCGACGAGGCGATCGCGCTGTGGCCACGATTACAGGCCTTTTTGCGGCAGGATTTGCGTGAAGCGGTGTCTTTTTCCGACAGTCTCAGTGCGTTGGCAGCGGTTCTGCCAGCCGAAGTGGTCACTGCAGGCATGGGCACTGCGACTGAAGTGGGTCGGGCATGAGCAGCGCAGATCGCCTCGAGCCCATGCGAGGGATGGCGCGACGCCATGCCGAGCAGGCCGCACGCGAACTGGGTCAGGCATTGACTCGCCTGGAACAGCTCCAGCAGCAAATGGCCGATCTGCTGCGCTACCGGGACGATTATGGCCTGGAGCTGGGTCGCGCCATGTCGGGTGGCGTGCGCGCCGCGCAGATGCTGGGTTTCCGGCAGATGCTCGAACGGCTGGACGGTGCTCTCGCGCGGCAGCGGGAGTTGCTCGCCGATCAGGCGGCGCTTTGCGATCTGGCCAGGCGTCGCTATCTGGATCGTCAGGCCCGCGTGCAGGCATTGGATGACCTGATCCACAGCCGCCGCGCCGCAGAGCAGTCGCGCCAGGCCACGCGCGAGCAACGCCTGCTCGACGACCTGACCCAGGCGCAATGGCGTCGAGCCGAGTCTCGCTCATGAGCGGTGTTTTGCCGATGCTGGGGACTGCTCCCGCTCCTGCTCCTGCTCCTGCTCCTGCTCCGGCCGCAGCAGGCTCAAGAACGCCGCCAGTGAAGGATGGGGCTGCCTCCGCCGATTCTTTTGCCGCACTGTTGAAAGTGATCGGCCAGGCAGGCGGACCGCCGATCGGATTTGGGGCGGCGTCCGCGCAGACCCCGATCCCGGAGACGATCGGCGACGAAGAGGTGCCCCGGGACGAATCGTCGGCCGCCACCGCCGCGCCCCTCCTCGCCGAGTTATGGGCCGTGCTCAACGGGGGCTCGACCGGGCCAGTGCCCGCCGCACCCTTGGCGGAACCCGGGTCGACCGGCGCGGGCGCGGACGTGCGCTTGGCGCTGCCCGTTGCCGTCGACCCGGATGCGAGTGGGCGTCCCGACCCATCGTTTCACGACGCCCGGCCAAGGGAGGTACGAGGTTCAGACGACTCGTCCGATCCAAGTCCGACTGCGCCGGCGGCCGCAGCCGCAGCCGCAGCCGCAGCCGCAGCCGCAGCCGCAGCCGCAGCCGCAG
>DAOKZK010000034.1:0-24576 GCA_035325645.1 Candidatus Macondimonas sp. | reverse complement strand
GATCGACCATCGACCTTCCCTCGCCTCGCCCTCGCCCGCAGTCGCTGCCGAACCTTGTTTTGTGCCGGAACGGCGTCGAGCGTTGGACGCGAGACTAGTTCCGGCTTCACCTTTTTGGTACAGATCAACCGCCGTTTTCAGCATGGGCAAGCTGCGGATCATGTTCGGCTCGAACCCATCCGCCACGTCCGGGGCGTAGAGCTGTCCCTTCTGCATGAACCATCCGCGCCACGTCCTGTCGATCGCTTCCAGTTGTCCGGCAAGGGCCAGCAATGTTCGCCAGACGTAAGCGGGCGCCTGATCGATTGCTTGCCAGTTTTCTATAGGTGTTTTTTGAGACGTTAAAAAGCAACGCTGCATTTTCGGTGTTTAAACCTGCACCGAAATAGCACAAAGCGCGAAAGCTGGCGAACCTGCTGCGATCCTGCGGCGAACTGATGCAATCTTCTGCGAATACCCATTTATCGATTATGCGACTCTGACACAGGAGGAACGATGTGCTCGGCAGATCAGTGCCGCCGCCCTTCCGGCTCGCTGTCGGGTTCGCCGCGCCGGGGGCCGGTTCCGGACAGTCGGTCCTTCTGACACCGGCTGAAAGTGCATCGGATGTACTGTCGGGCATTTTTGGCGCCGGGTCGATGGTTTGGCTGGTTTAGCGTTTTTTTGCTGACGTAAGAAGCGACCGGCGCTGCCTCCAGTTCTGCGTCTCTACGCGCGGAACATCAAGTAAGTTCTCAGTCCCTTGGGGTCATTCCGAGATGCCCGGAACGCCTCCGGCCGCGCCGTTCGTCGCCTCGTCGTGACGGAACTTTATCGGCCGTGTCGGTGCTGGCGGAAAGGCCCTCGAGTCCGGGCTTGACAGACGGCGTGCCATCGCCTTCATTTGAAGTTGAACGTTCGTTCAAGGTGGATGTTCCCAAAGCACGACAGCGATATCGGGGGTAATCAGAATGGCCGGCAACTATACCTTTGTCGACGCCTTGGAACGCAACTCCCGCGCGATCGGCGGCGCCCTTGCTTTGGTACAAGGGCGTCGCTTGCGGACTTATCGGGATCTGGATCGGCGTGCCAATCAGATCGGCCATGCCTATCTCGAACTGGGGCTCAAACGCGGCGAGCGGATCGCTTTGGCCCTGACCAACGGGATCGAGTTCGTCGAATGCACCTACGGTGGGTGGAAGGATGCTTTGGTCAGTGTGCCCATTAACTACCGCTTCATGGACGCCGAGTTGATCCATGTGCTCGACAATTCCGACAGTGTCGGGGTCGTGCTCGAGGATCAGTTTCTGGAAACGTTCGAGCGAATCCGGTCACAACTGCCCAAGATCCGCTTCATGCTGGTGGTCGGTAAAACCCCGTCGGATCCGAGCCGGCAGATCTTCAATTTTGCCGATTTCACGATGCGCCAGCCGGAGGGAAAGCCGCGGCTTCCGTGGCCCGAGCAGACCAACGAGGACACCGGCTACAACATCTACACCGGCGGCACGACGGGCCTGCCGAAGGGTATTTCCTACGGTGAGAAGGCCATGCTCAAGACCGCTGTGGAAGGATTGAGCAGCTTCGTGCCCGGCCTGCTTCGCCGTGCGGCGCGCGACGAAGCCGGCAATCTTCCGGGCGGTCGAATTACGCGGCAGCTACTCCAAGCCCCTGCCACCGCGAAGAGCCTGCAATGGATGCTGGAACACGCGCCTCTGGGCAACAACAGCCTGTTGCCGCGCTGGGTTCAGGGGCGCGTCCGCGCGCTCGTGGTCAGCCCGATGATGCACTCGGTAGGCTGGGGCGTCAGTCATGCGCTGACCAAGATGGGCGGCACCGTCTACATCCTTGAGGGCAAGTCTTATAACCCCGAGGAGGCCTACGCCATGATCCGGGATCACCGCATCAACTTCCTGGCCGCGATCGGCGATTCGACCCTGAAGCCATTGCTGCATGTGCTCGACGAGCGTGGCGCAGCGCCGATCCAGCACCTGACGACGATTGGCTCGGTGGGCATGCCGGCTGCCGCGGAGGTCAAGGAACGTCTGCTCAAGACGCATCTGCCGGGCAGCACGTTCGTCGACGTCCTCGGCGGCTCCGAGATCACCGGTATCTCTTTCCAGATCTATACGGCTCGCGACAAGGTGTTCAACAAAGTCACCTTCCCGGTGTCCGATCGCAACCTCATCATCAACCCGGAGACCGGGGTGCCAGTGAAGCCGGGCGAGGTGGGGGAACTGGCGCGACGCACCAGTGTTCCGCCTCAGGGCTATTACAAGGACCCGGAAAAGACCGCGAAGCTGATCCGCCAGTTTAACGGCCAGACCTGGCTCATGAGCGGCGATCTGGCGCAACTGGACGACAACGGCGAGACCTTCACGTTCGTCGGTCGCGGTTCCGAGTGCGTCAACACCGGCGGCGAGAAGGTCTATCCGGACGAGGTGGAAACGGTGATCAAGAAGCTCGCCGGCGTCGAGATGGTCGGAGTGACCGCGACGCCGGATGAGAAATATGGCGAGCTGGTCACGGCCGTCATCAAGCTTGAACCGGGCGTTCAGCTGAGCAGCGAGGACGTCATCGCACATTGCAAGGACAAGATCGCCGGCTACAAGCGTCCACGCAAGGTGATCTTCGTCGATGAGTTCCCGACAACCCTGATCGGAAAGCCGCACTACAAGGGCCTGCGGGAACTGGCCAAACGCGTCAAGGCGGAGGAAGCCGGCCCGCCCAGCGCCGCAGTCAGGCCGACGGCAGGTGGCACCGCTGGCGGCTTGGCCGGATAACGCCGGCGGGGAGAACGCACATGCCTACGCATTCTTGGATGAATTCACTGGGCCGGTTCTGGAAATACGCCAGGTTCACCCTGCCCTTCGTGCTGGGCTGGGCCGCGGTGTACGCGATCATCGTGGGACCGTCGGTGAGCGCGATGGGCCTCATCATCGGCTTGTTCATCGTGCTTACGGTGGAATGGTTCAGTGGCGAGGGACTGGATGTACCGGAATATCGGCATCCAAAGATCTTCGTGTGGCTGATGCGGACCTATCTGTTCATCGTGCTGGCGGCCTTTGCCGGTTTTGCCTGGACCTTTGCCCATCGCTGGAATGGCGGTGATCTGTTCGGGCTGGCAGCGGGCATCCAATCACTCACCGGCTTCGACATGTTCGCGGCCCATGCCGGGGATGGAATCGGCACCTATATTCTCACGACCCTGCTTTTTTCGGCTTTGATCGGAATCGGCTCGCTCTCGGTCGGTCATGAGCTCTCTCACCGCACCTGGGAGCCCTTGTCCGTTTTCATCGCCCGGGCCTGTGCCGCGTTCGGTACCTTCACCTACTACGCCATCGAGCATCCGTTCGGCCATCACCTGTCGGTGGGCACGGATCGCGATTCCAGCACCGCGCTGCGTGGTGAGAGCGTGATCCGTTATTTCTGGCGGACCACACCCCATGACTACCGGGTTGCCTGGGAAATCGAAACCGAGCGGCTGCGCAAACTTGGGTTGTCCAACTGGTCCTGGCACAACCGATTGCTCTGGGGCTGGGCGGCGGAATCGACGATCGGCCTGTTCATGCTGGTCGTGGCGGGCCCGGTGGGCTTGTTCTGGTTTCTCGTTGCAGCCCTGCATACGCATTTCGCCTACAAGCTCGGGACCTATGGCCAGCATTACGGCATCGTTCGCGTGCCAGGCTCCGAGATCAAGGTCCACCACTCCTGGACCTGTAATAACCGATTCACCAACTGGTTCTCGGGAAACATCGGCCGACATGCCGATCATCATCTGGAACCGGAACGGGAATTCTGGCGGCTGCGTCCCTTCCCTGAAGGCCCGCAGAACCCTTATCCCTATGTGACGTTGACCTTGATGGGGCTGATCCCGCCGCTCTGGCACCGGCTGTGGGCACCCTACTTGATCGAGTGGGACGAGAAGTGGGCCTCCCCGGCCGAGCGCGAACTCGGACGAGCGGCCAATTTGCGCAGCGGCGTGCGCATGCTTGAGCAGTATGCAGCGCGCGGTGCGCCGGGATCCACTCCTCCCCCTGTCATTCCCTGAGCATGGACAAGGCGATCTGCGGACCGCCTTGTCCTTGACGGTTTGCCTGCACGGCCGTTTCGGCTGAACGGATGGATGCAGTCACGGCCACGCCGCTGTTGCCCAATCCCTGCGGGGCGCGCTCGTGCGTTTCTCGATCCGCCAATGGTGCCCTTCGCGGCCGAACGGGAAGACCGCTTTGATCGGCCACCGAAGCAGATCAGCGGAGGCGACCGTCATCGGCCGGGGTATCCGGTGCTCAGCGGCAGCAATCTTCGTCCTCACGCGCGCTGATCATCACCTGGGAACATGCCTGTCATCCGCGTGACATTGCCCTGTCATGCCGGCCTTGGACCATGTGCGCTTGTATGCGCTCCATAACCAAGCATGCTCAGGGGGAACGAACATGGTGCACGCTCAACGGTCCCGGTGGCTCATGGCCATCGGCGGTCTGATCGCAATGAACGCTCACGCCTCGGAATTGTCACTGCTCCGACTCGGCGAGTACAGAACCGGTTTGTTTGGGCAAGGCGCCGCGGAAATCTCGGCCTATGATGCCGCAAGCCATCGCCTGTTCATTTCCAATGCGGTCGCAAACACGATCGATATCCTCGATGTGTCGAACCCGACGGCACCGTCCCTTGTCTCGAGCATCGATCTGTCGCCCTATGGCGGCGGCGTGAACAGTGTGGCCGCCGATCGGGGCCGTATCGCCGTGGCGGTCGAGAATGCGGATCGGACTTTACCCGGAAAAGCCGTGTTTTTCGACGCCAACGGGATATTCCAATCGGCTGTTCAAGTTGGGTCGTTGCCGGACATGCTGACCTTCACGCCCGATGGTCGCTTCGTTCTGGTGGCCAACGAAGGCGAACCCAATAACGCCTATACCGTCGACCCGGAGGGATCGATCAGCCTCATCACCCTCCCGAGCGACCTCAGGCGCCTGACTCAGGCCCAGGTAAGAACCGCCGATTTCCGCGGCTTCAATGCGTCAATTCCCGCAGGGGTCCGGATCTTCGGGCCAGGCGCCACGCCGGCGCAGGATCTGGAGCCCGAGTACATCACCGTATCGCCTGATTCGCGCACGGCATGGATCACCCTGCAGGAAAATAACGCCATCGCGGAGCTCGATCTGAGAACGGCACGCATCACAGCGATCTATCCGCTCGGCAGCAAGGATCACAGCGGGCGCCCGCGTCTCACCACCCATACCTTGCCCGATCCGGTTCTTGGAACCACCGCTGCGGGAGATATCCTCCGGCTGGGCGGATTTTCGGGCCTTTTCTTCGAGGGTTGGAAAGGCAATCAGATGGTGTTCGTGACACACAGTGATCGTGGCCCGAATGCCGAACCGCTGGACCTGAATCAGGACGGTGTCGCCGAACGTCCCTTCCCCTTGCCCAAGTTTCAGCCTGAACTGATACGCTTCGCCGTAGATCCGCAACGCGGCAGCGTCCAGATTCTGCAGCGTATCGGCTTGACCCGACAGGACGGCAAGCCGCTCACCGGCCTGCCCAACGTGGCGGGTCAGGACGGTTTGGCACTGGCGGATGAAGTGCCGGTCGATCTGCGCGGACAGCCACTGCCCCTGGATCCCTGGGGCGCAGACCTGGAAGGTGTGGTGCGAACGCCTGATGGCCACTACTGGATGGGCGACGAATATCGTCCGAGCTTGTACGAATTTGACGCTCGCGGGCGTCTGGTGAACCGCTACATTCCGATCGGTGCTGGTGCAGCGGGCGCAGGTGGAACCGAAGCGCTTCCCGCGGTCTACAACCAGCGACGCGTCAATCGCGGTTTCGAGGCGGTCGCCTATGCCGACGGCAAGATCTACGCGTTCTTGCAAAGCCCGCTCGATAACCCGGATGTCTCCAACGATGCGAGCAGCAAAGCCTCGCGCAATGTACGCATTGTGGCGTTCGACATGGCCACGCGCCGCGTGGCCGGCGAATACCTATATGTCCTGGAGGGCGGGAGCAGCGACAAGATCGGGGACGCGGTGGCGGTCGGCAAGGGGCGCTTTCTGCTGATCGAGCGAGACTCAGCAACCGGCACTGGCGCGAAGAAAGCCATCTATCGTATCGATCTGAATGCGGCCACCGATCTTTCCGGTCTTGCGCCCGGCATCGTGGGTCCGGGCGGCAGCCTGGAGGGGATGAATGCCGCCGCGCTCCAGACCGCGGGGATTCAGCCGGTTCGCAAGGAACTCTATCTTGATCTGGTGGCGGCAGGCTACACATTCGCCGAAAAGGCAGAGGGACTGGCGCTCGTCGATGCCGAGACCCTGGCCGTCATCAACGACAACGACTTTGGGCTGTCCGGTGCGTTCGATCCGGCAACCGGAAAGCTCGTCCCCAATCCGTCTCCACAGGCATCGACCCTGGCGCTGATTCGCCGTGAGCCGGGCGGTCTGGATGCCAGCGATCGTGATGGGCGCATCAATATCCGCCCCTGGCCCGTCAAGGGCCTCTACCAACCTGACACGATCGCCGCCTATCGGGTCGGCGGCCGGGTCTATCTGGTGACCGCAAATGAAGGCGATGCGCGCGACTACGCCGGTTTCAGTGAAGAAGTGCGCGTGAGCAGTCTCACCCTTGATCCGACCGCATTTCCCAATGCGGCAGCTCTCAAAACCGATCAGGCATTGAATCGACTGCGCGTGACCAAGACGCTCGGCAATCCGGATCAGGATGGTGATTACGACGAACTCTACACTTTCGGCGGCCGATCATTCTCCATCTGGACTTCCCAGGGCCAGCGGGTCTACGACAGCGGCGACATCATCGAAACGGAACTGGCCGCTCGGCTGCCCAAGGTGTTCAACAGCAACAACGACGCAAACAACAGCTTCGACACCCGAAGCGACGACAAGGGACCCGAACCGGAAGGTTTGGCGATTGGAGAGATCGGCGGTCGTCAGTATGCCTTCGTCGGACTGGAGCGGATCGGCGGCATCATGATGTTCGATATCAGCTCTCCCTTCGCGGTCTCTTTCGCCGGCTACGTCAACGATCGCAATTTCGCCGGCAACCCTGCGACGGACGGCGCGGGTGACCTGGGACCGGAAGGTGTCCTGTTCATTCCTGCCCGGGAAAGCCCCAACGGGCAAGCCTTGCTGGTCGTGACCCACGAAATCAGCGGCAGTACCGTGATCTATCAGGTATCCGCTGCGCCCGCCCTTCCCTGACACCGGCTGGCAAATTCGACCATGAAAAAGGCGGCCCTCGGGCCGCCTTCTCAATTGCAGCGAGCCGCGGCGGGAAGATGCCCGCGCTCGCCAAAGGGTTCAGCCGTGCTTGGCGATGCCTTCCCAGTAACGCGCCTCCAGCTCCTTCTTGGGCAGCTTGCCGGCGAGGTTGCGTGGCAACTGGTCGACGAAGTCGATGATCTTGGGCAGCTTGAAGCCGTACAGTCCGGCTTCCTTGCAGTGCGCCAGGATCTCTGCCGCATCGGCATGCTCGCCGTCCTTCAACTGGATCACCGCTGCCGGCACCTCGCCCAGATCCTTGTCCGGGGCCCGTACCACCGCCACGTCCGCCACCTTCGGATGCAGCTTGATCGCATGCTCGATCTCGTTCGGGAACAGATTCACACCCCCCGAGATGATCATCTCCTTCACCCGCGAGGTCAGATACAAAAATCCATCCTC
The DNA here is from genome assembly GCA_035325645.1 of Candidatus Macondimonas sp. Lineage (GTDB taxonomy): Bacteria > Pseudomonadota > Gammaproteobacteria > UBA5335 > UBA5335 > Macondimonas. The sequence goes on along the minus strand of DAOKZK010000034.1, from coordinate 16,921 downwards.
GTCCAGATAGCCGATCAGACCGTCGTCGTACCAGAGTTCGCCGTCGATCGGAATGAAGCACTCGTCGGTCTTGGATTTCTGGCCGACGTACTCGAGACCACTGGTCAGGGCCGAGCGCACCAGCACTTTGCCTTCCTGACCGGGCTGCGCCCAGCGCTGCGCTTCCGGATCGTAGATCCGGCACTGCGCCGCACGCACCTTGCCGACGCTCTCGTAGCGCTTGGGATTGGCCTGATAGTCTGCGGGCACCAGTACCGTGATGAGACCGGTTTCCGACGCGCCATAGTATTCGTGGAACACGTCGTCCTTGGCGCCCTGACGGCGGAACAGGGCGTTGATCTCCTGCTTCACCTTGGGCGGACAGGGCGCGGCGGCGCAGATGATGGTGCGCATGCTGGAGAGGTTGTACTTGTTCTTCACCTCATCGGGCAGCGCCACCACCCGCTCCAGCATGGTCGGCGCCACGAAGGTCCAGTTGATGCGCTCGTCCTGGATGGCCTTGAGGAAGCCCTCGGCCGTGAACTTGCGCATCGGCACGACGGTGCCACCGAAAAAGAAGGGCAGCACGCCGATCTGTACGCCGGCGTGATAGAGCGGTCCCGGAATCAGCGAGCGGGCATTGCCCGAAATGGGATCATGGCATTCACCCAGGCCATACCAGTCGAAAGCGCTGGCCTGCATCAGCGTGAGGCGCGTGATCTGTTCACGACTCACACCGCGGCGCGCCGTGTCGGATTCACCGAACATGACTTCCTGATTCATGTTGATGTACTTGGGCGTGCCGGTGGTGCCACCGCTGTAGGGCTTGGAAGACATGCCGAAACGACCCGGCGGCAGGATCGGAGCGGAACGACGGATCAGCTCCTCGAAAGAATCGAAGCCCTCACGCTGTTCCGCACCGGTCAGCAGAATGCGTTCAACGGACGGGATCTGATCGCGCACGCCCGCCACCATTTCGGCGAAATTCGAGTCCACCACCAGCACCCTGGCGTTGGCGCGCTGGATGCAATCCACCAGTTCGCCCGGCCGCAGATGCCAGTTGAGCATGGGCATGGACATGCCGGTCAGGGCGCAGGCCAGATTCAGCTCGAACCACTGTGAGCAGTTGTAGAGCAGCTCGGCGCAGGCATCGCCCTCCCGCAGGCCCAGCTGATGCAGGCCGTTGGCGAGTCGCAGGACGCGATCCTTGAACTGGGCGAACGTGATGCGCTGATCGCCGTCGATGATGGCCTCGCGCTGCCCGAGCGTGTCCCACAGGGCGAGGAAGAACTGACGCGGCAGCTCGGGACGGTTCAGCCTGCTGCGTACGGCGGCCTTGAACCCTGCCCTTGCCAGCGTGCCGTAGCCGATCTGATGGGTGATGGCGCGCAAGGCGCGCCGGCTGGGCTCTTCGCGCAACAAGGCCAAAGTGGACATCGTCATCCTCCGTGATGTCTGTTAAATTCGACCGCGATTCAGCGGAGTCGTATCCGACGGATGAGTTTCTCAACATACCGAACGGTTGGCAAGGTCGGCGCCCGATGCGCATCTTGATCGTCAAGCTCTCATCGCTCGGAGATGTGGTGCACACCTTGCCCGCCGTGACTGATGCTGCCCGGGCCATGCCGGGGCTGCGGGCGGATTGGGCGGTCGAGCCGGGATTCGCCGCCATTCCGGCAAGGCACCCGGCCGTCGATCGCGTCATTTCCCTGCCCCTGCGGCGGTTGCGCCGGCAACCCTTGCACCGACGCAACTGGCAGGACGTGCTGCAAGGCCATCGCGCCCTGCGTGCACAGCCCTACAATCTCATCATCGATGCCCAGGGTCTCTATAAAAGCGCGCTGACCAGCACGTTCGGCCATGGTGCGCGGGCAGGTCTGTCACGCGATTCGGCGCGCGAACCGCTGGCCGCACTCGGTTATCACCGTCGCATCGAGGTCGACCCTGACCTGCACGCGATCGAGCGTGTGCGCCGGCTATTTGCCGACGCCTTGGGATACGCACGGCCAACCGGTCCGCCGGATTATGGTCTGGCGCAGGATCTGCAGGGGGACCGGAGGCAGCTCGTCTTTTTGCATGGGACCACCTGGCCCAGCAAGCACTATCCGGACCCCGCGTGGGCCGAGCTGATCGCGCTTGCCGAAGCAGACGGCTTCCGGGTGGCTTTGCCGTGGGGAAACGCGGAAGAAAAGGCGCGCGCGGAAGCATTGACTCGCTGGAGCAAGCGCAGCGAGGTGTTGCCGGCCCTGTCGCTTGCCGCCTTGATGGACGTGCTGGCGGCCGCAGGCGGGATGATTACGGTCGACAGTGGGCTGGGTCATCTGGCTTGCGCACTGGGGCGACCGGTGATCGGCGTCTACGGTGCGACGGATAGCCGTCTGACCGGCCTGCAAGGAAGTCGCGGCATCAACCTCCAGGCCCAGCGAACCTGCTCCCCTTGCAGGGAACGCATCTGCCGGCAACTGACTGGCCCTGATACCGTACCCCCCTGCTACGCGACGGTCCCGCCCGAGGCGATCTGGTCACGGCTCAAAGCGCAGATGACATGGCGCGATTGATCTGACGCTCGACATCAAGCCGGAGCTGTTTCACAAGGTCAGCGTCGGGCGCGCGCTGTCCAGCACTCCCGCCAGATACACTTCGATGCGTTTCTGCGTCACCCCTTCGTCCTTCGGGTTGAATTGGACGCCGATGCCCGTGCGTCGGCGGTTCTGCGCCCCCGGTGGGGTGATCCAGACCACGCGCCCGGCGACCGCCATGCGTTCGCTTTCCTCCATCAAGGTGAGCAGCAGCAGGACCTCGTCTCCAATCCGGTAGGGCTTGAGGGTGGGATAAAACAGTCCGCCGTTGCGGATGAAGGGCATGTAGGCCTCGTACAAGGCTGGCTTGTCCTTGATGGTGATGTTGAGAATGCCACCTGCGGATGTCTGGGGATCGCTCACGATGTCGTCTCTCTCGGCAGTCCTGTCCCACAAGGATTTTTGAACCTGAACGCGCGCAAGCCTTCCGCGAGGGGAATCAGCAGACTTTCAATGAGTCCCTGACGGTGAGCGGTGCCCTGCACGAGCCACAGGCGTGCCTGCCAAGCATATGCTCCATAGGCAAGCACATCTTCATTATCGGCATGTACGAGCATTTCCTGCAGTTTCTGGGGATCGAGATCGAGCAGGACCGGCGGTGGGACTTGTTCCAGAACGCGCAGCCGCGCTATTTCCTCGGCCAGGCGGACCATCCACAGGCCGACGAGGTCAGGAGACTCCCCAGTCGCCCAGCGCGCTGCAACCGTCAGCGGTTCGGCAACGCCGGTCAGGATCTCGACGCTTTCCTGCGCCAGCCCGTCGAGCCGCTGCGCTTCCGTGTCATCGAGAAAGGCGTGCAGGTTTAGCGGTGCGCCGCCTGACAGGGCGAACGCCCGCAGCAATCGACGCTCGTCGACCTGCTCCCGACCGAGCCATCTCCGGACGACATCCTGTGACGGAACGGGGCAATCCAGGCGCTGGCAGCGGCTGCGCAGGGTCGGCAATACCGCGAGCGGCCGATCGCTGATCAGGATCAGCAGCACGCGTCCATGCGGCTCTTCGAGTGTTTTCAGCAGACTGTTGGCCGATTGCGGCGTCATGGCCTCGGCTGGGACGATGAGTGCAACCCGAATCCCGCCCTGATGGGCGGTCTGAGTCAGATCTGTGCACAACTCGCGGATCGCCTCGATCGCGATCTGGGTCTTGCCATTTTCAGGTTCGATGACGGCCAGGTCCGGGTGGGTCCCGGCCTCGAGCAGCAGGCAATCGGGACACTGTCCGCAAGCGCGGTCATCCTTCGATGGGCTCCGGCAGAGCATGCTCGCAGCGATGCGCCGCGCCAGGAATCGTTTGCCCACGCCGGGCGGCCCTGCCAACAGGTAGGCGTGAGCCAGTCGATTGCGGCGACGTGCTGCGCCGAACTGCGTCCAGAGCGGCATCAGCCACGGGAAAACGGGATCCGTTTCCGGCGTCATGGCGGCGATCGGTTCCATCAGGGTGTCTGCTGGGCCAGAAAATCTTCCAGGTGGCGGCTCAGTTCACGCTGGACCGCATCGACGGCGCCGCTCGCGTCGATGATGCGATAGCCCGGCCGCTGGGCTCGTTCCAGATAGACAGACCGAACGCGTTCGAAAAAAGTGATGTCTTCCTCTTCGATACGGTCCTGCCGGCCGCGCCGCGCTGCGACCCGTCCTCGGCCGACGGCGACCGGTGCATCGAGCACGAGCACACAATCCGGTCGCATCGATCCCTGCACGCGCCTTTCCAAATCGGCGATCCAGGCGGAGTCGAGCCCCCGTCCACCGCCTTGGTAGGCGTAGGTGGCGTCGGTGAAGCGGTCGCAAACGACCCAGGCTCCGCGGGCCAAGGCCGGCAGGATCACGTCCTGAAGGTGACTGGCGCGGGCGGCAAACAGCAGCATGAGTTCGCTTGCCGCCGGCATGGGCTCATTCCTCAGGAACAGGCCGCGGATGGCTTCCGCCAGTGCCGTGCCGCCAGGCTCGCGGGTTTCGATGACTTCGAGGCCGCGCGCTCGCAGGAACGCGCCGACGAAGGGCAGGTGGGTACTCTTGCCGACGCCCTCGACCCCTTCCAGTGTGATGAAACGGCCCCGAGCGGTCGACGTCATGGCGGAGTTCCCTGGCAGATTCTGCGTTGATGGCATGCAACGGCGCGGTTGTGTGCCTCGAGGGTTTCGGAAAACACATGGGTTCCATCACCTCGAGACACGAAATAGAGCGCTCGACCGGGGGCCGGATGTGCCGCGGCCTCGAGCGCAGCCCGACCCACCAGCGCGATCGGGCCAGGCGGCAATCCCCGATTGCGATAGGTATTGTATGGGTGGTCGCGAAGCAGATGCTCGCGGGTGAGATTGCCAGAAAAATCCTCGCCCAAGGCAAAGATCACGGTGGGGTCGGTCTGCAGGGGCATGGCCTGTTGCAACCGGCGCACGAATACGCCGGCGATTTCAGCCCGCTCGTCCGCACTTGCGGTCTCCTTCTCGACCAGGGACGCCAGGATGAGCAGGTCGTACGGGGTTCCGAGCGGCAGATCCGGTGCGCGGGCGGCCCATGCCCTTGCGAGTTCCTGTTGCATGCGCTCATGGGCTTGTCGCAACAAGGCCAGTTCCGTCGTGCCGCGGGCAAAGAAATAGGTGTCTGGAAAGAACTGCCCTTCGGGTGAGAGATCTGGCGCGCCCAACGTCGCCATGAGATTCGGCATGTCGAGGTCGGGTATGGGTCGTATCGCCGGATGCTGGCGCAGAGCCGTGCGTGCCTGCACCGCGCTCCAGCCTTCGACCAGGGTGACACGGTGCAGCAGGATCTCGCCCTTGACGAGCTGATCCAGCAAACCCTGGGGCGTCAGGCCAGGCGCGAGACGATACTCCCCGGCGCGGATTTGACCCGTCCGCCCCTCGAAAAGCGCTAGTGCGATGAACGGCCAGCGCCAGTCGAGGATGTCCTGCTCCTGCAGGGTGCGGGTGATGGCCGAAAAGCCCTCTCCCGGCTGGATTTCAATGATCCGAGGTGAGGTGATGCCGAGAGGCCCGTGCCGGTAATGCTCGAACGTTGCCCAGCCACTGCCGATCGCGAGCAACGCCAGAGGCGTCCACAGCGTCGAAAGGAGCGCCCGCACCCGCCCCAAGCGTCTGTACCGGGTCAGAAAACTCCGCGTCATGCAGCGGCACCTGTCGGTCGCGGCCAAGGTCCGGCGACGGCGCATTGCAAAGCCCTCGTCACGGGTCCTGCAACGAATGATTGGCGTCCGAGCAAACGAACCGGACGGATGCCGCGCACGGCGTTGCAGAGCAGGAGCTCGTCGGCGCGTTGGCAATCTGCGACGGCCAAAACGCTTTCCCGGACGGGGATGCCGAGTTCCCCGGCGCACGCCAGGATGCGGGCGCGCAGCGTCCCCTTGATTCCGCAGTTTCGGATCGCGGGGGTGAACAGGACCCCATCGCGGACCAGAAACAGATTGCTCATCGTCCCGCCGATCACGGCGCCGGAGGGATCGCGCAGCAATCCTTCGGCGATGCCGGAATCGTCCCATTCGGCGCGGGCAAGCACCTGGGTCAGCCGATTCAGGTGTTTGATGCCCGCGAGGCGCGGCTCGGGGAACCACAGTTGCCGGCACCAGCGTACCCTGATGCCTTGCCGGTAATCCGCACCTGGCCAGTCGGGCGCAGGCGCCATGTGCGCGATGCGTCGCCACGCGACGGACGGAGGGCGGGCATAGCCGCGCCCGGCGCCCTGTACGGTCAGCGTGAGTTTGAGAACGACCGGCCCATCCTGTGCGCCGCAAAGTTGAAGGGCGTCCTGGTGCAGGGCGGCCAGCGGCGGATCCGGCAGGCCCAGAACGCGACAGCCTTGTGCGAGGCGCGCCATGTGCAGATCCCAGGCCAAAGGCTCGCCGGCATCCATCAGGATGGTTTCGAAAAGCCCCTCCCCGTACTGCAGGCCGCGATCATCCAGCGGCACACAGGAGGCCGGCTGCCCGTCGACGAGACTCAACACGAAGCCGCCTCCAGCGCCTGCAGGATGCCCTTTGCCTTGACGCGGGTTTCGGCCAGTTCGCGCGCCGGATCCGAGTCGGCCACGATACCGCCGCCGGCACGGAAGCTGAGCTGGCACCCTTCCAGATGCGCGGTTCGGATCAGAATGTTGAAATCCATGCGGCCGTTCCGGCTGACGTAACCGATCGATCCGGTATAGGGACCGCGCGCCTCGCCTTCCAGTTCAGCAATGATTTCCATGCAGCGCACCTTGGGGCAGCCGGTGATGGTGCCGCCGGGAAAGAGCGCTGCCAGGATCGCCGCCACGTCCACCTCGGCGCGCAACTTGCCTTCCACCGCCGAGACGATGTGGTGGACATGGGCATAGGTTTCGACCTGCAGCCGCTCGCTGACGCGCACGGTGCCCGGCCGGCAGATGCGGCCCAGATCGTTGCGTTCCAGGTCCACGAGCATCACATGCTCGGCGCGTTCCTTCGGGTGAGCCAACAGTTCCCGGGCGAGTGCGTCGTCCTCGGCCGGATCGCTGGCGCGCCCGCGCGTGCCGGCGATCGGGCGGGTCTGGATCCATCCTGCCTTGACCTGCAACAGCCGTTCGGGGGAACTGGACAGGACAGCCACATCACCCCAGCGCAGCGAGGCAGCGTACGGCGCCGGGTTGGTGTGGCGCAGCCGCGCATACACGGCTTCGGGTGCAGCCGGGGCCACAAAGTCCGCCTGCCAACGCCGGGACAGGTTGGCCTGAAAGATATCGCCAGCACGGATATAGTCTTTTGCGCGTGCGATCGCCGCGAGATATTGAGGGGGATCCTGTTCGGTGAGTCGGCAGGTTGGCAAGGCTGTGCTGGGAGTCCTTATCTCCGACAGGTCGGCCAGCAAACGCCCAAGGTCCGGCTCGCGTTCCGCGACCGCCCAGCTCTCGCTGCGCACATGATCGTGAATCAGCGCGGCTGGACAGCGCCAGGCCAGTGCCATCGGGAGCGACGAATCCGCCGGTTGCGGCAGCCTTAGCCGCGACTCGATCGCGCCGGCCAGCTCATAACCGAGATAGGCGATCCACCCGCCGACGAACGGCAGTCCGTGATCATCGGTCGCGGCGGGCGTGAGACGGCAGGCGTCTGCCAAGTCGCGGAGAAAATCGGCGCCGTACTGGCGAGCGGCGATGAGGGTCTCGGGAAAGGCCGGCAAGAGGTCGTAGCGGCCGGTCAAGGGATGAGCTGCCGCGCTTTCCAGAAGCAAGGGGTAGCGCGCCGGAAAGCTGGCGTGGAGGGCCAAGAGGTCCGGTCGCTGCGGAAGCTTCTGGACATGGACGGCGGTAGCGGTGGGCACCGGGGCGAGGACCCCCTGAATCAGGAAAAGCGCCGAAAAATCAAAGAGCCGTTCGTGCCGCCGAAACCAAAGGAGTTGGACAGGACCACATTCAACTGTGCCTTCCGGGCCTGATGCGGCACATAATCCAGATCGCATTCCGGATCCGGCGCGTCCAGATTGATGGTGGGCGGAATCGTCTGATCGCGCAGGGCGAGAATGGCGAAAGCCGCTTCAACGGCGCCGGCTGCGCCGAGCATGTGGCCGGTCATCGACTTGGTGGAACTGATCGGCAGACGCTGGGCATGATCACCGAAGGCGTGCTTGATCGCCTGGGTTTCGGCCACGTCCCCTGCCGGTGTGGACGTGCCGTGGGCGTTGATGTAGTCGACGGCTTCGGGCGCCAAGCCGGCATCGCGCATGGCATTGACCATGCAGCGCGCCGCGCCCTCGCCGCCTTCGCTGGGCTGGGTAATGTGGTGCGCATCGGCGCTCATGCCGAAACCGATCAATTCCGCGTAGATCGTCGCCCCGCGCGCCTGCGCGCTCTCCAGAGATTCCAATACGAGGATTCCGGCGCCGTCCCCCATCACGAATCCGTCGCGATCCTTGTCGAACGGCCGGCTGGCCCGCGTGGGCTCGTCGTTGCGCACGGACAAGGCGCGGGCTGCACTGAAGCCGCCCAGCGAAATCGGTGTCGTGGACATCTCGGCGCCGCCGGCCAGCATGATGTCGGCATCGCCGGCCTGGATCAGCCGGGCAGCGAGGCCGACGTTGTGGGCGCCGCTGGTGCAGGCGGTGACGACGGCGAGATTCGGGCCCTTGATGCCGTGCATGATAGACAGATTGCCGGCGATCATGTTGATGATGCTGGCGGGCACGAAGAAGGGCGAGATCTTGCGCGGCGAACGGTCGTTTTCGAGAAATGCAAGGTGATTTTTCTCGATGCCCTCGATGCCGCCGATACCGGATCCGATCGCGACACCGATGCGTTCGGCGTTCTCAGGCGTCACTTGCAGCCCGGCGTCGGTGATGGCCTCCTGGGCCGCCGCGATGCCGTATTGGATAAAGGTATCCATGCGCCGCGCATCCTTGCTCGACATGTAACGCGTGGCATCGAATCCCCGCACCTGGCCGCCGATGCGAGTCGGGAACTTGGAGAGATCGAAATCGACTTCCAGTGCGCCGATGCCGCTCTGCCCGGCCAGCAATGCGTTCCAGGTTGTCGGGGTATCCAACCCCAGCGGCGTGATCATGCCGAGGCCTGTGACGACAACGCGGCGCTTATCCATGCGGTCCGGTCTCCATGCGCGATTTCATTCACGAAAAACCGCCGCCTCGAGGGACGACGGTTTTCTAGGGCAGCGAAAGGATGGAATGCGGATCAGGTGCCGAGGTGCGCCTTGATGTAATCGACGGCCTGGCCGACGGTGGTCAGTTTCTCGGCTTCCTCATCGGGGATTTCGCACTCGAATTCCTCTTCCAAAGCCATCACGAGTTCAACGGTGTCCAGCGAGTCGGCGCCGAGATCGTCGACGAAGTGAGCTTCCTGGGTCACCTCTTCTTCCTTGACCCCGAGCTGTTCCACGATGATCTTCTTGACCCGTTCTTCGATGCTGCTCATTTTCCTAGAATCCTCTCGATTCGCCCGCGGATACCGGCGTGCGGGCGCCATTGTAATGAAAGGCGGTGGATCTGTCACCGCCGCCGGAATGGGTGGTCAGGCCATGTACAAGCCGCCATTGACGTGCAGGGTTTCGCCGGTGATGTAGGCGGCAGCGTCCGATGCCAGAAAGCTCACGGCATGTGCGATGTCCTGTGCGGCGCCCAGGCGTCCCAGCGCAACCTGTGACAGGATGGCGGTGCGCTGAGCTTCGCTCAAGGCTTCCGTCATGTCCGTTGCGATGAAGCCGGGCGCCACCACATTCACGGTGATACCGCGGGAGCCCACTTCACGTGCCAGCGATTTCGAAAATCCGATGATGCCCGCCTTGGCAGCCGCATAATTGCTCTGGCCGGCATTGCCCATCACGCCGACCACCGAGGCGATGCTGATGATGCGTCCCCAGCGGGCTTTCATCATGGGGCGCAGACAGGCCTGAGACAGACGATAGACGGACGTCAGGTTGGTCGCGATGATGTCGTCCCATTCGGCATCTTTCATCCGCATGAGCAGATTGTCGCGCGTGATGCCGGCGTTATTGACCAGCACGGCAGGCTCGCCGGGCTCGCTCCTGATGCTGTCCATCAGCGCGGCCACCGATGCGGGGTCGGTCACGTCGAGCACCCGCCCCAAGCCCTGACCCGCGTACTGCTTCAGGTCGGCATCGATGCGCTCGGCACCCGCCACCGAGGTCGCTGTTCCGACGACGAAAAAGCCGCTGGTGCTGAGTTCCCGTGCAATCGCCTGACCGATACCGCGGGATGCGCCGGTGACCAGCGCAATGCGTTTTTCACTCATGTCAAATCTCCAGCGCGCTCTGCAAGGCCTTGTTCAGCGACTCCGGGTCGAACACCGGCAGGAAGCTGGCATCGCGCTCGATGCGTTTCCCCAAACCGCTCAGCACTTTGCCCGGACCCGGCTCGACAAACAGCGCCAGACCGTCCGCTGTCATCGCACGGATCACCTCGACCCACCGGACGGGGCGATGCAGCTGCTGAACCAGCGCGGCGCGGATGGCCTGGGGGTCACCATGGGTGCGGGCGTCCACATTATGGATCACCGGCACCTTTGGCGCCCGGATGGTCACGGCCTGCAGCACTTCGGCGAGTTGTTCGGCGGCCGGCGCCATCAACGCACAATGCGAGGGGACGCTCACCGGCAGGATGATCGCCTTCTTGGCCCGTCGGGCGCTGGCTGCTTCAATGGCCCTTTCCACGGCAGACCGGTGACCTGCGATCACGACCTGGCCGGGCGAATTGAAATTGACCGCTTCAACCACCTGACCCTGCGCGGCCGCGGCACAGACTTCGGCAACCTGCGCATCTTCGAGGCCCAGAATCGCGGCCATGGCGCCCTCGCCGGCGGGAACCGCCTGCTGCATGAGTTCCCCGCGCCGGGCGACGATGCGTACGGCATCGGCGAAATCGATGGCTTCGGCGCAGACCAGCGCCGTGTATTCGCCCAGGCTATGCCCGGCCATGACCCTCGCCGCGGGGCCATTCTCCCCCTGCCATACACGCCACACCGCAACGCCCGCCGCGAGCAGGGCAGGCTGGGTGATGGCCGTCTGGTTGAGCTTCTCTTCCGGGCCGGCCTGCACCACGGCCCACAGGTCGTAGCCAAGTGCGGCACTCGCCTCTTCGTAGCACGAGCGCACCTCGGGAAACTCGTCCGCGAGCGTCGCCAGCATCCCAACGGACTGGGAGCCCTGTCCCGGAAAAATCACGCCGATCGTCATGGTGGTCGCTTACTCCGTCGCGGTTGACCGATGGCTCCCGAAATCGCTGCCTGGGAGGTTCGGGGCGCATCCTATCATGCGCAAACCGGGCGAGACACAAGGAGTCGAGCGACATTCGGGACAAGGAATGCGCATTGGTGTTAGCGTCTCCACCGCGGCATTGCTGTTAAAATCTGCCCATGACGAACCCGCCCGACAATTCCCTCGCCATCTGGAAACCGCACGTCACCGTCGCCGCCGTCGCCCAGCGTGAGAACCGGTTTTTGCTGGTCGAAGAACAGGGGCGCGACAACACCGTGTTCAATCAGCCCGCCGGCCACCTGGAGCCCGGTGAAAGCCTGATCGAGGCCGTCATCCGGGAGACTCTGGAGGAAACCGGCTATCGCTTCGAGCCGCGCGGGGTGGTGGCGCTGTACCTGTGGCGTCCCACCCCAATGAGCGACCGCACCATCCTGCGCGTCAATTTCTGGGGCGACCTGACGGAACAGGCGCACCCGGGGCCGCTCGATCCCGACATCGTGGCCACGCACTGGTTCGACGCCGGTGCGCTGCGCGCGCAGGTCGACCGACTTCGCAGCCCGCTGGTGCTGCGCGCGGTGGAGGATTTCGCGCGCGGTTTGCATCTGCCGCTGGAGGCGGTGTTCGATCTGGTCGGTGAAGCCGAGGCGACCACTCGTGACTGAGCGCCCACTGGTCATCGTCGGCATGTCCGGCGGCGTGGACAGCTCGGTCGCGGCGCTGCGTCTGCTCGAGGCGGGCTACCGTGTCGAGGGCTTGTTCATGTTCAACTGGGACGATCCGGACAGCGATTGCGATGCCGCCCGGGACTACCAGGACGCCCGCAGCGTCTGTGAGGAACTCGGCATCGCGCTGCACCGGGTGCGTTTCGCGGCGGAATATCGCGCGCAGGTGTTCCAGCATTTTTTGCATGAATATGCCGCCGGGCGGACCCCCAACCCGGACATTCTGTGCAACCGCGAGATCAAGTTCCGCCACTTCTTCCGTCATGCCCGGCGGCTCGGCGCGGATTTCATCGCCACCGGTCACTATGCCCGCGTCGCGCAGAGCCCGGACGGGCCGCGATTGTTGACAGCAGTCGACAGCGACAAGGATCAGACCTATTTTCTTCACGCCATCGATCCCGAGGCGCTCGCCCGCACGCTGTTTCCCGTCGGCGAGTTGACCAAGCCCGAGGTGCGCCGCATCGCTGAAGAGGCGGGGTTTCGCACTGCTCGCAAAAAGGACAGTACCGGCATCTGCTTCATCGGTGAGCGTGATTTCAATGCCTTCCTGTCACGCTACCTACCCGCCCGCCCGGGCATCGTAGTGGATTGCGCGGGGCGCGAACTGGGTGTCCATCAGGGCCTGATGTTCTATACCCTCGGTCAGCGCAAGGGCTTGGGACTGGGCGGGACGCGCGAAGGCAGCGGCGCGCCCTGGTATGTGCTGGACAAGGACCTGGCGGGGAACCGGCTCATCGTCGGCCAGGATCACGATCATCCGCGCCTGCTGTCGCGCACGCTCTGGACCGAGGCCCCGCATTGGCTCATCGGTGATCCCGCGCAGGGGCCCCAGGACGGCCTGCGCGCCAAGGTGCGCTATCGCCAGAGCGCCCAAAGCTGTCGCGTCACACGGCAGGGCGAAGGGCTGCGCGTGGATTTCGAGACGCCGCAATGGGCGGTGACGCCCGGGCAATCGATCGTGTTTTACGTTCAGGACGAGTGTCTGGGCGGCGCCGTGATTCGCGCCCGCCTCACCGTCGACTGCCCAGCGACAGATTTGGAACTTTTCGCATGAATGCCACATCGACCGATCGCCTGCTCGCTTTGGCCGGCGTTTTCCAGGCGGCGGTCCTGGTCGATCGCATGGCGCACCGCGGTCGCGGCGCGCTCGACATCGCGGCGCTGGAGGCGAGCATCAACAGCCTGTATGCAACCGATGCGGAAAACGTTGCGGCGGTCTACGGCGGCGCTGCCGGCGTTCGGCTCGGACTCAAGGTCTTGAGCGAGCATCTGGGGCGGCGCCGCATGGATCCGCAACATCCCATCCCCTACTACCTCGCCAGCCTGCTGTTTCTGGAGGGGCGGATTCGGCGCAGCCCCTTGTTGGTGCGCCGCCTGACCGACGGCATCGGGGCGGCGCGCGCCAAGGTGCAGATGTTCGGCGCCGACGGCGCACCGACCCTCGCCCATCTGGCCGAGGTCTATCAGCAAACCGCAGGAGAGGCGGGGCCACGCATCGTGGTGCGCGGCGATCCGGAGCAAATCAAGGCAGTGGGCGCAGCGGACCTGATTCGCGTGCTGCTGCTGGCCGGCATTCGCTCGGCCTGGCTCTGGCGTCAATGCGGCGGGCGGCGCTTGACGCTGTTGCTGCAGGGTCGGCGCCTGCGACAGGAGGCAGAAGCGCTGCTGGCGAACCTGGATGCCGAATGAGCGCTTCGTAGAGTGCCCGGTGGCCTTTCGTTATAATCCGCGCCATTGAAAAACGGCGCTGCGCCGCTCATGCCGTTCCTGATACAGCGCCGGCCGCATGCATCCGCTACGGGCAGGGCGAAGCCGATCTGGAAATAATCCTGCTCCTGCGCGCGTGGTTTTGCTTTCGCCGAATCTTCAATCTCAACCCTTGGGGGATCACCGATGACAGACAGTTTCAAGGCGCGTACGACCCTGAACGTGGCCGGTCGCGAGTATGAAATCTATCGGCTGGACGCCGTGCAGAGCGACAAGCTCGCCCGGCTGCCCTACTCCCTCAAGATCCTCCTCGAGAACCTGCTGCGCACCGAAGACGGCGTCAACATCACCCGCGCCGACATCGACGCGCTGCTCAACTGGAACCCCACCGCCGAGCCGGATACCGAGATCGCCTTCACGCCGGCGCGCGTGGTGCTGCAGGACTTCACCGGCGTGCCCTGCGTGGTCGACCTCGCCGCCATGCGCGATGCCATGAAGGCCTTGGGCGGCGATCCCAACAAGATCAATCCGCTCTCCCCGGCCGAACTGGTCATCGACCACTCGGTGATGGTGGACGAATTCGGCCGTCCGGACGCGGCCGAACTCAACGCGAAGATCGAATTCGAGCGCAACCAGGAACGCTATCGTTTCCTGCGCTGGGGCCAGACGGCGTTTTCCAACTTCCGCGTGGTGCCGCCCGACACCGGTATCGTGCATCAGGTCAACCTTGAATACCTCGCCCGCGTGGTGTTCACGCGCGAGGATAATGGCCGCACCGTGGCCTATCCCGACACTGTGGTCGGTACCGACTCGCACACGACCATGATCAACGGCGTCGGTGTGCTGGGCTGGGGCGTAGGCGGCATCGAAGCCGAGGCGGCCATGCTGGGTCAGCCGATTTCCATGCTCATCCCACAGGTCGTCGGGTTCCGCCTGACCGGCAAGCTGGCAGAAGGTGCTACCGCGACCGACCTCGTGCTGACCATCACGCAGATGCTGCGCAAGAAGGGCGTGGTCGGCAAGTTCGTCGAGTTCTTTGGTCCCGGCCTCGAGCACCTGCCGCTGGCCGATCGGGCCACCATCGCCAACATGGCCCCCGAATACGGCGCGACCTGCGGCATTTTCCCCATCGACCAGGAAACCCTGAACTATCTCAACCTGTCCGGCCGCAGCGCCGAGCAGGTTGCCCTGGTCGAGGCCTACGCCAAGGCCCAGGGCCTGTGGCGCGATCCAGCCGTGGAAGCGGTCTACAGCGACGTGCTGGAACTCGACATGTCCACCGTCGTGCCCAGCTTGGCGGGCCCCAAGCGGCCGCAGGACCGGGTCACGCTGGCCGATATGCAGACGACTTATCGCGAGGCGCTCAAGCCCTTGGCCGACGCGCGCGAAGCCAAAAACAGCGCCACCGCGAATTTCGAGAGTGAAGGCGGCAGCACGGCCGTGGGCGCGCCCGCCGTCCAGAAGGTCGCCGGTGAAGCGCCGGTCACCTACAAGGACCGCGAGTTCATGCTGAAGGACGGCGCCGTGGTCATCGCAGCCATCACCTCCTGCACCAACACCTCCAACCCGGCGGTGCTGATGGCCGCGGGTCTCTTGGCGCGCAACGCCGTGGCCAAGGGCCTGACTGTTCAGCCCTGGGTCAAGACCTCGCTGGCTCCCGGATCGCTGGTCGTGACCTCCTATCTCCAGAAAGCCGGTCTGCTCGGCGATCTCGAAGCGCTGGGCTTCAACGTCGTCGGTTACGGCTGCACGACCTGCATCGGCAACTCGGGCCCCCTGCCCGAGCCGATCGGCAAGGCGATCCAGGAACATGATCTGGTCGCCTGCTCGGTACTCTCCGGTAACCGTAACTTCGAAGGCCGCGTCCACCCCGATGTGCGCATGAACTTCCTGGCCTCGCCGCCGCTGGTGGTCGCCTATGCCATTGCCGGTAGCGTCGACGTCGACCTGTACAAGCAGCCACTTGGCAAGGGCAAGAATGGTCAGGACGTGTTCCTCAAGGACATCTGGCCCAGCAATGCCGACGTCGCTGCCGCCATTGCATCGCACATCGACTCGGCCATGTTTCGTGCCTCCTATGCCAACGTCTTCAAGGGTGATGGCCGCTGGAACAGCCTCGAGGTGCCGCAGGGCGATCTCTACTGCTGGAGCACGGATTCGACCTACGTGCAGAACCCGCCCTACTTCTGTGGCATGACCATGGCGACCGGCACCATCGGGGACGTGAAGGCGGCCCGTGCCCTGGCGGTGCTGGGCGACTCCATCACCACCGACCACATCTCCCCTGCCGGCTCGATCAAGGTCAACAGCCCTGCCGGCCAGTACCTGATCGCCCATGGCGTGGAGCCCAAGGACTTCAACTCCTACGGTTCGCGCCGCGGCAACCATGAAGTGATGATGCGCGGCACGTTTGCCAACATCCGCTTGCGCAACCGGCTGGTGCCCGGTGTCGAGGGCGGCATGACCCGCTATCTGCCCACCAACGAGCCCATGTCGATCTACGACGCCGCCATGAAGTACCAGGCGGATGGCACGCCACTGGTAATTCTGGCCGGCAAGGAGTACGGCACCGGTTCCTCGCGCGACTGGGCCGCCAAGGGCACCATGCTGCTGGGCGTGAAGGCCGTCATCGCCGAGAGTTTCGAGCGCATCCATCGTTCGAACCTGGTCGGCATGGGCGTGTTGCCGCTGCAGTTCCTGGACGGTGACAGCGCCGAATCCCTGGGCCTGACCGGCGAGGAGCACTTCGACATCCTCGGCGTGACCAAGGGCGCGCGGCAGGTGACGGTCGCCGTGACGGGCGCCGATGGCGCCAAGCGCAGCTTCACGGCGCGGCTGCGCATCGACACGCCCAAGGAATGGGACTACTACGAGCACGGCGGCATCCTGCAATACGTGCTGCGTTCGCTGGCCAAGGCCGCCTGATCGGACGCAACCCCCGTTGATCAAGCCCGGCCGGGACGATACCCCGCCGGGCTTTTTTGTGTGTGATTGCGCGTTTTGCAATTGAACGGATTTTGCCGCCGTCGATGGCGCTCGCTAGACTTTCGACAGCTTCATTTCTGGAGGTAAAAGATGACGGCTCCGGTCGCAGAATCCTGTCCCAGGGTGGCTGTGACAGCGCGTGCTTCCTCTACGCCTTGGCCAATGCGTCCATTGTGCTGACGGAACAAGAAATCACGAGTACAAATTGGAATGAGGCACTAGGGAAAGTCTGAACAACTCCCGAACCCGTGTGATTTCGTGGTGATTTCG
>DAOKZK010000033.1:0-26420 GCA_035325645.1 Candidatus Macondimonas sp. | reverse complement strand
GCCGGCACAAACACGCGCAGGAAGTTTCCGAGCGCAACCACCTGCTCGAACCGGCTGCGCAGCCGGTTCAGCGCTTCCAATTGGGGCTGCACGGCGACCGAGACCACGGTCCCCGGCTGTAGATGGATCAGCTCCTCGATTTCCCCATGCGCAAGAATGCGGCCGTGATGCATCAGGGCGGCGTGATGAAAGCGCGATGCCTCGTCCATATACGCCGTCGACACCAGCGCAGAAATGCCTTTCTCCGCCAGGAGTTCGGCAAGAATGGCCCAGAAGTCGCGTCGCGACACCGGGTCCACCCCCGTGGTGGGTTCATCCAGAATGATCAGTTCCGGTTCGTGGATCAGCGTGCAGACCAGGCCCAGCTTCTGCTTCATGCCGCCGGAGAGGTTCTTCATCGCACGATCACGGAACTTGTCGAGCCGGGTCATGCGCAGGAGCTTTTCCTTGCGCTCGGCCAGATCATCGGCCTTCACCAGACGCAGCCGGGCAAAGAAATCAATGTTCTCCTCGATCGACAGATCCGGATAGAGATTCTGTCCGAGTCCCTGCGGCATGAAGCCCAGGCGGAGCTTGACGCGCTCGGCTGTGGCTTCCGAATCGATATGCTGGCCGAAGACCTCGACGGTTCCCTCGTCGTAGCTCATGACCCCCGCGACGGTCTTCATGGTGCTGCTCTTGCCTGCACCATCGGATCCGATCAACCCAAAGAGGCTCCCCTTCGGCACATCGAGATCAAGGCCGCGCACCGCGTGGACGTCCTTGTAATTCTTCACCAACCCGCGGATGCGGACGACTGGTGCATGATCCATTTGCACATCCTCGGCAAGGAACGACGGTGCCCGCTGATCACCAGCGAGGCTTTTCCCACGAGGCGTTCTCGTCCCAACGAATCACCGCATCGGCCGGCATGCCGGGTGTCAGCAGGTAGTCCGGATTTTCCTTGAAGTAAAGCTTTACCGCATAGACCTGCTTCACGCGCTCGTCGGGTGTCTGGACTTCCTTGGGCGTGAACTCGGCGCGGGATGCGATGTAGTCGACGGTCGCCAAAAAGGGGCGATCCGGGTAGGCATCGACGTAGGCCTGCGCCTCGAGCCCGCGGCGCACCTTGCCGATGTCGTTGCCCGGCACATACACCTTCAGATACAGGCGATCCGGATCAATCAGTTCATACATGGGCCGACCCGCGGCCCCGACCTCTCCCGCCTCGACGAGGCGCGCAGTCACAATGCCCCTGGTGGGCGCCTTGATGCTCATGTTGTCGAGCGCGATCATCGCCTCCTCACGCATCGCACGCACGCGATCAAGTTCGGAGTCCAACGCCTTGATCTCGGTTTCCCGGGCGTCGATCTGCTCTTCACCGAGATACGCACGCTCGAGTTGCTTCTGCGCCCCGACCAACCCAGCCTGGGCCGACCGCACGTCATTGCTGATGGCCGTATACTGCAGCTGCGCCTGCTCCACCCGCTGCAGGTTGACCGTCCCCTTTTCCGCCAGCACCTTGATCCGGTCGAGGTCACGTGCAAACTGGGCCTGCGCGGCATTGGCCTTGTCCACCGTGGCCTGCATATGGGTGACTTGAGCTTTGGCGGCCGCGATGCCGAGTGGAAGTTCCTTGCGAGCCACAGCCAATGCTTCGCTGGCGGCGGCGCGACGCGCCTCGAGGCTCGCAATGCCTGCATCCGCCTGTCTGATGCGTGCCTGGAGTTCGTCGTCCTCCATCTGCGCCAGAATCTGGCCCGCTTCGACCACGTCCCCTTCCTTGGCCTTGATCTCGCGCACCTTGCCGGGGTATTTGGCGGCCACCGTGGTGGCATCGCCTTCGATGCGCCCATTGACCTGAAGCAGCCCCTCGGGAAGCGGCGCATTGAGCATGCGATAGATCACCATCAAGGCAATCAATGCGATGGCGCCACCTACTACCAGCACCCATCCAATCGGTCGACGTTTATCCGTGGCCATTGTCATCATTCCCTGATTTGAAATCCGAGCGAAGTCAGTGGGCTGCGCGACTCTGAACCCTAAATCCCACCCACCACATACTTAAGCCGCAGATCGGCGTAAACCGCATCGTACTTGGCGTTGTTGTAGCTGGTAAAGGCAGCGCTCCGCCGCGTTTCCGCTTCGAGCACCTCGGTATTGGTTCCCATGCCCTCAAGGTAGCGGTCACGTGTCACGCGTTGATTTTCTTCGGCGCTTTCAAGCGCCGCTTTCGTGACATTCAGCCGATTGCGGGCCTCTTCGCGCGCCAGCCAGGTCTGACGGACCTGAAGACTGATCAGTTCGCGCGCCTGTGAGAGCAATTCCTCGCTGGAAATCCGGCGCTTCGACAAAGCCTCGGCCTGCTTGCGGGTCACCCCGGAGTCGAACAAGGTCCAGGAAGCGCCCACGCCGGCGTAACCGATGGTGTTGTCCTCCAGCGAATCGAGATCCAGATAGACCATTCCGCCGAGCAAACCGACCTGGGGCAACAAGCCGCCCTTGATGGCCTTCGCAGCATAGCGCAGGCTTTCTGTCTGCGCCGTCAGGTTGTTCAGTTCGGGGCGATTCTTGATCGCCTGTCGCGTCAGCGCTTCCAGCGACTCCGTGCCAAGCTCATCGACGGGATCCAAGGGCTCGAGACTGACCGGCGTGTCAAGCGGACGGCCCACCATCTTGTTATAGAACGACTGAGCCAGCTGGACGGCATTTTTGATTTGCAGGTTGCGTTGCTTGGAGTCGGCCAGATAGACCTGCACGGACAAGAGGTCGCTCTTGGCCACCATCTGTTGGTCGTAGAGGTTCTGAACGTCCTGGACATAGCCTGAAACCGCTTCGACCTCCCGGTCCGAAATCGTGGCGCCGCCCTGGGCGCGCAGCACGTTCACATAGGCTTCTGCCACATTGACCTTGAGTTCCTGCTCCGTACGACGCAGGTTCCAGTTCGCAGCGCCGACCTGAGATTCGGCGGCCTTGGCGAGATTGGTCAAGCGGCCACCGGTGTATAGCGGCAGGGTGGCTTGCAGGGCGACCTGTGTAAACCTGTCTTCACCCAACTGGAAGTTCTGCAGGTCGGAGGGCACCGGGACGGAGAAGCTCGAAGGAACCAGCGGGAACCTGATCGGCGAAGGAATGGTCAGATTGTCCTCGATGGGCGACTTGATGGTTGGCGCTTCATCGAGCTTGACGGCAAAACCGTTGGCCGAAACCGAGGGAAGCCGCTGCCGCGAGGCCGCACTCCGGGCCGCCTCTGCCGCCTGCTCTTCGAATTGTGCGGCCCTCAGCCCGAAATCGGTCCCACGGGCAGCTGCCCATGCCTGCTCGAGCGTTTCCGCGCGAACCGTCGTCACTGGTAAAGACACAGCTGCACAGAGCAGCCCCACCACCTTCCTAGGGGACAATCGCATGGTCACAATCCCTGTTTTCTTTGGCTGACCCAAATAAAAGGTAGTCTTATACGCTCACCATCAGGGGCCTGCAAGTCGGAAATCTGCTCATCCTGCGATGTCGATGACCGCAGTTGCAGGGCGTCCCGATGCCTGGATTGTCCAGCCGGATCGGATGAGAATCATGTCTGGCACCGGGCCGCCGATACCCCGGGACGGCGGCCACTTTGAGCGGATGCGTGGCCGCAGGCGGTTATGGCTGCTTGACAAGGCGATGCCACTGGTCTTGACATTAGAAGATTGACCGCTAACGGTCTCGGGCTCGGGCGAGTTCCGCCCTGGTCGAGCGCCCATAATCACAAATTGAAGCTTCGGGGGGACACCGGTCATGAGCAGCGATCTGGCACACTGCGGCGAGTCCATCCAACTGCGGGTCGACCGGGACGGCGTGATCACCCGATCGGCCGGTGACACGCAGGCGCTTCTCGGCGCGTCTTCCCGGGAACTTCTGGGCCGTCACAGCGAGGATTTCGTCGCGCCCAACATGCGCGCAGCCTTGAGAGCGTTGCTGATGGCAGCGAACGAGCAGCCGCAAGTCGGGCAATTCAGGCTGACCCGTCCCGGGGGAGATCTGCGCAGCAGCCAATGGATTCTCGTTCCCGCATCCGGAGGCCATATCTGGATCGTGGTGACCGCAGCCCTTCCGGAACACGCGCCCCATGACTTGTCGCCGGCCCTGGGCGACGTCCTGGATCGCGCCAATGCCCTCGTCTTTTTCTGCGACCCCTTGGGGCACTTCCTCAATCTGAATGCGGCGATGACGCGCATCACGGGCTATACGCGTCGTGAACTCGAGACGCAGAACTTCGGCCATATCGTGCATCCGGATGATCGGCTGCTCGTGCAGTCCCTGTTCCTCGGGGCGTTGGGAGGCGTCGGGCAACAGGGCGAGTTCCGTATCCACACCAAGGACGGCCGCCTGCACCACCTCATGGTCACCAATGGCCCGCTCTGGGCCCGCGAGCAGATCATCGGCGTGGTCGGCGTTGCTCGCGACGTGACCCCGGAGCGAACCTGGACGCTCACGCTGCGGGATCTGCAATCGCGGCTGCAGCAGGTGCAGCGCATCGCGAAACTTGGTGAATGGTCCTACGACTTCAAGACCAGGACGGCGCATTGGAGTCCGGAGCTTTTCGGCCAGTTGCAGATCGACCGCCGGGATTTCTCTAGCGATTACGTTGGTTTTAGGCGTCTCATCCATCCCTCCGACGCCGCCCGGGTCAACCGCCACCACCGCGACGCCCTGCGCCATCGACGGCCGCTGGACATCGAATATCGCATCGTGACGCCGCGCAACCGTGTCGTCTGGGTGCACGAGCGCGGCGTCATCAGCTACTGTGCCCGGGGCCGCCTGTCGCGCATCGAAGGCACGTTGCAGGACGTGTCCGAGCAAAAGCGCCTCGAAAACGACATGCTCTGGATGCGCGATGCCTTGACGCAGTCCGGGGAAGCCATGTTCGTCCTGGATGCCGAAAGAAGGGTGCTTTCCGCCAATGCGGCATTCTGCGGCCTGATGCAATGTTCCCGCAGCATGCTGCAGAACACCCCGGCACAATTCCTGGTTCCTCCCGGACAATCCATGGGCGCGATCGACGGGCTCTGGTCGCACCTCTCCAGCATCGGCCGCTGGAGCGGGCCCTGGGAAGGGCAACGGCTGAACGGTGAAGCGGTCGCGTTGCATCTGAACCTGAGCGCGGTGCGCGACGAGGCCGGGCACATTACCCACTACATCGGCTTGTGTCGCGACCTCTCCACCTCTAGCCGCTCCACGATCGACCTGCTCGATCCGACTACTGCTCTGCCCAATCGCGCGGCATTGATGCGCGCGCTGACGACGGAATCGGCGCCTGCCCAGCACACACCTCAGGCCATGGCGCTGCTGTGGATCGATCTGGATCATTTTCGATCGATCAACGAATCACTGGATCCTGCGGTCGGCGATCAGATTCTGAGGGAGGTCGCGCGGCGCTTCCGGAATCTGGAACGCCTGCAATGCCGCATGTTTCATCTGGGCGGCGATGCCTTCGCAGCGATTGCGTTCGGCGATCCGATCACAGACCAGGCCACGCGGATCGCTGAAGCGGCGCTCGAAACGCTCAATGAGCCGCTCATGGTCGGCGGGACCGTCCTGGCATTGTCAGCCAGCATCGGCATCTCAGTCCGTGGGATTGAGACGGATCTCGATACGGCGGATCTCATCCGACAGGCGGAGACGGCCATGTACCAGGCCAAGCGTCACCGTCATTGCTATCGCCTGGCGAGTCGCGCTCGCACGACCCCCGATGCGACGCCGATGAGCGCACACGAGCTTCGCGTGGCACTGACCCAGAATGAATTGTTTCTCGTGTATCAGCCCATCGTGGACCCAGGCAGCGGCCGGATCTGCGGGGTCGAGGCCCTCGTCCGGTGGGCCCATCCGACGCGCGGCACCCTCGAGCCTTCCCAATTCCTGCCGCTGGCCGAGCGGATCGGCTTGTTGCCCGCGATGGGACAAATCGTGCTGGACGAGGGCTTGGCGCAGCTGCATCACTGGCGAGCCGGTGGTGCCACGGATCTCGGCATGGCGGTGAACCTGGCGCCGACCCAGTTCGCCAGCCCGCATCTGACCGCGCAGATCGCGGCCAGCCTCGAACGACACCAGGTGCCGGCGGAAGGGTTGACGGTCGAGATCACGGAGGGCGCTCTTCTCGCCCATCCCGAGCGCGCGCTGGAAACCTTGCGCGCCTTGCGCGACCTGGGCGTCCGCATCGCCATCGACGATTTCGGCATGGGGTATTCATCGTTCAACTATCTCAAGCAGTACCCCTTCGATGTACTCAAGATCGATCGTTCGTTCGTTTCCGCCCTGCCGGAGTCTGCGCCGGACGTCGCCATCGTCGAGGCCATGCTCAGCATGAGTCAGCGGATGAACCTGGACGTCATCGGCGAAGGGGTCGAAACCGAAAGCCAATCGCACTTTCTGACCGAGCGAGGTTGCCAGGGCTTGCAGGGCTACTGGCTCAGCCGCCCGCTGGCCGGGGCCGCAATGACGCAACTGCTGAACCGTGAGGGCATGAACTGAGGGCCTCCAGAGCCGCGACCTTTTTCGATGAGGTCCGGTCCAATCCGCGAGCGCCCGCGCAATCGACGGCAGGTGCAGACATCGGCACAAAGCGGTCGGGTACAGAATGATGAGCGACAAGATCATCACGGTGCTCTGGTTCGAGCGCGACGGCAGCAGGGTGGCCGCGTTCCATGTCTCGCTGCAGCCGGCAGCCACGTCGACCAAGCGTCATATCGCCTGCCGACAATCTGGGCATAAAGGGCGGCGGCGAACCGGCCTGGTGGCATCATCTTCTACATGCCTCAACCGCAGGACTAGCCATGCGACTGCATCTGCCGCACATCCCCAGCGCTCAGGTCACCCCGGAGTCTGTCTATCTCGACCGTCGACGCTTCGTGGCGCTCGGCGCTGCAGCGCTGGCGGCCGCTCGAGCGGGCGTCACGCAGGCGGCAAGTGGGATCGATGCGCTGGCACCGCTGACCACGAAACCCGGACCCTACCGAGCCGATGAGCCACTCACCCCTGTCGATGCCGTCACCGGCTACAACAATTTCTATGAATTCGGCACGGGCAAGGAGGACCCCGCCCGGAACGCGCATCGCTTGCGGCCCCGTCCCTGGTCGGTGACGGTCGACGGGAACTGCAACAAGCCCGGCACTTATGACCTGGACACGTTGCTCAAGGGTCGCGCGCTCGAAGAACGGGTCTACCGCCTGCGCTGTGTCGAAGGCTGGTCCATGGTCATCCCCTGGGTCGGCTTCCCGCTGGGCGATCTGCTGCGCCGTTTCGAGCCCGCCGGCAATGCCAAATATGTGGTGTTCACGACCCTGAACGATCCCGAACAGATGCCGGGACAGCGCCGCGCGGTGTTGCCATGGCCTTACGTGGAGGGCCTGCGCATGGACGAGGCCATGCATCCCCTGACCATCCTCGCAGTCGGCGTGTACGGCCGCGTCCTCCCCAATCAGAACGGCGCGCCCTTGCGGCTCGTGGTGCCATGGAAATACGGCTTCAAGAGCATCAAGTCGATCGTCGGCATCAGCTTCACGGAAACGCAACCGCAAACCACCTGGAACCGCGTCGCGCCGCGCGAATATGGCTTCTACGCCAACGTCAACCCTGGGGTGGACCATCCGCGCTGGAGCCAGCGGCGCGAGCGCCGCATCGGCGAGCTGTTCCGGCGCGAGACGCTGATGTTCAACGGCTATGGCGAATGGGTCGCGAACCTGTACGCCGACCTCGATCTGCGCCGCAATTTCTGATGACGACCCCGCGCACCCTTCGCATCGGCACTTGGCTGCTCGTCCTTTTGCCCGCGGTCCACATCGCTGTGGGACTCAGCCGCAATGCGTTGGGGCCGGATCCCGTGGAAGCGCTGATGACCCTGAGCGGGATCTGGGCGCTGCGCCTGCTGCTGCTGACTCTCGCCATGACGCCCCTGCAGCGGCTGTTCGGCTGGGCGTGGCCGCTCGTGATACGGCGCGAGCTGGGCCTCGCCGCCTTCGGCTATGGCTTGAGCCACCTGCTGGCGTTCCTCGTGTTCGACCAGAACCTCGACCCGGTTGCGGCGTGGCGCGAGATCGTCGATCACCCGGCAGTCTGGCTCGGTATGCTGGCGCTGGTCCTGCTCCTCCCGCTGGCGATGACTTCGACGCGAGCCTCGATCCGCCGCCTGGGAGCGAACTGGAAGCGCCTGCATCGGCTGATCTATCCCGCCGCGATCCTCGCCAGCCTGCATTTCGCGTTTCAGGTCAAAGCCGACCTGACCGAGCCCATGCTCTACGCGGGGATGCTCATCCTGCTGTTTCTGCTGCGGTTGCCGCGCTCCCGGCCGGCCCGTCAAACGACGATCCGATAGCAGGGGGTATATTCGCGGCCGGGCAGACGCATGCGCTGCTCACGCACGAAACCGTCCAGCAATTGATCCAGACTCTGCATGATGGCCCGCTCGCCGCGGATGGCAAACGGGCCATGGCGCTCGATGGCCTGAATGCCGGCTTCCTTGACGTTCCCCGCGACGATCCCGGAGAAGGCTGCGCGCAGATTCGCGGCCAGATCGTGCAGCGGCTGGTCTCGATGCAGCGACAGCGCCGCCATGTTCTCGTGGGTGGGCACAAAGGGTTTTTGCAACTGCGGCGCAATTCGCAGGACCCAATTGAAATAAAAGGCATCACTGCGGGCGATCCGGAACCTGCGAACCTCTTCCATCCCCCGGCGCATGGCGCGTGCAACGGCAACCGGATCATCGAGGATCACCTGATAGCGCCCCGCGACGGCCGTGCCCAGGACGCGGGCCAGGAAATCGTCGAGCCGGCGGAAGTAGTCCGCTGCGGATGCGGGCCCCGTGAGCACCAGCGGGAACGGCGTTTGGGCGTTCTCCTCGTGCAGCAGGATGGCAAACAGGTACAGCAACTCTTCCATGGTCCCGACGCCGCCCGGAAACACGATGAAACCATGGCCGACGCGGACGAAAGCCTCCAGCCGCTGCTCCATGTCCGGCATGATCACGAGGTGGTTGACGATGGGGTTGGGCGGTTCCGCAGCGATGATGCCCGGCTCGGAAATGCCGACGTAGCGGCCCATGGTCCGGTGCTGCTTGGCATGCCCGACGGCGGCGCCTTTCATCGGCCCTTTCATCGCCCCCGGACCGCAGCCGGTGCAGATATCCATGCCGCGCAGCCCCAGCTCGTAGCCGACCCGCTTGGCGTAGTCGTACTCGACGCGACTCACCGAGTGCCCCCCCCAGCACACCACCAGATTGGGCGGCTGGCCCGGCGACAGCGCGCGGGCATTGCGCAGGGTGTGAAACACGGCATCGGTGATGCCACCGGATGCAGTGAGGTCGAAGCGGGGATGCAGTCGGATCTCGTTGTGGACGTAGACGATATCGCGCAGCACTGCGAACAGGTGTTCCCGGATGCCGCGTATCATCTGACCGTCGACGAAGGCCTCCGCAGGCGCGTTGCGCAGCTCGAGCTTGATGCCCCGCTCCTGCTGCACCACCTGAATGTCGAAGTCCGGGTAGCGCTGCATGACCTGCAGGCTGTCGTCGACCATGCTGCCGCTGTTGAGTACCGCCAGGGTACAGCGCCGCAGCAGCTCGTGCAGTCCCCCGAGACTGGTGTCGCGCAAACGCACGACCTCATGCTGCGAGAGCACCTCCAGACTGCCCTCCGGGGCGATGAGCGCATCGACCACCTCGGGCTTTTTGGAGAGACCGGGGGCCAGCATATCCAGGGATGACATGTGCGATGTCCTTGAACAGTGTCGTGACAGACGGTGCGAAGGGCGCCCATGCTAACCGATCATGGCACCCGTTGCCGCGGTATTGCCGCTTTTTGAGCTAGAATGACGCGGTCATTTGCCTGCTGCTCGTTGACCACATTCACGCAAGGATGGTCTTGTGGAACAAACTGCCGTCATCAAAACCTACGACCGCATGGCCGCCGCCTACGATCTGATCTTCAGTCCCGTTTTCCAGCCCGGCCGCCAGCGCATCATCGACAAGATGGACTGCAGACCGGGCGATCGCATCCTCGAAGTCGGCGTGGGCACCGGCATGTCCCTGTCCTGCTACCCGCGCTCCACTCGCATCACTGGCATCGACGTATCGCCCAAGATGCTGGAGCGGGGCCACCGCCGGGTGAAGAAGCTGGGCTTGAGTCATGTCGATCTGCGCATCATGGACGCGCAGAACCTCGAATTCGCCGATCACAGCTTCGACAAAGTCACAGCGATGTATGTGGCATCGGTTGTTCCCGATCCGCGGCGCATGGTGGCAGAAATGAAGCGCGTCTGCCGTCCGGGCGGCGATCTGTTCATCGTCAATCATTTCAGCCATTCGCATTCCATGATCCGCTGGTTCGAGCGCGTCGTGGCGGTCATCACGCCGCTGATCGGCTTCACCTCCGATTTTCCGCTCGATCGCTTCCTGGCAGATGCAGAGATCAAGCATTTCGACATCGAACCGGTCAATCTCTTCGGCTACTGGTCGATGATCCACGCCCGAAACGAATAAGCATCGATTTCAGCCGGTATCCCGATCCTTGGGAACCGGCCGGCGCCAATGCGGCAGGCTCACCTGCCGCCCACCGCCCACGGTGAGCTGATGCGCCGGCGCATCCTTGCGCAGCGTCGTCCCGGCGCCCACGGTTGCCCCCTCGCCCACCGTCACCGGCGCGACCAGTTCGCTGCCCGAGCCGATGAAGACGTCGTCTGCAATCACGGTGCGGTGCTTGTGCACACCGTCGTAGTTGCAGGTGATCGTGCCGGCGCCCACGTTGACTCGCTCACCGATCTCGGCATCGCCGATATAGCTCAGGTGATTGATCTTCGAGCCTCGGCCAACCGTGGCCTGCTTGACCTCGACGAAATTGCCGATGTGGGTTTCAGAGGCCAGTTCGGCGCCGGGCCGCAGGCGCGCATAAGGCCCGATCCGTGCGCGATCGCCCACACGGGCGCCGTCGAGGTGTGAAAAGGCCTGCACTTCCACACCCTCGCCCAGCGCGCAGTTGCGCAGCACGACGTTCGGCCCGATGCGCACCCCGTCGCCCAGCACGACGCAGCCCTCGAACACGGCATTCACATCGATGAACACATCGCGCCCGCAGATGAGTTCGCCGCGCACGTCCAGCCGCGCCGGATCGGCCAGTGTCACGCCTAAGCGCAGCAGTGCCTCGGCCCGGCGCCGCTGCAGGGTGCGTTCGGCAACCGCCAACTGCAGGCGGTCGTTGATCCCGAGTGCATCGTCCGGATCCTGGGCGGCGACGGCGTTGACCCTCACTCCATCGGCAACCGCCAAGGCCACCACGTCGGTGAGGTAATACTCGCCCTGGGCATTGCGCGGTTGCACGCGCGGCAGATAGCGCCGCAGCAGCGCGACCGGCGCAGCCATGAGGCCGGTGTTGACCTCACGGATTGCGCGCTCATCAGGCGTGGCGTCACGCTCCTCGACGATACCCTGCACACGTCCTGCAGCGTCGCGCAGGATCCGCCCGTACCCCGTCGGATCGGCCGCCTGCATCACCAGCAGCGCAATGCCGTCCCCGGCGGCGTCGCGCAGCGCCGCGAGCGTCCCGGGCGGGACCAGCGGCACGTCGCCGTAGAGGATGAGCGCCGAGCCTTCGGCGAGATACGGCAGGGCCTGGGCCACGGCATGCCCCGTGCCGCGCTGCTCGGTCTGTTCCACCCAGTGCAGATCATCGCCGGGACAGGCCTCCTGAACCGCCGCCATGCCGTGCCCCGCAACCACGTGGATCGCCTGCGGCGACAGCGCCCGCGCCGCGGCCAGCACATGCGCCAGCAAGGGCTGGCCGGCAAGCGGTTGCAACACCTTGGGCAGCGCGCTGTTCATGCGCGTGCCCTTGCCCGCGGCCAGCACGATCACACTCGTCGTCATTCGTCTGCTTCCTCGCTCGAGGTTGATGCGGCCGTATCCCGAGTCGCCAGCACGACCCACGCGCCTTCACGCCGGACCTCGACGGCACGCAGGAACTCACCGACGCAGGGTCCGTATACGCATCGGCCATCTTCCATCCGGAACTGGGCCAGATGCAGCGCGCACTGGATGTGCGTGCCCTCGGGGCTCAGCACCTGACCCGGCCGCCAGTCGAGCGGCGCGCCGGTGTGCGGACAGCGATTTTCATAGGCCCAGACCGCATCTTTGCGCCGCACGAGCACACAGGAGCGCCGCTCCTCGCCCTCCCCCAGCTCGAAACCCCGGCTGCCCGGATCGGGCAAATCGGACAGGCGACAGATCCGGATCGTCATGCTGCCGCCTGCGCATCCTTGCCCGGTCGATCCATGGCGCGGATCGGCGCAGCCAGGTAGAGCACCAGACCCAAAGCGGGCAGAGAGGCCACGAAGGTCAGCGTGAAGAACATCGGCCAGCCGAAGTCCGCCACCAGATAGCCGGCCGGCGGGCCGATGAACACGCGCGCCAAGGCGGCCAGTGCCGAAAAAAGTGCGTACTGCGTCGCGGTATAACGCACGTCGCACAGCGCCATCAGCAAAGCCACGAAAGCGGCCGACCCCATGCCGCCGAAGAGCTGCTCGCCGACCACCGCAACGACGAGCATGACATGACTTTTACCCACCAGCGCCAGCACGGCGAAGAGCAGATTGGTCAGCGCCTGGAAAACACCGAACACCAGCAGCGCCCGAAGCAAGCCCCAGCGCACCATGAGCGCGCCACCGGCAACAGCGCCCGCCAGGGCCGCCGCGATCCCGACCCCTTTGTTGACGACGCCGACTTCGGCCACGCTGAATCCCACCCCCTGCACCAGAAAGGCCGTGCTCAAGGTGGCGGCGAAGGCATCGCCGAACTTGTACAGCACGATCAGGATCAGGAACGCCCATGCCGCGGGGCGTGCGAGAAAGGCGCGCAAGGGTTCGCGCAGGGCGTCCACCAGCCGGTGGGGCGCAGCCGCGGGCTCAGGCGGCTCGGGACTGAGCAGCGTGATCAGCACGGCGCCGCCCATCAGCGCGGCCATGACGCGATAGGTGAAAGCCCAGCCGATCGACCCCGCCAGCACCAGCGCCAGGGCGCCGGAGGTCAGCATGGCCAGCCGGTAGCCGGTATTGGTCAGGCCGGCGCCCAGCCCGCGCAGCGGTGCCGGCAGCATCTCGGTGCGATAGGCATCGAAGACGATGTCCTGGGAGGCCGAAGCGAACGCCAGCACGAGCGCGAGCAGTCCGAGCAGGGCCACGTCCGATCGCGGATCGAGGCTGGACATGGCCAGCAGCGCCGCGATCAGCGCGATTTGCGTCAGCAGCAAGCCGCCGCGCCGGCGCCCCATGCCCAGCAGGGCGTAGCGGTCGAACAGCGGTGCCCAGAGGAATTTCAGCGTGTAGGGCAGACCGACCAGGCTGAAGACGCCGATGGTGCGGATGTCGATGCGCACATCGGCCAGCCAGGCCTGCAGCGTGCCGCCGGACAGCGCCAACGGCAGACCGGAGGCAAAGGCCAGCAAGGTCACGCGCCACAGCGCCGGATGCCGTCCCAGCGCTTGCCAGGCCGATGGCGCCGCGGCCATATCGCCCTGCACGCTCATGGCGCCGCGACCGGCGCAGCGGATGTGGCCGCCCAGGGCAGCGGCCAGTCATAGTCGATGGTGAGAGCCGCATGATCGCTGAAACGCTCGGTTTTGTAGATGGTGGCGGCGCGGGCGCTGGCGGCGAGCTGCGGGGTGGCGATCTGATAATCGATGCGCCAGCCGACGTTCTTGTCCCACGCCTGACCGCGGTTGCTCCACCACGTGTAGCCCTCGCTCGTGGCCTCGGGGTGAAGCCGCCGGTAGACGTCCACCCAGCCCAGTTCGTCGAACACGCGGCTCAGCCAGGCCCGTTCCTCGGGCAGAAAGCCGGAGTTCTTCTGATTGCCGCGCCAGTTCTTGAGATCGATTTCCCGGTGGGCGATGTTCCAGTCGCCGCACAGCAGCACCTGCATCCCCGAACCGGCCAGCCGCGCCAGATGATCGAAGAAACGCTCCATGAAATGGAATTTCGCTGCCTGGCGATGTTCGCCGCTCGATCCCGAGGGCAAATAAACCGAAATCACCGACAGCCCGGGGTAGACCAGTTCCAGATAACGGCCCTCGGCGTCGATCTCGGGGATGCCGAGGCCCTCCACCACCCGCGCGGGTGCGACCCGGGTGTACAGTCCGACGCCGCTGTAGCCCTTTTTTTCCGCGCAGTGGAAATAGCCGAGAAACCCTGGCGGATGACGCATCGCCGCCGTGAGATCGCCATCCTGGGCCTTAAGTTCCTGCAGGCAGACCACATCGGCTGCCTGGCTCGGCAGCCAGTTCAGGAAGCCCTTGCTGGTCGCCGAACGGATGCCGTTGAGGTTGAGCGTCATGATGCGCAAAAAACCATGCTCCTTAAGAAGCGATGTCGCGGATAACGCCTAACCCAGAGACACGAAGTCGCTCGGGGGCGCGGGCAGCCGCGTCGATCCGCCGTCCAGCACGAAGCCGGCCACCTCGCGGCGGATCGGCGCCAGATGCGCGGGAAACGGAATCAACAGCCCCCACAGGATGTTGACGTGGTTGGCCTGCGCCAGAAACACCATGCGCGCCCGGCCGCCGCACGCCTCGATCCGTCGCCAGAGGCGCTTGCTGTTGCCGGGACCCACCACCTTGTCCCTCGAACCGTGCAGCAACAGGAACGGCGGATTGTGCCCATCGACATGCTGGATCGGCTGGGAGGCCTCATGGTGTTCCGCCGGACCGAAGGTATCGGCGAGTTCCTCGCTCTGGAACGGCAGGAAATCATAGGGCCCCGCCAGTCCGATGAAACCGGCCAGCGCTTGAGGCGAACGGCCATGTGCGGCGAGGTAGCGCGCATCGAGCGCGAGCAGGGCACCGATGTGGGCGCCGGCCGAATGCCCCATCAGGTAGAGCCGATCCGGATCACCACCCAGCGCGGGGGCATGGCGCAGCGCCCAATCCACCGCAGCAGCGCCGTCCTCGACGAAGGTCGGGAAACGCACCTGCGGGTACAGCCGGTAGTCGGGCACGATCACGACCGCACCCATGGCAGCCAGGCGGCGCGCCAGGAGGGCGTATTGCCGCCGGCTGCCCTGCTTCCAGCGCCCGCCGTAGAAGAACACGATGACGGGCAGCCCCTGCGCCGCTCGAGGCGCGTAGACATCCAGCATCTGCCGGGGATGAGTCCCGAAAGCCGCCGTCCTCACGCGCCGAGCCCCGAGCAGACCGGCGAATGGCCAAGCTGTCGCCGCGTCTGTCACCGGTGGCCGGCCGCGCTCAGAGGACAGGCTCATGCGGCCGCACGCCGGTGCCATTGCTGCGCCCGGTGTTGAGGGCCCGCAGGCCCTGCGTCAGGCCGTCCAGCGTCAGGGGATACATCTGTCCGTCCATGAGCTGGCGCACGATCGAGATCGAGGGTGTGCCTTCCCAGCGGCTCTCGGGCTCGGGATTGAGCCAGATGATGCGCCGGAAATGCGCCTGCATCCGCCGCATCCACACCGCACCCGCCTCCGGGTTGTGATGCTCGATGCTGCCGCCCTCGTGCAGGATCTCATAAGGACTCATGGTGGCATCGCCGACGAAGATGACCTTGTAATCCGGCCCGAAGGTCGCCAGCACCTCGGCCGTCGGCATGCGCTCGGTGCGCCGCCGCCGGTTGTCCTTCCACAGCCATTCGTAGAGGAAGTTGTGGAAATAGAAGTATTCCAGGTGCTTGAATTCGGTGCGGGCGGCGGAAAAGAGTTCCTGGGCCACGCGCACGTGATCGTCCATGGAGCCGCCCACGTCCATGAACAGCAGCACCTTGACCTGATTGCGCCGTTCGGGCACCAGTTTGAGGTCGAGGTAGCCGGCATTGCGGGCGGTGGAACGGATGGTGTCGTCGAGATCGAGTTCGAGCTCGTTGCCCTCGCGCACGAACTGGCGCAGGCGCTTGAGCGCGACCTTGATGTTGCGCGTGCCCAGTTCCACCTGATCGTCGTAGTTGCGGAACTCGCGCTGATCCCACACCTTCACCGCACTGCGGTGGCGCGCGCCGCCCTGGGCGATGCGCACGCCCTCGGGGTTGTAGCCATGCGCGCCGAAGGGCGAGCGACCCGCCGTGCCGATGTTGCGATTGCCCCCCTCGTGGCGCTCCTTCTGGTTTTCCAGCCGCTCGCGCAGGGCCTCCATCAACTTTTCCCAGCCGCCGAGCGATTCCACCAGCGCCTGTTCCTCGGGCGACAGATTGAGCTCATGGCGCCGCGCCAGCCATTCAGGGGGGATATGCCCCTCGGCAACCGCCTGCGCCAGTTGACCGACGCGATCCTCGGCGCCCTTGAAATAGGCTCCGAAGACGCGGTCGAAGCGATCGTAATAGCGCTCGTCCTTGACCAGACAGGTGCGTGCCAGAAAGTAGAAATCATCCAGATCGGCCGCCACCACACGCCGGTCGAGCGCGGCGAGCAGGCTCAGGAATTCGGTGATGCTGACCGGCACCCCGCCTTGGCGCAGCGCGTAAAAGAAATCGACCAGCATGCCGCGTCCCTCCCGCGCGTCCGCGTCGCTTACAGATTGCCCTGCCGGCGGGCAATGAAGGCGAGCCGCTCGAACAGATGGATGTCCTGTTCGTTCTTGAGCAGGGCGCCGTAGAGCGGCGGAATGAGGTTGCTGGGATCGGTGCTGCGGATCGCCTCGGCCGGGATGTCCTCGGCCAGCAAGAGCTTCAGCCAGTCGAGCAGCTCGGAGGTGGACGGCTTTTTCTTGAGCCCCGGCACCTCGCGCAAGTCGAAGAACACCTCCATGGCCTCGCGCACCAGCGCCTGCTTGATGCCGGGGAAATGCACGTCCACGATCCGCAGCATGTTCTCCCGGTCGGGGAAACGGATGTAGTGGAAGAAGCAGCGGCGCAGGAAGGCGTCCGGGAGCTCTTTTTCGTTGTTGCTGGTGATGATGATGATGGGCCGGTGGGCGGCGCGCACCAGGGTCTGGGTCTCGTAGACGTAGAACTCCATCCGGTCGAGTTCGCGGAGCAGATCGTTCGGAAACTCGATGTCCGCCTTGTCGATCTCGTCGATCAGCAGCACCGGCCGCTCGGGGCTTTCGAAAGCCTCCCAGAGCGGGCCCTTCTTGATGTAGTGCGCGATGTCGTGCACGCGCGGATCGCCGAGCTGGGAATCGCGCAGGCGCGAAACGGCGTCGTATTCATACAGCCCCTGCTGGGCCTTGCTGGTCGACTTGATGTGCCACTGGAACAGCGGCCGGCCCAGCGCGCGGGCCACCTCCTCGGCCAGCAAGGTCTTGCCGGTGCCCGGCTCGCCCTTGACCAGGAGCGGCCGCTCCAGCGTGATGGCCGCGTTCACGGCCAGGGTCAGCTCGCGCGGGGCGACGTAGGTTTCGGTGCCTTCAAAACGCATGTGAGATTCCTTTCAATGATCCAGTGCGGCACTCGGAAACGCCGCGGCCCGTGCCGTCAGCCGGCAGCCCGCGCCTGCAGCGCCGCGACCGCCGGCAAGGTCCGACCTTCCAGAAATTCCAGAAATGCGCCGCCGCCGGTCGAGACATAGGAAATGCCTTCCTTGACGCCGAACAGGTCGATCGCCGCCAGGGTATCGCCACCGCCAGCGATGGAAAATGCAGCGCTCTGGGCAATCGCCTCGGCCAGCACGCGCGTGCCTTCCCGAAAGGCCGGGAACTCGAACACACCCACCGGGCCATTCCACACGATGGTCCCGGCTGCCGCGACCAGCACCGCGTATTGACGCGCCGTTTCCGGCCCGATGTCGAGGATCAGGTCATCGGCCGCGACGCTGTGGGCGGCCTTGACCGTCCCCTTGGCCTGCTCGGAGAACTCGCCGGCCACCACGACATCCACGGGCAAGGGGATCTCCACGCCCTTGGCCTGCGCCGTTGCCATCATGCGGCGCGCCTCATCGATCAGTTCAGGCTCGTGCAAGGACTTGCCGATGGGCTGACCCGCCGCCGCAAGAAAGGTGTTGGCGATGCCGCCGCCGGGAATCAGGCGATCGACCTTGTCGATCAGGGACTCCAGGATGGTGAGTTTGGTGGACACCTTGGAGCCTGCCACGATGGCGACCAAGGGACGGGCGGGATGCGCCAGTGCCCGCTCCAGGGCGTCGAGTTCGCGCACCAGCAAAGGCCCGGCGCAGGCCACCGGGGCAAAACGTGCCACGCCATGGGTGGAGGCCTCGGCCCGGTGCGCCGTGCCGAAGGCATCCATCACATAGACATCGCACAAGGCCGCCATGCGCTGCGCCAGCGCCGCGTCGTCCTTTTTTTCGCCCACGTTGAAGCGCACGTTTTCGAGCAGCACCAGTTGCCCCGGCGCCACGTTGATGCCGTCCAGCCAGTCACGCACCAGCGGCACCTCGCGCCCCAGCGCCTGCCCCAGCGCGGCGGCGACGGGCGCCAGCGAAAATGCCGGATCGAACTCGCCTTCGGTGGGACGCCCCAGATGCGACATCACCATCACTGCCGCGCCGGCGTCGAGCGCCGCACGCAGCGTCGGCAGACTGGCCTCGATGCGGGCAGCGCTGGTGATGCGCCCGTCCTTGACGGGCACATTGAGGTCTTCACGGATCAGCACGCGTTTGCCGCGCAGATCCAGATCGGTCATCTTGAGGATTTCCATCACAACCTCCGCCATACGGATCCCGAAACGGCCGCCGGGCGGATCGCTCCGCCCGAGCGGCGCCGCCGTCACTGCGCCTTCATCAGGGCCAGCGCAGTGTCCAGCATACGGTTGGAGAAGCCCCATTCGTTGTCATACCAGGAGCAGACCTTCACCAGCCGGCCGTCGATGACCTTGGTCAGGGTCAGGTCGGCGGTCGAGGACGCCGGGTTGTGGTTGAAATCCACGGACACCAGGGGCTCCTCGTTCACGTTCAGAATGCCCTTGAGTTCGCCGGCCGCGGCGTCCTTGAGGATCTGGTTGACCTCCTCGACCGTGGTGGCGCGCCCGGCGGTGAAGGTGAGATCGACCAAGGAGACGTTGATGGTCGGCACGCGAATGGCAAAACCGTCCAGCTTGCCGTTGAGCTCCGGCAGCACCAGACCCACCGCGGCCGCAGCGCCGGTCTTGGTCGGGATCATGGAATGCGTGGCGCTGCGGGCCCGGCGCAGGTCCTCGTGATAGACGTCGGTCAGCACCTGATCGTTGGTATAGGCGTGGATGGTGTTCATCAGGCCTTCGACCAGACCCAGCTTCTCGTGCAGTGGCTTGACCAGCGGGGCCAGGCAGTTGGTGGTGCAGCTGGCGTTGCTGATGACCGTGTCGCTCGCTTTCAGCACGCCGTGGTTGACGCCGTAGACGATGGTGGCATCCACATCCTTGCCGCCCGGCGCGGAGATGATGACCTTCTTGGCGCCGCCCTTCAGATGCGCCGAGGCCTTTTCCTTGCTGGTGAAAAAGCCGGTGCATTCCATCACGACGTCGACCCCGAGTTCGCCCCAGGGCAGCTCGGCCGGATTGCGGTTCGCCAGCACGCGGATCTTGTCGCCGTTGACGATCATGTAGTCGCCTTCCACGGCCACGGTGCCGGGGAACTTGCCATGGGTCGTGTCGTGGCGCGTCAGGTGCGCGTTGGTCTTGGCATCGCCGAGATCGTTGATCGCGACGATCTGGATTTCCCCGGTGCGGCCGGATTCGTACAGCGCCCGCAAGACGTTGCGACCGATGCGGCCGTATCCATTGATTGCCACCTTGATAGCCATGCGCATCACTCCTGCTGGTTAAGCCGGCCTGTCGCCGGTCAGAGTAGGTCCCGAACGGTTGCGACCACGTTGTCCACCGTAAACCCGAAATATGTCATCAACGCGGGCGCGGGCGCCGATTCACCGAAGCGGTCGATGCCGATCACCCGCCCCTGCAGACCGACGAAAGCCCGCCAGTACAGGGGATGAGCCGCCTCCACCGCCACCCGGCGCGTGACGGACGCGGGCAACACGCGCTCCCGGTAATCGGCGTCCTGGGCTGCGAAAACCTCGGCGCACGGCATCGAGACGACGCGCGCCTTGATGCCCGCATCGGCCAACCGTTCGGCCGCCGCCATGGCGAGCGCCACCTCGGAACCGGTCGCCAGGATCAGGGCATCCGGCACGCCCGGGGTATCCCGCAGGATATAACCCCCGCGATGCACCTCTGCAAGCTGCACGGCGCTGCGGGCCTGATGCGGGCAGCTCTGGCGCGAGAACACCAGCGCGGAGGGCCCGTCGCGATGGGCGACCGCCTCCTGCCAGGCCACCTGGGACTCGACCGCATCACAGGGGCGCCAGACGCGCAGGTTGGGGATCAGGCGCAGACTGGCCAGATGCTCGACCGGTTGATGGGTCGGGCCGTCCTCGCCCAGACCGATCGAATCGTGGGTCAGCACAAAGATGTTGCGCTGGCGCATCAGCGCCGCCATGCGCATCGCATTGCGCGCGTAGTCGGAAAACACGAGGAAGGTCGCGCCGAAGGGGACAAAGCCGCCGTGCAAGGCCAGGCCGTTGTTGATGGCCGCCATGCCGAACTCGCGCACGCCATAGGCGATGCTGTTGGCCGCCGGTTGCGCGGCGGAGAAGGTGACCGAGCCCGACCAGTGTGTGAGATTCGAATGGGTGAGGTCGGCAGAGCCGCCGACCAGCTCCGGCAGCACCGGCCCCAGCCGCTCCAGCGCCTTCTGGGACGCCTGACGGGTCGCCAGACTCGCCGCCTGATCGGTCACCTCCGCCAGCCAGCCCGCGCAGGTTTCCGGCCAGTTCGGCGGCAGGTCTCCCGCCATGCGGCGCGTGAATTCTGCGGCAAGGTCCGGATGCGTCTCGCGATAGCGAGCGAACAGGGCGTGCCAGCGCGCGGACAGCTTTTCGCCCCGCGCCCGAGCGTCCCAAGCCGCCGCAACGTCCTCGGGAATCTCGAACGGCGGATAAGGCCAGCCGAGCCGCTCCCGCGCGGCAGCGATTTCCTCCGCTCCCAGCGGCGCGCCGTGCGTGGACTCCAAGCCCTGTTTGTTGGGCGCGCCGAAGCCGATCACGGTCTTGCAACAGATCAGACTCGGCCGGCCCGTCTCCCCGCGCGCGGCAAGGATCGCCTCGCGAATCGCCTCGGCGTCGTGGCCATCGACGTTGCGGATGACCTGCCAGCCATAGGCCTCGAAGCGCGCCGGCGTATCGTCGGTGAACCAGCCCTGCACCGGGCCGTCGATGGAGATCCCGTTGTCATCGTAAAACACGATGAGCTTGCCGAGTTGCCAGGTGCCGGCCAGCGAGCACACCTCGTGCGAAATGCCTTCCATCAGGCAGCCATCGCCGACGAAGGCGTAGGTGAAATGATCGACGATGGGGAATCCGTCGCGATTGAACCCGGCCGCGAGCAGGCGTTCGGCGAGCGCCATGCCGACGGCATTGGCCAGGCCCTGCCCCAACGGACCGGTGGTGGTCTCGACTCCGGGGGTGATGCCGTATTCGGGATGGCCGGCTGTCTTGCTGTGCAGTTGCCGGAAGTTGCGCAGGTCCTCGAGGCTGAGGTCATAGCCCGAGAGATGGAGTACCGCGTAGAGCAGCATGGAGCCGTGACCGTTGGACAGCACGAAGCGGTCGCGGTCGGGCCAGCGCGGATCAGCCGGATCGTGGCGCAGGAAATCGTTCCAGAGCACCTCGGCGATGTCCGCCATGCCCATCGGCGCACCCGGATGCCCGGATTTGGCTTGCTGCACTGCATCCATGGCCAGCGCCCGGATGGCGTTGGCGAGTCTTCGACGTGACGGCATATGTCCTCGCTCCGATGTCCGCCGAGTGAACGCCCCCTGTGGAGCGGCGCCTACTTCTCTGCAAAGCCTTTCATTCTCGCCGATCGGACTCCATCGCGGCAATCCGTGAGTCAGCACGACGTCGCTCCACGGGTCCGCGAAAATCTCCGTGCCGCGTCGAGGCGATCAGACGAATCGGAACACCCGACAGGATCGATAGCGAAGGGGAACCTTGTTGCCCAGGCTCTCGAACAAGATGAGCTCGAAGACTCTGAATCGAGCCGCCGGCAGGTCCGGGGCTACCGGCACCCCTCGCGAACCAAGTCGGCGCAACCGCGCCAGGCTGATGTGGGGACGGAAGGGTCGCGGGTCAGGCGGAACGCCGGCCAGCGCCGCTGCCGCATCCACGCGGGCCGCCAGTGCGGCCAACATGGGATCAAGGACGACAGCCACGGCGAGCACGACCGGCTGCGATGCGTCGGGAAACCACATGGACTGCCTCGTCTCGGCGTCAAAGGCGGCCTGCCCGTCGAGGCCCGCGACCAGTGCATCGATCAGCCGCGCTTCCTGCACCGCATCCACGCCGCCAAGGAAACGCACGGTCAGGTGCACATCCTCAGGCGCAAGCCAGCGCAGGGCGGGCGCATCACCGAAGGACTGCCGGGCCGTATGGAACCAGGATCGAACCTGTTCCAGCGGTGGCCGCAGACCCAGAAACATCCGCCGCCCCGCGGATCCACGCGCCCCCGTGATCGCCGGATGCTGCATCCCATCCCCCTGATTTCGTGTTCCGGATGAGGAAGTCGAAACTTTTTTTCACCCCCCCCATTGGGTAATATGCCCGATTCCAATGCGGCAACCGCCCCCAATCAGGTGACTGTAAGGAGTGCAATGGTGGAACGGGAAGTAATGGAGTTCGATGTGGTCATCGTCGGCGGCGGTCCGGCGGGACTGTCCTGCGCCTGTCGCATTCTCCAGTTGGCCGAGCAGTCCGGTCAGCAGATCGAGGTCTGCGTGGTCGAGAAGGGCTCGGAACTGGGGGCACACAGCCTGTCCGGCGCAATCCTCGAGCCCACCGCCCTCAACGAACTGTTCCCCGACTGGAAGGAACGGGGCGCTCCCTTGAAAGTGCCGGTCAGCCACGACGAAATGTATTTCTTCCTGAGCGACCAGCGCTCGGTACTGACCCCCAATGCGCTGCTGCCCAAGCCCATGCACAACGAGGGCAACTACATCATCAGCCTGGGTCAGCTGGTGCGCTGGCTCGGCGAACAGGCCGAAGCCATGGGCGCCAACATCTTTCCCGGCTACGCGGCTGCCGACGTCCTCTATGACGACAAGGGCGCGGTCTGCGGCGTCGTCACCGGCGACATGGGCGTATCGAAGAAAGGCGAACCCAAGGACAGCTACACCCCTGGGGTCGAACTGCGCGCCAAGTACACCGTCTTCGCCGAAGGCTGTCGCGGCCACCTGGGCAAGCGCCTGATGCAGCAGTTCGACCTGCGGCGGGACTGCGATGTCCAGCACTATGGCATCGGTCTGAAGGAAATTTGGGAAATCGACCCCGCCAAGCACAAGCCCGGCCTCGTGGTTCATACCGCAGGCTGGCCGATGGACACCCGTACCGAAGGTGGCGGCTTCCTCTACCACTGGGAAGACAACAAGGTTCTGTGCGGCTACATCATCGCCTTGGACTACAAGAATCCCTATCTGTATCCGTTCAAGGAATTCCAGCGCTGGAAGACCCACCCCACCATCCGCCAGACCCTGGAAGGCGGCAAGCGCATCGCCTACGGCGCGCGCGCGGTGAACAAGGGTGGCCTCAACTCCCTGCCCAAGCTGAGCTTTGCCGGCGGCATGATGGTCGGCTGCGAGGCCGGTTTTCTCAATCCCGCCAAGATCAAGGGCAACCACACCGCCATGAAGACCGGCATGCTCGCCGGCGAGGCCATCGTGGAAGCGCTGGCGGCCGGCGACACCGGCGGCCAGGATCTGGTGAGCTACGAGGCCAAGGTCAGAAACTCCTGGGTCTGGGAAGAACTCTACAAGTCCCGCAACTGGACCCCGGCCCTGCACAAGTTCGGCGTGCTCCTGGGTGCCCCCTTCCA
This sequence comes from Candidatus Macondimonas sp., assembly GCA_035325645.1. GTDB lineage: Bacteria > Pseudomonadota > Gammaproteobacteria > UBA5335 > UBA5335 > Macondimonas. The sequence goes on along the minus strand of DAOKZK010000033.1, from coordinate 2,633 downwards.
GTTCGTCGACCAGAACATCGCCGGCGGCAAGCTGCCTTTCACGCTGCATGCCAACACGCCGGATTACGCCGCGCTCAAGATGGCCAGCGAATGCACGCCCATCGACTACCCCAAGCCCGATGGCGTAATCAGCTTCGACCTGCCCTCTTCGGTCTACCTTTCGGGCACCAACCACGAGGAAGACCAGCCGGTCCATCTGACGCTGAAAGATCCCGAGATCCCCATCGCGCAGAACCTGCCGGTGTACGACGAGCCCGCCCAGCGCTATTGCCCGGCTGGCGTCTACGAGGTGGTGAAGGACGAAGACGGCAAGGCGCGCTTCCAGATCAACGCGCAGAACTGCGTGCACTGCAAGACCTGCGACATCAAGGACCCGGCGCAGAACATCAACTGGGTCACCCCGGAAGGCGGCGGCGGACCCAACTACATGATCATGTAACAAGCCAACGTCGCATTGATCCGTATCGGCCCCGGGCATCCCCCGGGGCTTTTTGGTAAAGCCGAGCAAACAAAACACGGATGCCGTCAAACCGAAAACGCGCCGCATGCGCCTGATCCATCGAGACGATCTTCCGACCGGGCGCCGCGCGGTGCCACGTTCAGCCGAGCCCGCCTGTCTCCCGGACAGAAGGCTCGACCCCGGCGCGGACAATCAAGCCAACCGAAAACCGATCACGCCGAACGCGCGCGCCGTCGCGCCGCGGCCGCCCGCAACACGGCCCACCGCTGCTCGCGGTCCATGACCAGCCACTCCCGGATCTCCCGGGCGGTGCGACCGCAGCCGATACAGACATCGTCCCGGTCCAGCCGACAGACCTGACAACATGGCGAAACCGGTTCAGGCGAGGCCATCGTCACCTTCCCGTTCTGCCGTTTGCCGATACTGCGCCCGCAGCGCGAGCTTGTTGAATTTCCCGGTCGAGGTGCGCGGAATGGCGGTCGCGAAGACATACCGATCCGGCACCATCCACTTGGCGAAGTGCGCGCCCAGATGCGCCTTCAGGTCTTCCACAGAGGCCTTCTCTCCCGACTTGAACACGACCACGGCCAAGGGCCGCTCACCCCAGCGCTCGTCCGGAACGGCGATCACGGCCGCCTCCAGCACCGCCGGATGGTTCATCAGCGCATTTTCCAGCGCGACCGAACTGATCCACTCGCCCCCGGATTTGATCAGGTCCTTGGTGCGGTCGGTGAGAAACACATAGCCTTTGGGGTCGACGACGGCGACGTCACCGGTTCGCAACCAGCCGTCGGCCGTGAACTTGTCCGCCCCTTCATCGCCGTGATAGGCCGCCGTGATCCAGGGACCGCGTACCTGCACCTCGCCCATGCGCACCCCGTCCCAGGGCAGCGCCTGACCCGCATCATCGGCGATCCGCAGCCGCACCAGCGGACAGGGCAAGCCCTGGCTGGTCTGGTAGCGCAGCCGTTCGGCCGGGGGCAGCGCGTTCTCGGCGGGTTTCAGCTGCGCCAGCGCGGCCAGCGGCGAGGTTTCCGTCATCCCCCACCCCTGGATCACCGACATCCCGAACGCGGCCAGCCCTTCGATCAACGCCGCCGGCACCGCCGACCCGCCCACGACCGTGCGCATCGCGGGCAGGTCCCAGCGTTCCGGTTCCTGCCGCAGCGCCTCGAGCAAACCCAGCCAGATGGTGGGCACGCCGGCCGTGACCGTCACCCCTTCGCCGGCAAACAGATCGAGCAGGCTCACAGCGTCCAGATGCGGGCCGGGAAACACCTGCGGCGCCCCGACCAGTGTCGCTGCGAAAGGCAACCCCCAGGCATTGGCATGGAACATCGGCACCACGGGCGTGACCACATCGCGGCACGACAACCCCACCGCGTCAGGCATGGTGATGGCCATGGCGTGCAGCACGGTCGAGCGATGCGAATACACCACGCCCTTGGGACGCCCGGTGGTGCCTGAGGTGTAGCACATGAGGCAGGGATCGGCTTCGTCGAGCTGATGCGGCATGAACCGGCCACGCCCGGTCGCCAGCAGGTCCTCGTAGTCGGTGAGCGTGGCGCCGTCGAGCGGCTCGTCTTGCCAGCGGACCACCCAGACTCGCTCCAGCTTCACCTGATCGCGCAACTGCAGATAGAGCGGCAGCAAGGCCGCGTCCACGATCAGGAAGCGGTCGCCGCCATGCCCGATGATGTAGACCAGATCGTCGATCGACAGGCGCGGATTGAGCGTGTGCAGCACGCCGCCCGCGAGCGGCACGCCGAAATAGGCCTCCAGGTGCATCTGATGATTCCACATCAGGCTCGCGACCCGGTCACCCGCCTGCAGTCCCTCGGCTTGCAAGCCGCCGGCAAGCGCCCGCGCCCGCGCCATGACCTCGCCATAGCTGGACCGGACCAGCCGGCGATCCGGCGCGCGCGAGACGATGGGCACGGCCGGAAACAAGGACTCGGCACGCTCGACCAGCAGATCGAGGGTCAGGCCGTCGGTCATCATGGTGCTGCGCATCGGGATCTCCTCATATCGTTGTTCATCGGCTCTGCCGCGCTGCCCGCCTCGCAACACGGACAAATCGCCGTTCCCGACGATAGCCGTCGGCCGCGCGCCGGATCAAGCCGGCGAGGACTGAAGGAAGTCGCGGAAGATTCTTCCCGCTGGATTGTTGCGT
>DAOKZK010000032.1:0-26433 GCA_035325645.1 Candidatus Macondimonas sp. | reverse complement strand
CCAAAGCGGCTTGACTCAAACCAAACAGCCTCCGAGAAACTCGGGGCGGTTCAGAACGTCACCACCCCAAGACAATGTCGGCGAGCTTGCCGGCTTCGAGCGAGCCCACCTCATGCGCGATGCCGTGGCTGATGGCCGGGTTTATGGTGTAACTCGCCACGTAGCGGCGGGCGCGGAAGTAATAGGCGCGATTGCCCTATCCCCCGGCCTCTCTTCCGCCAGGCGAGGAGAGATGGTTGCGCTGCACTTTCATTCTTTGGGTGATCTGCAGGGAGCGGGTAACGATCGGCATCGGGCGATCAAACATCAGGGCCGCTCGACCCGCCGGTCCGTGAGCTTTTTGGCTTTCTTGATGAAGTCGGCGTCGAAGGTTTTCATCGCTTCCTGCCCTCGGCTCAGGGCCAGGTGGAACGCATCGGCGAAGTCGAAGCCGGCTTCATGCCAGTCGATCACGAGCGCAACGAGTTGCCCGTCGCTGACCGTTACATTTCTGAGGCCGCACACCCGTCGCAGGGCGGTGCAGATCTCGTCCGGCGTCAGATCAAAGGCGGCGCGCAATACCCATTCGGTCTCCAGCAGGACCGTGTCCGGGATATAAATGTCTTCGGAGGCGAAGAGCGTGTGGCTGGCCTTGCTCTGCACCGGGTGGTCTCCAGTCAGCAGCCGCACCAGCACGTTGGTATCAATCGCGATCACGCCACTTCCCGCGCACGTCGGCAACCAGGGCAGCCTTGATCTCCTCGTCGGTTCTGGGGCGCACCTTGTCCTTGAACATGCCAGCGACATCGGCGAGGTCCGCCGGCGCAAACGGGGCCTTGGGTTTCAGCAGCAGCCCATCCCCGGTGTCGATCACCATCAGTTCAAGACCGGGTTCCCAGTGATAGATGCTGCGCAGGGCCTTGGGGATGATCACCTGGCCTTTGCTGGAGAGCTTGGTGGTTTCCATGAGGGCGATCCGCAAAAGTAAGACCAGAGTAAGACTAGATCGTGGGGGCGGGCCTGTCAAACCGAGCAAGTGGCCCCGACGGATCGCGGGACGAGGTGACCCTTGATGCAGCCGCCGAGCTGCTTCGCTCCGCAGGATTCCGCCAGCCGAACGGTCTGTTTGATTCGGTGGATCAATCACAAATCATGTACAAGAGGACGCCGTTCAAACGGGGCCGAGGTGGGCAGCCTGCCCGCAAGACGCATGAGCGTTCGGGCTCCCGCTCCCCGCCGCATCAAAACAAAAAATACCGCTGCGCGAGCGGCAGCACTTTCGCGGGCTCGCAGGTGAGCAGCAGCCCGTCCGCTCGCACCTCGTAGGTCTGCGCATCCACCTCCATCAGCGGCGCATAGTCGTTGAGCACCATGTCGGCCTTGCCGACAGTCCTTGTGCCTTTCACCGCCACCGCGCGGCGGCGCAGACCCAGCCGCTCCGGCACGCCGGCGGCGAGCGCGGCCTGCGAGACAAAGGTGAGGCTGGTCGCCGCAATGGCCCCGCCGAGCGCGCCGAACATCGGCCGGTAGTGCACCGGCTGCGGAGTAGGAATCGACGCGTTGGGGTCACCCATGGGCGCGGCGGCGATGGCGCCGCCCTTGAGGATCAGCGCGGGTTTGACGCCGAAGAACGCCGGCCGCCACAGCACGATGTCGGCGAGCTTGCCGGCTTCGAGCGAGCCGACCTCGTGCGCGATGCCGTGGCTGATGGCGGGGTTGATGGTGTATTTCGCCACGTAGCGCCGGGCGCGGAAGTTGTCGGCGCGCGCGCTGTCCTGCGGCAGGGCGCCGCGCTGCACCTTCATCTTGTGCGCGGTCTGCCAGGTGCGGGTCACGACCTCGCCGACGCGGCCCATGGCCTGCGAGTCCGAGCTGATCATCGAGAACGCGCCGAGGTCGTGCAGGATGTCCTCGGCGGCGATGGTCTCGCGGCGGATGCGCGATTCGGCGAAGGCCACGTCCTCGGCGATGCCTGGATCCAGGTGGTGGCACACCATCAGCATGTCGAGGTGCTCGTCCACGGTGTTGATGGTGTAGGGCCGCGTCGGGTTGGTGCTGGAGGGCAGCACGTTGCGCGCGCCGCAGGCGCGGATGATGTCGGGCGCATGGCCGCCGCCGGCGCCTTCGGTGTGGTAGGTGTGGATGGTCCGGCCCTTGAAGGCGGCCAGCGTGTCCTCGACGAAGCCGGATTCGTTCAGCGTGTCGGTGTGGATGGCGACCTGCACATCACACTGCTCGGCCACCGTCAGGCAACAGTCGATCGCCGCCGGCGTGGTGCCCCAGTCCTCGTGCAGCTTCAGGCCCATGGCGCCGGCCTCGACCTGCTCGATGAGCGCCTCGGGCCGGCTGGCGTTGCCCTTGGCCAAAAAGCCGAGGTTCATCGGCAGCGCTTCGGCGGCCTCCAGCATGCGCGCCAGATGCCAGGCGCCCGGCGTGCAGGTGGTGGCGTTGGTGCCGGTGGCGGGGCCGGTGCCGCCGCCGATCATGGTGGTGATGCCGGACATGAGCGCTTCGTCCACCTGCTGCGGGCAGATGAAGTGGATGTGCGCGTCGATGCCGCCGGCGGTGGCGATCAGCCCCTCGCCCGCGATCACCTCGGTGCCGGGGCCGATGACCAGCGTCACGCCGGGCTGCACGTCCGGATTGCCGGCCTTGCCGATGCCGGCGATGCGCCCGCCCTTGATGCCGATGTCGGCCTTGACGATGCCCCAGTGGTCCAGGATCAGCGCGTTGGTGATGACGGTGTCGAGCGCACCGGCGGTGCGGCTGGCCTGGGATTGCCCCATGCCGTCGCGGATCACCTTGCCGCCGCCGAATTTCACCTCCTCGCCGTAGACGGTGAAGTCGCGCTCCACCTCGATCCACAGCTCGGTGTCGCCCAGGCGCACCCGGTCGCCGGTGGTGGGGCCGAACATTTCGGCATAGGCGCGGCGGTCGATGCGGCTCATGGCTGCACCTCCAGATCGCCCATCACCTCCCCGCGAAAGCCCCACACGGCGCGCGCGCCGGCGTAGGCCACCAGCCGCACCTCGCGGCTCTGGCCGGGCTCGAAGCGCACCGCAGTGCCGGCCGGGATGTCGAGCCGCATGCCACGCGCGGCGGCGCGGTCGAAGGTGAGCGCAGGATTAACTTCAGCGAAGTGGTAGTGCGAGCCCACCTGGATCGGTCGGTCGCCGGTGTTGGCCACGCTGACCGTCACCGTCGGCCGGCCGGCGTTGAGTTCAATCTCGCCCGCGGCGGGGTCGATTTCTCCGGGGATCATGGGCGCTCCTCGCCGCTGTGCGGCCTTGCTCGGGCTTGCTGCAAAGCGCGCGGATCTCGCTGGCGCGCGAGGCAGATACAAGCAGACTCTATGCCATGGCCAGCGGCGGGAAAACCCCGCGGTCAGGCGCGCAGCGCTCGTTCGGTCGCCGGGTGGGGCAGGTGGGCGTAGAGATCGTCGCGCGTGAGCGGCACGGCGCCTGCCGGTGCGCGAGCTGGACTTGGAACACCATCAGGCGCCCACGACGGAACCCCATCTCGGTGCCGGCGCGATAAAACGCCCACCTGCGCAGAACCGCTCGTCGTACAGCGCCCGCACGCGTTCACGCTGAACCTGGAATCGCCCGTACCAGTGCCGCAGCGTCTCGGCGTAGTGCAGGCGCAGGATTTCGATGTCGGTCGCCCACAAGCCGCTGCGCTCCACCGCCGCGAGCACCTCCGATCCATAAAGGACCGTCAGCCTGCCGGAGATCCGGGCGCGCCGCCGCCGAGGGCGCGATAGAGCGCGACGGCCGCGCTGAACTGGTCGAGGCGTGCCGTGACGGCCGCATCTTCGGCGGCGATCAGGCTGCGCTGGGCTTCGAGCAGGACGGCGTAGTCCACGGCCCCGGCATCGAAACGCGCGCGTGCGATTTCGAAGGCTGTGCGCGCGGCGACGGCCGCCTGATCCAGCGCCCCGCTGCGCAGGGCGCTCTGGCGCTGGGCGTCCAGGGCGTCGCTGACTTCGCGGTAGGCGGTCAGCACGGCCTGCCGGTAGACGGCGATGAGTTCTGCTCGGCGCCCCTCGGTGCGTGCCACCTCCCCGCGCAGGGCGCCGCCGCGAAACAGGGGCGCGAGCGCGTTCGCCGAAAGCGTGGTCAGTGTGGCGGCCGGGCTGCGCGTCCAGGCGCGGTCCCAGCCGATGCTGAGGCTCGGATACAGCGCCGCGCGGGCAGCGCCGATATCGGCGCCGGCGGCGATCAGCTCGGCCTCGGCGCGGGCCAGATCCGGCCGTCGGCTGAGCAGCGCGGCGGGGACGGCGGGCCGCACCTCCGGCAGCATCAGATCGGGCCAGACAATGGCCTGCGGCGCAAAGTCGGGCGTGGCCGCGCCGGTGAGCAGCGCGAGTTGATTGCGGGTCGTCGATGCCGTCTGCTCCAGCGACGCGAGCGCGGCCTCGGTGTTGGCCACGACGGTGCGCTGCTGGTCGCGCTCCAGCGCCGAGACGCGGCCGGCGGCGAGCTGCGCCTCGAGCAATGCCAGCACGTTGCGCGCCGCGTCGAGGTTGGTTTGCGCCAGGCGGATGCGTTCGCCGGTCGCCGCCAGCACCAGCCCAGCCTGCGCGACGTCGGCGCTGGTCGCGAGGCGCAGGGCTGCCCAATCGTAGCGGCTTGCCTCGAGACGACTCTGGGCCGCCCCCCGGTTGGCCGCCACCCGGCCGAAGAGGTCGATTTCGTAGGCGGCGCTGAGCTGGGCGGTGGTCCGGGTGCCGCTTTGGGTGCCGCCGGAGAAGGCGGCGTTACCGCTGCGATCGGTGTCGACCAAGCCCAGCGAGGCGTCGAGCGTGGGCCAGGCGGGGGCGCCGGCGATCGCCGCGACGGCGCGGGCCTGTGCGATGCGGGCCACGGCGGCGGCCAGATCCTGATTGGCGGCCAGTGCCTGCGCGACCCAACGGTCGAGCGCCGGGCTGCCGAAGGCCGTCCACCAGGCGGCAGGCGTCTGTGCGGCGTCGGCATCGGTGTGCGGCCAATGGGTGGGCGCGGGCACGATGGGACGCTGATAGGCCGGGATCAGGCTGCAGCCGGTCAGCACGAGCGCAGCGAGTGGCAGAAGGATCCGCATCGGCTACTCTGCCGCCAGTGCGACGACGGGATCGAGGCGGGCGGCCTTGCGCGCCGGCAGATACCCGAACAGCAGGCCTGTGCCGACCGCGCTCAGAAAAGCCAGCACGGCCGGCAGCGTCGTGAAGCGAATCGCGATGCCCGCCGCCTGCAGGCCGACGCCGATGCCATGCCCGAGCACGAGGCCCACCACGCCGCCCACCGTGCAGACCACAGCGGCCTCGGTGTTGAACTGCAGCAGGATGTCGCGCATCCGCGCACCGGCAGCCATGCGGATCCCGATCTCACGCGTGCGCTCGGTGACGCTGACCAGCATGATGTTCATCACGCCGATGCCGCCCACCAGGAGGGAGATCGCCGCCACCGAGCCCAGGAGCAACGTGAGCGTGGTTTGGGCGCTGGTGACCGTCGCCAGGATGGAGGCCATGTTGCGGATGCTGAAGTCCTCCGTGCGGTGGCGGGCGATGAGCAAGTCGCGGATCGCCGCCTGCACCGCGTCCACCTGCGACACCTCGGCCACCTTGACCGTGATGGCGTTCACATAGGTCCGCCCGAACAAGCGCACCTGGGCGGTGGTGAGGGGCACGAAGATCACGTCGTCCTGGTCGTTGCCGAAGCTGGAGGCGCCTTTCTCGCCCATGACACCGATGATCTCGAAGGGCACGTTCTTGATCAGCACGAAGCGGCCGATGGGATTCTCTCCGCCGGGGAACAGCAGCCGCGCCACGGTCTGCCCCAGCACGGCCACTGGCGCGTAGCTGCGCAGATCGCGGCGGGTGAAGAAATTGCCCTGCACCACCGGCCAATCGCGCAGGGTGGGCAGATCGGCGCCCACGCCTTGCGCGGTGGTGAGGTAATCGATGGCGCCCACGCGCGCCGTCAACCGGCCGCTGCGTTCGGGAACCACCAGCGCCACGCCCGGGAGCGCTGCGATGGCATCGGCGTCCTGAGGTGTGAGGGTGACGATGTCGCCGCCGCCACGCACCCCCGGCGCACCGGGACGGACCACGAGCAGATTGGTCCCCATGGCGCTGATCTGTTGCAGCACCTGCTGCTTGCCGCCTTCGCCCACCGCCAGCATGACCACCACCGAGGCCACGCCGATGACGATGCCGAGCAGCGTGAGTGCGGTGCGCAGGACGTTGGTGCGCAAAGAGCGCAGCGCCATTTTCACTGCCTCGCCCAGATCGGGCACCAATCCCGTGCCATCGACCGGATGCGGCGCGGACGATGCGGGGCGCGTCGGCTGCGGCGGTGGTGCAGCAGCTTCCGTGACCCGGCCGTCAGTGATGTGTACGACGCGCTGGGCGCGGGCGGCGACCTGAGCATCGTGGGTGATGAGCACGATGGTCCGGCCTTCGGCATGGAGTTGTGCCAAAAGCGCCATGACCTCGGCGCTGCTCCGGCTGTCCAGCGCGCCGGTCGGTTCGTCGGCCAGGATCACCGGCGGATCGTTGACGAGCGCCCGCGCGATGGCGACGCGCTGCTGCTGTCCCCCGGAGAGCTGGCTGGGGCGATGATCGGCGCGCTCGGCCATGCCCAGCCGCGTGAGCAGCGCGCGGGCACGCGCGCTGCGTTCTGCCGCCGGCACACCGGCGTACAAGGCGGGCATTTCGACGTTCTCGAGCGCGTTTGCGCCGGCCAGCAGGTTGTAGCGCTGGAACACGAAGCCGAAGGTCTGTCGGCGCAGCGCGGCCAGCTCGTCCGCCGACAGGCCGGCAACCGACCGGCCGAGGACGCGGTAATCGCCCTCATCGGGTCGATCGAGGCAGCCGATCACATTCATCAGGGTGCTCTTGCCCGATCCCGACGGCCCCATGATGGCGACGAACTCTCCCGGCCAGATCTCGAGCGACACCTCGTCCAGGGCGCGCACCTCGGTGTCGCCGGCCCGGAAACGGCGGACGACATGGCGCAGTTCCAGCAAAGGCATGTCAAGCACGATCAATGTCCCAGTCGGGCGGTCGCGCGCGGACCGCCCGTGGAGGCGGCTCCCGATCCGGCGGGGGTGAGCAGAACCACCTTGTCGCCGACTTCCAGCCCGGCGCGGATCTCGGCCTGGGTGCGGGTCATCAGGCCGACCTTGACGACAGTGGGCACTGATCGTCCGTTGACGAGGCGCTGGACCTCAAAGGCTTCGCCCACCTCGTCGTCCTGATCGCGCAGCCGTCGCCCCAGCGCCGCGGTCGGAACGACCGGCACGTTTTGGGCGCTGGCGACATGGAAGAACATCTGGGTGCTCATGCCGTTCATGAGCTCGCCGTCGCGGTTGTCGACATCGGCGAGCACGTTGTAGAGCACCACGTCGTTGATCACCTCGGGCGTGGGCAGGATCTGGCGCACCGTCGCCTGCCAGCGGCGCTCCAGCGAGCCCAGCGTGGTGAAGGACACTGCCATGCCCGGCTGGACCTGCGGCACGTCGGCTTCGGCCACCTGCGCGCGCACGGTCATGGTGCCGAGGTCCGCGATCTGCAGGATCACCGGCGCGGTCTGGTTGGCGTTCAGGGTTTGTCCCTTGCGCGCCGTCTGGCTCGCCACCGTGCCATCCATGGGCGCGTAGATCTTGGTGTAGCCGAGATTGGTCTCATCCCCGGCCAGGGTCGAGCGCGCCTCATTGATCTGGGCCCGGAGCGAGGCCACCCGGGCCTCGGCCACCCGCAGGGCCGATTCGCTCTCCTCCAGCGCCTCCTGGCTGACGGCGTTCTGGGGGATCAGCGCCCGGTTGCGATCCCGCACCTGGCGCGCATAGACGACCTGCGCCTGCTGTTCGGCCAGTTGCGCTTCGAGCGAAGCCAGTCGCGCGCGGTCGGCCTCGACCCGCGCGGCATAGATGCGCGGGTCGATCTCGGCGATGAGCTGCCCGCGACGGACCGTGTCGCCGAGCTCGACGTGCAGATCGCGCAGCTGTCCGGACACCTGTGCGCCGACATCGACGTACTCCTTGGGCTCCAACTTGCCCTGCGCGGTGATGACCTGCTCGAGATTGCCTCGTTCCACCTCTGCCAGCGGCTGGGCGACGGGCGCATCTCGCCGCCAGAGCTGCACGCCATACCCTGCGCCGGCGAGGATCAGCAGGATGAAGAGTAGTGCCAAGAGTCGGCGCGTCGTGGTGCGGGTCAAGATGAAAACCTTCGGGTTGGTTCGGCAGCCTGCGGGTTCAGGCCAGCTCGATGCGGTCCTTCTGCCCCTCCATCAGCGCATGGATCAGCGTCAGATAATCGCGCAACTGACGGGTGAGGAGAAAGTTCTGGCGAACGAACTCGCGGGCCTTGTGCCCCATTTGTGCGCAGAGTTCCGGATGCCGATGCAGATAGCGTACGCGCAAGGCGGCGCCCTCGGGCGTGCTTACCAGAAATCCGGTATGGTGGTTGACGACCTGCAGCCGGATACCGCCGGTGTTGCCCCCAATTACGGGTTTGCCCTTCCAGAGACCCTCCGTCACCGTCAGTCCGAAGCCTTCGCGCAGCGACTTTTGCAGCACGAATTGCGCCGTGCGCTGCAAGGCGTTGATGGTGGCGTGGGCATCCGGCGGCAGGAGCAGGATCTTGATGTCGTCATCTCCTCCTGCCGCCTCGCGAACCTCGGACAACACCGCCTCACCTTCCGGATCATCGTCGGCTCCACCTCCTGCCAGGGCCAGCTGCAAATGGGGCATGAAACCCTTGGCGAGTCGATAGGCGGCGATGACGCCGAGCGGATCCTTGAAGCGGTCGTAGCGCGAGACCTGCAGCATGAGCGGGCGCTCAGGATCGATGCCATGTCGAGCGCAGATCGCCGCGGCCCGATCCGCGGGCATGTCGATGTTCTTGTCGCTCAGAGGATCGATGCTCGGCGGGATCAGATAGAGGGGATGCGGCAGTCGCTGGGCGAAATCGGCCAGGGAAAACACGCTGGCATCGTGATCGGCGACGTAGTCGCGCAGGAAACGCCACACCGCGCGCTGTGGATGACTGGCGTCGATGTGGCAGCGCCAGATCCATTTGCCGCGGCGCTCGGGCACATGGCGCAACAGCCCGACCGGCTGAGGATCATGAACGAACACCACGTCGGCCTCGCGCAGCGCCGGACCCAGCATCTCGGCATTGCGTGCGGTGGTGTCTTCAAAGGCCTTGATCAGGGCGTCGGATATGGGGGCCGGATGGCCCTGCATGGCGTTGTGGATGGCCTTGGTGCAGCGGTAGAAGGATTCATCGCCGGTGACCACCTCCCAGCGGGTATCGATCCCGAGCGCGTCCATGAGCGGCACCAGCTTGTGGAGGATTTCGGCGACCCCGCCACCGGCACGGGTGGAATTGACGTGCACGATCTTCATCCCGCGCAACGGGGCAGCCAGCTGGATCAGATGTTGGACGACGTCGGCGCCTGCCACGTCGGCATAACTGGTGAGCAAGGGATTCATCGGGCGTCCTCGGCAAAGTAATCCGCGACCACCTGCGCATACTGCTCACGCAGGTCCTTCAGGGAGGTGAAATACGGATCGATCTGACCGAGCGCGGCGCCGAGTCCCTCATGGCCGTCGATCCAGGTGCGGAAGTCATCGACGCCGTGCAGCGGCCTGCTGCGGGCATCGATGACGTGGTAGTACATGCTGCCGAGCGACAATCGGGGCAGCAGATCGACCAGTTCACGTGGGTCCGATATCCGTATGCCGGTATCGAAGACGACCAACTGGCCGCGCATGAAGTAAAAACGCTGATCGCGTGGCGCCCACAACGGTTCGTTGATTTCATCGAGGCGCTGCTCGACCACCTCGAGCAATTCCTGGCGCAGCGCTTCGGTGTCCACGAAGTCCGCCGGATCGATGACCGCCAGGCGTTCCGCGAGCGGCAGATCGTGCAGGGCATGACGGACCCAAGCCGCGAAATCGTTGTTGAATTCCGGATCGTCGAAGCGCGCCCGCAGCAGGCCGCCCCAGAAATGGTGATAGATGCTGTCCGTCGGGACTGCGAGCAGTCCTTCGTATAACCCCTGCAGGCTCTGCGCATGGGCCCCGGTTGCAAGAACGACCAAGGCGCAATCCTTGACGGCGAAAGGCGCTCTTTCCGGCATGACGGGCTCTCCCAGACCAAGGTCGACGCGACGATGTGACTCGAGGCCGACGGTGAAGTTCAGCCCCGATGGCCCATGCGCCCGGCATCCAGCCGAGTGGCCAGGCTCACGGACCCCCTGCCGGGATCCCGGTGCGGCGCATCGGAGACGCCCAGCGCAGACGGGATTGATTTCCCGTCCGGTCGGGGCTAGCTTGGGGATCAGTGCGACGGGACGCAGCCGCGTCTCGTCGCTTTTTCATTTGCGGAGAGCAATCATGAACGCGTCCCAGCCCCCGATCATCCTGTCCTCGCACGACGTCCAGCGCCTCGAGCGCCTGATGGAAACGGTCGGGCCGGAGCATCGGGAGATCGCACGCGCCCTCGATGCCGAACTGGCCCGCGCCGAGGTCCGCAGGCCCGAGGAGATGCCGCCGAACACGGTGATGATGAACTCGCAGGTGCGCTGCATCGACGAGACCACCCGGACGGAACATGTATTGCGTCTGGTCTATCCCGCCGAGGCCGGCGCCGAGCCGGGCAATGTGTCGGTTCTTGCACCCGTCGGCGCCGCCCTGCTCGGGCTCTCGGCGGGACAGGCGATCGACTGGCCGCTGCCCGGTGGCCGCATGGGTCGACTTCGGGTGCTGAACGTCATCGATCAGCCGGAGGCAAATGGCCGGCGGGACTGAATGGCGCAGCGGACGCGCCTTTGGGGTTCAGGCAGGGAGCTGACCCAATCGCTTCGACAGGCGATGCAGATTGGCCGGATCGAGGCCCAGTTCGCGCGCCGCCGCGGTGCGGTTGCCACCGTGGCGTGCCACGGCGTCCTCGATCATCTGCCGCTGAAGATTGTCCACTGCCTCGCGCAGCGTGGGGCCGCAGGGTGGCTCTTGGGCGGGCGACGCGAGCGTGGGCGGATTCGCGAGCGGCGCGAGGTCCAAGTGCCGGGCGTGAAGCGTCACGATGCGCGCCGGGCCGGGCGGCTGTTGCGCCACTGCGCGCACGGCGGCGCGACTGATGAGGTGCTCGAGTTCGCGGACATTGCCCGGCCAGGGCTGGCGCAGCAGCGCCTGCTGCGCGTCGGCTGCCAGGCGCAGTCCCCGCAGGCCGAGGCGTGCCCGATTCTCCTCCAGAAAGCCGCCGGCCAGCAGCAACACGTCGCGCCCGCGCTCGCGCAGCGGCGGCACATGCAGCGGGTAGACGCTCAGGCGATGGTAGAGATCGGCCCGGAAACGCCCGGCGCGCACCTCGCCCGCGAGGTCCCGGTTGGTGGCAGCCAGCACGCGCACATCCACGCGGTGTTCGCGGTCCGAACCCAGGCGCTGCAACTGCCCGCTCTGCAGCACGCGCAGCAGCTTGGCCTGCACCCCCAGCGGCAGCTCGCCGACCTCGTCCAGCAGCAGCGTGCCGCCATCGGCGAGCTCGAACCGGCCGCGCCGCTCGCCGACCGCGCCGGTGAAGGCGCCCCGCACGTGGCCGAACAGCTCGCTCTCGACCAGATGCTCCGGCAGCGCGGCGCAGTTCAGAGTGATCAAGGGCCGCGCGGCCCGGCGCGAACCGGCGTGGATGGCCTGCGCCACCAGTTCCTTGCCGGTGCCGGTCTCCCCGGTGATGAGTACCGTCAGATCCGTCCCGGCGACGGCGCCGATTTCATCGTGCAACCGGCGCATGGCCGCGCTGTGCCCGGCGAGGATCCGGGGACCGTTCGGGCCTTGGGACTCGGCCAGCAGGCGAGCCACCTGCTCGTCCTGCTCGGCGCGCCGGGCCAGGCGTTCCAGCCGTTCGACGGCGACCACGGTGGCCGTGGCCAGCGTGGCGAACGCCTGCAGCACATCCGCACTGCTCGCGTCGAAGGCGCCGGGCTGTAGCGCATCCAGGGTCAGCAATCCCCACGGGCGATCCTCGACATACAGCGGGCAACCCATGCAGTCATGAATTTCGAGTTGGCCGCTTCGTCCCTCGACCAGGCCGTCATAGGGATCGGGCAGGTCGCAGTCGCAGGACAGGCGGGTGGGGCCGCGCCGGTTCATCATGGCCAGCATCCGGGGGTGATCGGCCAGGCGAAAGCGCCGGCCGAGCGTGTCGTGCATCAGACCCGCCACGGCCAAGGGACGCAGCGTGTCGCCTTCCAGGCGCAGCAATGCCACGGCATCGCAGCGGAACACGGCGCGCAATCCTTCGAGCAGGGCGCCGTAACGGTCCTCGGCGGCCATCTCGCGCGGCAGATTGCCCACCAGTCGCACGAAAGTCGAAAAAGCGGGCGACAGAGTCAAATTGACATCCATGATTGTCGTAACGATAAATATAGAGCATGGTCAGTCTGACTCATGGCGCGAAGGACTGCAAATCTTTCAAAGACTTCTCTCGTGGCACGAAAGCTGTAACGGATCGCGGCGCCATCGTCGCGCCGACGATTCACCTTCGAGGATGACCCCATGCTTTCCGCCCAACACCGCGACATCGTCAAGGCCACCGTCCCATTGCTCGAAACCGGCGGCGAGGCGCTGACGCGCCACTTCTACGGCATCATGCTCGGCGAATACCCCGAGGTGCGCCCGCTGTTCAACCAGGCGCACCAGGCGAGCGGCGCCCAGCCGCGGGCGCTCGCGAACGGCATCCTGCAGTACGCCCGCCACATCGACCGCCTCGACGCGCTCGGCCCGCTGGTCGGGCAGATCGTGCAAAAGCATGTGTCGCTGCAGGTGCTGCCCGAGCAGTACCCCATCGTCGGCAGCTGCCTGCTGCGGGCGATCCGCGAGGTGCTGGGGCCGGACATCGCGACCGACGCCGTGATCGAGGCCTGGGCGGCCGCCTACCAGCAGCTCGCGGATCTGCTGATCGGCGCCGAGGAAGACGTCTACGCCGCCGCCGCGGCGACGCCCGGCGGCTGGCGCGGTGCGCGCCGTTTCGAGATCAGCCGCAAGGTGCCGGAGAGTGCGGAGATCACCTCGCTGTATCTGAAGCCCGCCGACGGCGGCCCGGTGATGGCGTTCCAGCCCGGCCAGTACATCGGCCTCAAGCTCGAGATCGACGGGCAGGAAGTACGGCGCAATTACTCGCTGTCCGCCCCGCCGAACGGCAGCACCTACCGCATCAGCGTCAAGCGCGAGCCGGGCGGGCGGGTGTCGAACCACCTGCACGACGCGCTCGGCGCCGGCGCCACGATCGATCTGTTCCCGCCGGCCGGTGAGTTCGTGCTCGCGCCCGGCGAGCGGCCACTGGCGCTGATCAGTGGCGGCGTCGGCATCACCCCCACGCTGCCCATGCTGCAGGCCGCGCACGAGCAGCGCCGGCCGGTGACCTTCGTGCACTTCGCGCGCAACGCCGCCGTGCATGCGTTTCGCGACTGGGTGGATGATCTGGTCGCGCGCAGCGCTCAGGCGCGTCGCTTCTATTGCCACGAGGAGGCCGGCGCGCCGGTCGACGCCCACGGCCGCGTCAGCGCCGAGCTGCTGGCACACGCCCTGCCGCAGGCGCGGGACATGGACGCCTACTTCGTGGGCCCCGCGCCGTTCATGGGCGCGGTCAAGCGCCTGCTCGGCGAACTCGGCGTGCCGGCCGAGCGCATGCACTGGGAGTTCTTCGGCCCGGCGGCGGCGCTGGAGGGATGACCGTGAGCCGTCCGCCGAACGGGTTTACCCTCGGCGGACGGCCATCACCCAGGCAAGCGCCGCGCGGGCGTGCACCGCGCTGCAGCGAGCTGAAAAATTCCAGGGACGGAATTTTTCAGCATTCAACAAGGAGGATCGCCATGACACACGACAACCCCATCCACCTGCTTACCCACGAACACCACTACATCCTGAAGGTGGTGCACGGCCTGAGCGCCGTCGATCAGGACCTGGAGGCGGGTCGCCGGCCGGACATCGCCCGCCTGCGCGGCGTGGTCGGCTTCATGCGCGAGTTCGCCGACCGCTGCCACCACGCCAAGGAAGAGGCGATCCTGTTCCCGGCCATGGAGGACAAGGGCGTGCCGCACGATGGCTGCCCGCTCGAAGGCCTGCTGCGCGAGCACGCCCGCGGCCGCGAGCGGGTCGGCGCGCTGGCCGCGGCCATCGATGCCCTGGAGCGGGGCGACGCCGCCGCCCCGGCCGCCCTGCATGAGGCCATCGCCGGCATCCAGCAGCTGTACCCGAACCACATCTGGAAGGAAGACCAGATGGTGTTCCCGATGGCCGAGCGCCTGTTCTCGGCCGCGGAGCTCGCCGACCTGCACGCGCGCTTCGAGCAGGCCGAGGTGGAACTCGGCCCGGAACACGAGCGCTACGTGGCATTTGCCGACGAGATGGCGGCCCTGCTCGGCAGGGCGCCGGCATGAATGCCACCCCCAAGCGCTGACGTGTTGCACCCCGCGCTCATGCCGGCCGACATCCGCATCAAGCGCGTGTACGAGCCGCCGCAGGCCACGGATGGCGCGCGCGTGCTGGTCGATCGCCTGTGGCCGCGCGGCCTGCGCAAGGAGGCGGCAGTGCTCACGGCCTGGCACAAGGACGCAGCGCCGAGCCCGCCGCTGCGGCGCTGGTTCGGCCACGATCCGGCGCGCTGGCAGGCGTTTCGCGCCCGCTACCGCGCGGAACTCGACGCCAACGCCGAGGCGCTCGCGCCGCTGCGCGAGCTGGCGCGGGCAGGTCCGCTGACCCTGCTCTACGGCGCCCGCGACGGCGTGCACAACCACGCCATCGTGCTGGCCGACTACCTGCGCGAACACCTGGAGGCGGACGACGAATCATGACCACCCCGCTGCATCGCCCCGTGTGCGACCTGCTCGGCTGCCGCTATCCGCTGGTGCTGGCGGGCATGGGCGGCGTGGCGCGCGCGGAATTGGTCACCGCGGTCAGCCGCGCCGGCGGTTTCGGGTTTCTCGGCATGGTGCGCGAGCCGGTTGAACGCATCCGCGCCGAGGTCGCGGCCGTGCGCGCCGCCGGGGTGGAGCGCTTCGGCGTCAACCTGATCCCGGCCGGCACCGACCCCGCGCTGCTCACCGCGCAGATCGAGACGCTGATCGCGCTCGCCGTGCCGGTGGCGGGGCTGTTCTGGGACGTGCCGGCGCCGCTCGTCGCGCGATTGCGCGCCGCGGGGCTGCGCGTGGTCTGTCAGGTGGGTTCCGTGGACGAGGCACGCGCCGCAGAGGCGGCCGGCGCCGATGCGCTGATCGCCCAGGGCGTCGAGGCCGGCGGGCACGTGCGCGGCGACCAGCCCCTGCACGCGCTGCTCGGGGAACTCCCGCCGGCGGTGAGCGTGCCGGTGCTGGCGGCGGGCGGCCTGGCCGACGGCGCGGACGTGGCCACCGTGCTCGCGCTCGGCGCGCAGGGCGCGGTGTTCGGCACGGCGTTGATCGCCACAAAGGAAAGCTTCGCCCACGACTACCACAAGCAGCGCCTGGTCACCGCCGCGGCGGCCGACACCCTGCTCACCGAGGATTTCCACATCAACTGGCCGCCGGGCGCCAAGGTGCGGGTGCTGGCGAACAGCGTCACCCGCGGCGAGCGCGGCGATCCTGTCGCCGGCACGCGCACCGTGATCGGCGAGGAGGAAGGCCGGCCGATTTATCTGTTCAGCACCGATTCGCCGCTGCGCTCGATGAGCGGGGATTTCGAGGCCATGGCGCTGTACGCCGGCACCGGCGTCGGCCGTATCGACGCCATCGTGGGCGCCGGCGAGCGCCTGGCGCGGGTCGTCGCCGAAGCCGAGGCGCTGCTGGCGGTCGACGCAATGCCGGCGGCCGAAGCGGCGCGCCTGAGCTCGCCCGCCTGCTTCGCCGCCGAGGCCGACGCGCAGTACATGGGCGAGATCGGGCGGGACGAGCTGCTCGCCGCGCTCGACGAGCTGCTGGAGGCCGAGCGCGCCGGCGCGCGCGTGGCGCTGCACACGGCGCGGGACGCACCGGCCGAGCTCACGCCACTGGTGCGCGCCATCCAGCACGACGAGGCGCGCTGGTGCGCGCTCCTCACGCAATCGATCCAGCGCCTCGGCGGCACGCCGTCGCGCCGCACGGGCGACTTCCATGAGAAGGCAATGGCCATCGAGGATCTGCCGGCGCGGCTCGCGTTCCTGAATCGCGGCCAGCGCTGGGTGGTGCGAAGGCTGCAGGCGCTGCTGCCGCGCGTGATTGATCCGCAGTTGCAGGCCGGGCTCGGCGCCATGCTTGCGGCGCACGAGGCCAACATCGCCCGCGTGACGGCGGCGCTTGATGGCTGAGGCTGAGCGGGGCTTGCCGCTGTTTCGGCTCGGCTTTCGGCCGTTCTTTCTGGGCGCGGCGGCGTTCGCCGTGCTGGCGGTGGCGCTGTGGGCGGCCAGCTATCTCGGCTGGCTGGCCTTTGCGCCGCGCGGCGGCCCGCTCGCCTGGCACCTGCACGAGATGCCGTTCGGCTTTGCCTGCGCGGTGATCGCCGGCTTCCTGCTGACGGCCGTGCAGAACTGGACCGACTCGCCCGGCCTGCGCGGCGCGCCGCTCGCGGCGCTGTTCGGGCTGTGGCTCGCGGCGCGCATCGCCTGGCTGTGGCCGGGCCTGCCGTGGTGGCTTTTGGCCGCACTCGAACTTGCCTTCCTGCCGGCCGTGGCGGCGCGCCTTGGCTGGCAGCTCGGGCGCGTCCAGCAGCGGCGCAACTATCCACTGGTCGGCCTGCTCGCGCTGCTCACGGCGGCCGACGCGGTCGCGCTCTACGCCGTGCACGCCGGCTATTTCGCCCTGCTGCGGCAGGCGGTGTGGGCGGCGCTGTGGCTGATCGGCGCGGTGATTGCGCTGATCGGCGGGCGGGTGATCCCGCTGTTCACGGTGAACGGCCTGCGCCTGCCGGCGGCGGCACCGGTGTCGGCCTTCGAGCCGTGGTTCGCGCTAGGCGGATTCGTGCTGCTCGCCGCGCTGGCGGCGGCGGGCGTGGGCCTTGCGCCCGACGTGCGCCTCGCGCCGCTGCTGCTGGCGCTGGCGTTGCTGCATGGTTGGCGGGCCGCACGGTGGTATCGCCCCGGCATCTGGCGCGTGCCGCTGCTGTGGTCGCTGCACGTCGCCTACGCCTGGCTGGTGGTGGCGCTGCTCGGGCTCGCCGCCTGGCACGCCGGCGCGCCGATGACCGGCAGCGCCGCGCTGCACGCCTTCACGGTCGGCACCGTGGGCGGGCTGATCCTGGCCATGATGGCGCGCGTGAGTCTCGGCCACACCGGCCGGCCGCTCACGCCGCCCCGGCCGATGGTGCTTGCCTTTGCCGCCGTGGCGCTGGCAGCGGCAGCGCGGGTCGGGCTCGCCAGCGTCGCGCCGCGGCTGGCGGTGGCGCTCGCGGCTGCGGCGTGGTGCGTGGCTTTCGGCGTGTTCGTGGTCCGCTACGCGCCCATGCTGTGGCGGCCGCGCGCGGATGGCCGGCCGGGGTAACTGCGCGCCAACACGGAATGATCGAGTCGTGGAATCGACTCGTGGCCCGGGATCCGAGTGGTACGGGAGGTCCCGAACGGCTATGGCAGGATCGCTGAAAAAGAGCGAAGGCTGCCGGGCTCGGGGGATCCCCCGAGCCCGGCAGCTGCAGGATCAGAACGTGAACTGCAAGCCGGCGGAGGCCAGGTCGAAGTTGATCTCGAAATTGTCCTTGTCGACGGGGATGCGCTCGTACTCGGCACGGATATACAGATGCGGCAACACCTTGAACTTCACACCCGCGCCGTAGAAGACGTTGTCGCCGTCCCAGCCCCGATCGAAGCCGCGGGGACCGTCCAGCTCCACATCCCACCAAGCCATGCCGCCCTTGGCGAAGATGGTGAAGAAGTCGCTGGCGAGCGGCAGGGACAGCACCACCGCGGCGGTGTACACGTCGCCGGACAGCTCGAAGCCCGATTCCTCGGTTTCACCCAGATAGATGTACTGGCCTTCGAGGCCCAGCCAAGGCAGCAGTTCGACGCCCACGAAGCCCTTGCCCGTCGAGACATCGTCATCGAAATCGGTGACGTCCTCGGGCAGGTCGATTTCCCGGCCGCCGATTTTCAAGTCCTGAGCGGTGGCATAGATATAGCTGACCCCCAGGTAGGGTCGCAGATACATGTCGTCGGCCTGAGCGGCCAGCGGAAGCAGGCTGCCGAGGCCCAACAGGGCGAATAGACTGAGTTTGCGCTTCATGGACACCTCACATGTTTTGACGAACGAAAGCAGGACTGCGGACCCGATCCGGGAAGGGCAGGCCGCGTTATTCGGAATCAATCCGATTTTCATTCCATGAATGAGCCAAGGGGATGCCGCCTTCTTCGATCGCTTCACGAGGCGGCGCGTATGCATCCGCTACGGCCGGGAACGAAGCCAGGTTTTGGGGCCTCGGGCCACGGTCGATACCGATTGTGGCATGAAAGGTCGGCTTGCGGTACGCCGGGATGCTCATGCGCCCCCCGCGGCGCCGCATGCTATGGTCCGGGGCATGCTTGCCTGCGAGGAATAACGCATGAAAAGACTTGTTGCAGCCGGCCTGCTGACGCTGATGCTGGTGGCCGGGATCTGGATCGGCGGCCCGTATTACACGCTGCACCGCCTGCATGTGGCGATCGAAGCGCGCGACGCGGCTTCTCTCGAAAACCAGGTGGATTTCCCGCTGCTGCGGGAGAACATCAAGTTGCAGTTCCACGCCCGGGCGGCGCAGGCCGCGCCGCCGCGCTGGCGCGAATCGCCGCTCGCGGGACTGGCCATGGGACTTACCGTGCAGCTGGTCGACGGCGCCGTCGATGCGCTGGTCACCCCGGCGGGTTTGCTCGGTTTTCTCGAGCAACAGACGATGCCGGTCGAGCGGGATATCCCGACGCCGGACGATGCGGCGGATCCGGCACCGTCTGCCCGTCGCGAGGTCCGTGTACGGGACGTCCGGACCCGCTTCGATTCGCCCAGCCGTTTCGAGGTCCAGGCGACGACGCCGCAGGGAAATCGCTTGCGCATCATCCTGAGCCGCCAAGGATTGAAGTGGCGCTTGACCAATCTCATCGTGCCGGACTGGTCGACCTCCCTCGCGGGCGCCGCCAAGGAAGATCTGCGATGACCGGCTCGGAATGGGATCGCCTGTTGCCGCGGCTGCACGCGCTGGCCGACCGGCTCGAGGCTTGGCTGCCGCCGGTGCCCGCGCCGGTGGATCTGTTCCAGGCGCCGGTCTGGCGCTGGCGCAGCACCGGGCAGGGCCGGGGGATGCTGGAACCGGTGGCGCATTACTATGCCGCGGCGCTCGAGGACCTGCTCGGGCTCGAACGCCAGCGCGCGGCGCTGGAGCGCAACATCCGCCAGTTCATCGCCGGGCGCCCCGCCAACAATGTCCTGCTCTGGGGCGCACGCGGCACGGGCAAGTCCTCGCTCATCAAGGCGCTGCCGGGCGCCTATGCCGATCAGGGTCTGCGCCTGATCGAGATCGGCAAGGCCCAGCTCGATGAACTGCCGGATCTGCTGGCCCTGCTGCATGGCCGGCCTGAGCGCTGTCTGCTGTTCTGCGACGATCTGTCTTTCAGCCACGACGAACCGGGCTATCAGCATCTGAAGGCCGTCCTGGAAGGATCCGTGAGTGCGCCGCCCGACAACGTGCTGATCGTGGCCACCTCCAACCGCCGCCATCTGATGCCCGAGTCGATGGCCGATAACCGCGACACGCGGGTCCTGGATGGCGAGATCCATCCCGGCGAGGCGGTGGAGGAAAAAATCTCCCTCTCGGAACGCTTCGGGCTCTGGCTGTCCTTTCATCCTTTCGATCAGGCGCAGTACCTCGCCATCGTGCGCCATTGGCTGGTGCGTTTCGGCGTGCCCGAGCCGGATCGCGAAGTGGTCTCCCGCGCCGCCCTGCAATGGGCGCTGGAGCGGGGCTCGCGCAGCGGCCGGGCGGCCTGGCAGTTCGCCAAGGACTGGCTGGGGCGCGAGGCGAATGATCCGGCGGCGGGCGCCGGATCAATTCCTTGAGCTGGATCAAGGGGCCCGTCAGCGGAGATGGAGACACTGAACGCATGGCCGTCGGCGCCGGAACCGCGATCAAGGGCCGGGCAACGCATGCACGATGAGCGCCTGTTCCGCCATAGATACGGAGACGCATCATGCCCACCGATACCATTCGCAAGTCCGGCATCGGGTTCAAGGTCGCGCCCCGACTGACCGACTACGCGGCCGAATGCCGCAGCTTCAGCTGGTCCGCCGCCCGTGCTGCGCTGGACGGCCTGCCGGACGGCGGGCTCAACATCGCCCATGAGGCCATCGACCGCCACGTCCAGAAGGGGCTGGGCGCGCGCATTGCCTTGCGCTGGCTGGACAAGCAAGGCGCGGCGCACGATTTCAGCTACGCCTCGCTGCGCGAGCTCACCAATCGCTTCGCCAACGTCTTGGCCGGTCTTGGTATCGGTCGCGGCGATGCGGTGTTCGCCCTCATGGGCCGCATGCCCGCGCTCTATATCGGCGCGCTGGGCACGCTCAAGAACGGCAGCGTGTTCTGCCCCATGTTTTCCGCCTTCGGTCCCGAACCCATCCATCAGCGCATGAGCATCGGCCGGGCGCGAGTCCTGGTGACCACCGCCGCGCTCTACGCGCGCAAGGTGGCGGGCCTGCGGGCATCGCTTCCCGACCTGGCGCACGTCCTGATCGCCGATCTCGAAGCGTTTGCGCCGGCGCCCGAGGGGACGCTGAATCTCCAGACCTTGATGGCGGAGGCCAGCGAAGCGTTCACCATTGCGGCCACACAACCCGAGGATCTGGCGCTGCTGCATTTCACCAGCGGCACCACCGGGCGACCCAAGGGCGCGATGCACGTCCACGAGGCGGTCGTCGCCCATCAGGCCACGGCCGGCTATGCCCTCGACCTGCGGCCGGAGGATGTGTTCTGGTGCACGGCCGATCCGGGCTGGGTGACCGGTACTTCCTACGGCATCATCGCGCCGCTCGTGATGGGCGCCACGATGCTGGTCGACGAACAGGAATTCGATGCCGAGCGCTGGTATCGCACGCTACAGAACGAGGGCGTCACGGTCTGGTACACCGCACCCACCGCGATCCGCATGATGATGAAGCTGGGCGCCGAGCGCGTGCGCCAGTACCGCTATCCGGACCTGCGCTTCATGGCCAGCGTCGGCGAGCCGCTCAATTCCGAGGCGGTGATCTGGAGCCACGCGGCCTTCGGCATGCCCTTCCACGACAACTGGTGGCAGACCGAGACCGGCGGCATCATGATCGCCAACTTCGCCGCCTCTGACGTCAAGCCCGGCTCCATGGGGCGCCCGCTGCCGGGGATCGAGGCAGCCATCGCCAACGTGGACGAGGCGGGTCGGCTGGTCTTCGTGACCCACCCCGGTGAGCAGGGCCAGCTGGTGCTCAAGACACCCTGGCCGTCCATGTTCCGCGGCTATCTGAACGAGGAAGCGCGCTATCGCAAGTGCTTCATCGGCGAGTGGTATCTGACGGGCGATCTGGCCCGGCGCGACGAGGACGGGTATTTCTGGTTCGTCGGCCGGGCCGATGACGTCATCAAGACCTCGGGGCACCTGATCGGTCCGTTCGAGGTCGAGGATGTGCTCATGGAGCACCCGGCCGTGGCCGAGGCGGGCGTGATCGGCAAGCCCGACCCGGTGGCGATGGAAATCGTCAAGGCCTTCGTCGCGCTCAAGCCCGGCGTCAAGGGCGACGAGGCGCTGCGCATGGCGCTGCTGGCCCATGCCCGCAAACGGCTCGGCGCGGTCGTGGCGCCCAAGGAGATCGATTTTCTGCCCGCGCTGCCCAAGACCCGCAGCGGCAAGATCATGCGCCGGCTGCTCAAGGCGCGCGAACTGGGCCTGCCCGAGGGCGATACCTCGACCCTGGAGGAAAACGCATGAGCGCGGTGACGCCGCCCCTGCCAGAGCTGTCGGCGGCCCACGCCGCGGCCCTGCTCAAGGACATGCTGCGCATCCGCCGCCTCGAGGAGCGCTGCGCGCAGCTCTATACCGAAACCCGCATCCGCGGCTTTTTGCATCTGTATATCGGCGAGGAGGCGGTGGCGACCGGCGTCAATCAGGCGCTGGCGCCCGAGGACGCCGTGGTGGCCACCTATCGCGAACACGGCCACGCGCTGCTGCGCGGGGTGCCCATGAACGCCATCATGGCGGAGATGTACGGCAAGCAGGAGGGCTGCAGCCGTGGCCGGGGCGGCTCCATGCATCTGTTCGACGCGGCGCGGCGCTTCTATGGCGGCAGCGCCATCGTGGCCGGCGGCATCCCGCTCGCCGTGGGGCTGGCGCTGGCTGACCGGATGCAGGGCCGGTCGCGGGTGAGCGTGTGTTTCTTCGGCGAGGGCGCGGTGGCCGAGGGCGAGTTTCACGAATCGATGAATCTGGCCGAGCTGTGGCGGTTGCCGGCCCTGTTCGTGTGCGAAAACAACCTGTATGCCATGGGCACCCACATCGCCCGTTCCGAGTCGGTGACCGAGCTGTGCCGCAAGCTGTCGGCCTACGACGTGCCGTGCGCCAGCGTGGACGGCATGGACGTGCTGGCGGTCGAGGCGGCGGCGCGCGCGGCGGTGGCCGAGATTCGGGCCGGCGGCGGCCCCCGGTTTCTGGAATGCCGCACCTACCGCTTCCGCGCGCATTCCATGTTCGATGCCCAGCGCTACCGCGACAAGGGCGAGGTGGCCGAATGGATGCGGCGCTGCCCCATCGACGCCCTGCGCCAGCGGATCGAGATGGCCGCGCTGCTGGACGCGCCAGCGTTGGCCGCCATCGAGGCGGCGGTCGCCGAGGAGGTCGAGGCGGCCGTGGCATTCGCCGAGGCCGGCACCTGGGAGCCGCTCGAGGATCTGACCCGCGACGTCTACTCTCCCGCAGAGGCCGCGCCATGAGTGATGCGCCCAAGCCACACATGATCCAGACCACCTACCGCGAGGCGATGCGCGACGCCTTGCGCGATGCGCTGCGCAGCGACCCCCGTGTCTTCCTGATGGGCGAGGACGTAGGGCGCTACGGCGGCTGCTACGCCGTCAGCATGGGGCTGCTCGAGGAGTTCGGCGAGGAGCGGGTGCGCGACACGCCGCTGTCGGAATCCGGTTTCGTGGGCGCCGGCATCGGTGCGGCGCTGGGCGGCATGCGCCCCATCGTCGAGATCATGACGGTCAATTTCAGCCTGTTGGCGCTGGATCAGATCATGAACAACGCCGCCACCCTGCGGCACATGTCGGGCGGACAGTTCAGCGTGCCCATCGTGATCCGCATGGCCACCGGCGCAGGCAAGCAGCTCGCCGCCCAGCACTCCCACAGCCTGGAAGGCTGGTATGCCCACATTCCCGGCCTCAAGGTGCTGACCCCGGCAACGGTGGAGGATGCGCGGTACATGCTCGCCGCGGCGCTCGCCGATCCGGATCCGGTACTGATTTTCGAGCACGTCATGCTCTACAACCTGGAAGGCTGGATGCCGGTCCGCGCCGGGGCGGAGCCGGTCCATCAGGCGCGCATTCATCGCACGGGCGGTGATGTCACGCTGTTGGCCTACGGCGCCGGCTTTCACAAGGCGATGACGGCGGCCGATCAACTCGCGGCCGACGGGATCGAGGCCGAGGTCATCGACCTGCGCAGCCTGCGTCCGCTGGATGATGCGACCATCCTGGCGTCGGTGTCCAAGACCCATCGGGTGGTGATCGTGGACGAAGGCTGGCGCAGCGGAGGCATCTCGGCCGAGATCATGGCGCGCATCGTGGAGCAGGGGTTCTATGAACTGGATGCGCCGCCAGTGCGGGTGTGCGGCGCCGAAGTGCCTATCCCCTATCCCCGGCATCTGGAGGAAGCCGCCATTCCCCAGCCCGAAGGCATCGTGCAGGCGGTCCGGCAGGTGCTCGGCCGTGGCTGAGTTCCGCATGCCCTCCCTGGGGTCGGACATGGAGGCCGGCACGCTGGTCGAGTGGCAGATCAAACCGGGAGACGTGGTGCACCGGGGCCAGATCGTCGCGGTGGTGGAGACCGTCAAGGGCGCCATCGACGTCGAGATTTTCGAGGACGGCGTGGTGGATGAACTGCTCGTCGCGCCGGGAACGGAGGTTCCAGTTGGTACGGTGCTGGCCCGCATCCGCAGCGCGCAACCGGGTGAGGTTGCCGCCGCCACGGTGTCCGAACCGCAGCCGTCGCCGGCTCGTGCTGCTGCACCCTCTGTCGCAGCGGGGGCGGCATCCGAGGGCGCGCGCGAGGCGCGCGATCGGCTCAAGGTTTCCCCGGCCGCCCGTCGCCGGGCGACCGAGCGGGGCGTCGATCTGGCTCAGCTGCGGGGATCGGGCCCGGACGGGGCCATCACCGTGGCTGATGTGGAGACTGCTGCTGCCGCAGCACTTGCACCCAAGCCCGCCGAGGGCCGCGATCTGGCGGCGATGCGCCAGGCGATCGCCGCCGCCATGGCCCATGCCAAGCGCGAGATCCCGCACTACTACCTCGCCATGCCGGTGGACATGGCGCCCGCGCTCACCTGGCTGGAGCGGCGCAACGCCGATCGTCCGCCCGAGGAGCGGCTGTTGCCGGCGATTCTGATGGTCAAGGCGGTGGCCCAGGCGACGGCGCGCTTTGCCGAGTTCAACGGCTTTTATCGCAACGGCGGCTTCGAGCCGAGCGCGGCGGCACATGTGGGCATGGCCATCGCCCTGCGCGGCGGCGGGCTGGTGGCGCCGGCGCTGCACGACGCTCGCGACAGGGATCTGGACGGCCTCATGCAGGACTTCCGCGATCTGGTCCAGCGCGCCCGCAGCGGTCATCTGCGCAGTTCAGAGCTGGCCGATCCCACAATCACCGTCACCAGCCTGGGCGAGCGCGGCGTGGAGCAGGTTTTTCCCATCATCTACCCGCCGCAGGTGGCGATTGTCGGCTTCGGTGCCGTGACCGAGCGGCCATGGGCGCAGGAAGGGCACATCGTGGTGCGGCGGGCTTTGACGGCAAGCCTGGCTGCCGATCACCGTGTCAGCGACGGCCATCGGGGCGGATTGTTTCTGGCCGCCATCGCCGCGGCGCTGCAACAACCGGAGCTGTTATGAATCGCGATGAAATCCAGGCCCGACTGACCGAGATTCTTGCCACCATCGCGCCGGAGATGGAACCGGCAACACTCGATCCCATGCTGGATCTGCGTGAGCAGCTCGACATCGACTCGATGGATCTGCTCAATTTCATCACCGCCGTCCACAAGCGGCTGGGGGTCAACATCCCCGAAGCGGATTACCCCCGGCTCACCAGCCTCGCAGCCTGCGTGGACTACGTCGTCGAGCGGCGTCCCAGCAGCCGCCCGAAGGCTTCTTTCACATGACGGGCAGCCTCGCCCAGTTCCGCCTCGCTCTGGGCCAGCCGCTCTGCAGCCTTGGCGCGCTGCTCGGCGAGCTGCTTGCGAAAGGACTGGATCTGCTGGGTCAGCTTTTGGCGGGCATCGGTGAGCTTATTGCGGGCGCTTTCAGCATGGACCTCGAACTGCAGCTCCAGCGCTTCGAGTTCGGCGAGTAGGCGATCGCCGGCACGCAGGAAGGTCTGCAGTTCCTCGGTCAGTTTCTGGCTGGTTTCCGCGCCGCCCGATTCTGCGGTTTCCCCGAGCCGCTCCTCGACGCTGCGGACGGCCTGGCGCAGTTTCTCGCGCTGTTCGAGGTAGGCGTCCCGGCTCTCGGCTCGGCCCAGGGCCAGCTGCACCTGAAGATGCTCCAGAGCGCTTTGGATACGGGCGCGGGCTTCCTCGCTCATCGTGTCCAGCGCGTTCAGGCGCGGTTTCATCGCCTCGGTGAGCTTGCGCAGCTTCTCGCGCTGTTCGTCGAAGCGCTGCAGTGCTTCGGCCCGTCCGAGCGTCAATTGCAGCTCCAGCGCCTCTGCCATGTCTTCCCACTGATTCAGCTTGTGCTCGATGCTCTGGCGGATTTGATGGATCTTCGACATCTGCGCGTTTCTCCCAGTGATGGAGCGGTTGGTTCCAGCTATTGCGCCAGTGTAGGCGTTCATGCCGTCCGGGAATTGACGCAAATCAAATGCTGTCAGCAAACGGACATCGGCAAAACAGTGCGTGACTGCGGACAGGAGGCCTGAATGGGCCGATGGCCGGAGATCGAACGGTCTTTCTTGCTGCATCGAACGGATTCACCCTGCGGCCCCCACATCCGTCGCCGTACCTTCCCCAGGTTCGAGGGGGAAAACAGGACGAATCTGGGCGGTGTTGTCGGCTAGGCCGCGACAACGGACTTCCGGTAGCAGACCTGCTGCTTGAGCACCGCAGTGGACAGCTGCTTCCTGATGCCCCCCCTCATCCACATCAGATGCCAGCCCAGAGTCCCACCGATGACGCCCTGCACCATGGGTATGCAGATGTTGCTTAGGGAACATCTGAACAAAAAGGGTCTGACGTGGTGGCAACGGTGCGCTGGGGCGCAGACGGTGAGGAAACG
>DAOKZK010000031.1:0-29392 GCA_035325645.1 Candidatus Macondimonas sp. | reverse complement strand
TGATCACCGGCATCACCGGCCAGGACGGCATGTACCTGACCGAGCTGCTGCTGGCCAAGGGCTACGAGGTGCACGGCATCAAGCGCCGCGCCTCGCTGTTCAACACCGACCGCATCGACCACCTCTACCAGGATCCGCACGCCCCTGATCTGCGCCTGATCCTGCATTACGGCGACCTCACCGACGCCACCAACCTGATCCGCATCGTGCAGGAGGTGCAGCCCGACGAGATCTACAACCTCGCGGCGCAGAGCCACGTGGCGGTCTCCTTCGAAACGCCGGAATACACGGCCAACGCCGATGCCATCGGCACCCTGCGCCTGCTGGAGGCGATCCGCATCCTGGGGCTGGAGGGTCGGACGCGCTTCTATCAGGCCAGCACCTCGGAACTGTACGGCAAGGTGCAGGCGATTCCGCAGGACGAGACCACGCCTTTCTATCCGCGCTCGCCCTATGCCGCGGCCAAGCTCTACGCCTACTGGATCACGGTGAACTACCGCGAGGCCTACGGGATGTTTGCCTGCAACGGCATCCTGTTCAACCACGAATCGCCGGTGCGCGGCGAGACCTTCGTCACGCGCAAGATCACCCGCGCGCTGGCGCGCATCAAGCTGGGGCTGCAGGAGCGGCTGTATCTGGGCAATCTCGACGCGCTGCGCGACTGGGGCCATGCGCGCGACTACGTCGAGGCGCAGTGGCTGATGCTGCAGCAGGACACCGCCGAGGACTATGTGATCGCGACCGGCGAGCAGCACTCGGTGCGCGAGTTCGTGGAACGCGCCGCTGGGGAACTTGGCATCGCGCTGCGCTGGGAAGGCGAAGGCGTGGGCGAGCGCGGCATCTGCACGCGCACGGGCCGCTGTCTGGTGGCCGTCGATCCGCGCTACTTCCGCCCCACCGAGGTGGAAACGCTGCTGGGCAATCCGGCCAAGGCCAGGCGCCAGCTCGGCTGGGCGCCCAAGGTCGGTTTCGAGGAACTGGTCGCCGAGATGGTGCGCGAGGATCTCAAAGCCGCCGAACGCGATGAACTCTGCCGCCGCGAGGGGTTCGCCACCTATGCCCACCATGAATAAGCGCTGAATTGGTGGCCGGCGCAGGATGGATCGCCCGGGCCTTGCGCCCTCGCGATGACGAAAAAAAGACGCCTTGCGCCGGCGATAAGAAAGTCCGCGCTGACGATGATGTCCCGTGACGTGACGTCGGCACCGACGGAGGCTCGTCCAGCGTGGTCCCGGAGTGACTCCGCGGCAATGATTATAATGATCGGCATGATCGAAACAGAGGCTCGAGCCCCATGATCACCGAAACCAACGCCGTCACCTTCCGAAAGAACCTGGGCGACATGCTCAACCGGGTGCAATACCGCCACGACAGCATCGTCATCAACAAGGACGGCAAACCGGTCGCCGCGGTGGTGGACGCGCGCCTGTTCGCGCGCATCCGCCGGCTGCAGGATCGCTTCGATACCCTGTGCCGACGCATCGAGGCGGGGTTTGCCGAGGTTCCCGAAACCGAGGGCTTGGCCGAAATCGACGCCGCAGTGGCCGCCACCCGCGCCGAACGCAAGACGCCCCCTGATCCGGAATGACCATGCTGCGCGTGGTGCTGGACACCAACGTCCTGCTCTCCGGCATCGCCTATCCGCACAGCATTCCGGGCAAGATCCTGACCGCCTGGCGGCGGGGCGGGCTCGACGTGGTGCTGTCCGAATACATCCTCGACGAACTGCGGCGCGTGCTGCCCCGGCTCGCGCATCGGCACGGTCTTTCGGAAGCGGATATCCATGATCTGGTCGACAGCCTGTCCATCCTGTGCGAGGTGATCGATCCGGAAGATCCAGAGCCTGCCGTCTTGCGCGACGGGAACGACCTGCCGGTGCTGGGGAC
The DNA here is from genome assembly GCA_035325645.1 of Candidatus Macondimonas sp. Classification (GTDB taxonomy): domain Bacteria; phylum Pseudomonadota; class Gammaproteobacteria; order UBA5335; family UBA5335; genus Macondimonas. The sequence goes on along the minus strand of DAOKZK010000031.1, from coordinate 27,506 downwards.
GCTGCTGGCCGCCTTGAAAACCGGCGGCGCGCGCTGCCTGGTCACCGGTGACAAGGACCTGCTGACCCTTGCATCGTCCCATCCCATCCTGAGCCCTGCCGAGTTCTGGGCGGCCCACGGCGATATCGAGCCCGGTTGACGGCGGCATGGATCGCCGCGGCGCGACGCGCCTCGCGATGACGGACATGGGCGCCTCGATGACGAAAGAAGCGCCTTGTGAAGACGTGCACAGACGTGGCGATGACGAAGCCGGCGCCTGGGATGATGAAACGGGGCATCCCGCCAGCGACCCTGCCCCGTCATTGCGACAAAAGCGCCGGGAGCGCTTTTGGACGCACGCAGTGCGCCCGAAGGGGACGCGCCAAGGAAAGCGCGCCTCAGCAGCGAAGCCGACGTGGCAATCCATGCCGCATGGGTCATTGCGAGCCCCGCAGGGGCGCGGCAATCCACGCTTTTCACCCTTGATCAAGAATTGGAGAGATCACCATGGATCAGGCTGCATCCATTTTCGTGGCGGGCCATCGCGGGCTGGCGGGCAGCGCCATCGTGCGCCGGCTGCGGCAGGCGGGCTTCGATAACCTGTTGCTGCGCACCCATGCCGAACTGGATCTCACCGACGCGGCGGCGGTCGACGCCTTTTTCGCCCGCGAGCAGCCGGCGTATGTGTTTCTGGCTGCTGCGCGGGTGGGCGGCATCCATGCCAACAACACCTATCCCGTCGATTTTCTGCGCGACAACCTGCAGATCGAGATCAACGTCATCGATGCCGCGCATCGCCACGGCGCGGCCAAGCTGCTGTTCCTGGGCTCCTCGTGCATCTATCCCAAGTTCGCGCCCCAGCCGATGCCGGAGGATTGCCTGCTCTCCGGCGCGCTGGAGCCGACCAACGAGTGGTATGCGATCGCCAAGATCGCCGGCATCAAGCTGTGCCAGGCCTACCGGCGCCAGTACGGCTTCAACGCCATCAGTCTGATGCCGACCAATCTCTACGGACCGGGCGACAACTTTCATCTGGCCAATTCGCACGTCCTGCCGGCGCTGATCCGCAAGTTCCACGAGGCGAAGGTGAGCGGCGCGGGCGAGGTGGTGGTCTGGGGCAGCGGCACGCCGCGGCGGGAGTTTCTGCACGTGGACGATCTGGCCGATGCCTGTCTGTTCCTGATGCAGCACTACGACGATGAACGCATCATCAACGTGGGCGTGGGCGAGGATGTGTCGATTCTGGAACTCGCGACGCTGGTGCAGCGGGTGGTGGGCTTCGAGGGGCGCATCGTGCTCGACCCCAGCAAACCGGACGGCACGCCGCGCAAGCTGCTGGACGTGTCGCGCCTCACAGCGCTCGGCTGGCGGGCGCGCATCGATCTCGTGGACGGCATCCGCGAAACCTATCGGTGGTATCTGGCGCACCTCGATGAAGCGCGACAGTGACGACCGATCCGCGGCCAAGGATCCTGTCTCATGCCGGTCTGCGATATCGATTGCCCTGGCGAGTGTGATCTGGCCTGGAGCGCACTTCCAAGCGATGTTTATGCATTATGCTGGATTCCGAAACCGGGCCGCTGCACAAGCGGGAGGAGCACGCATGACTTTGGAGCGCATTACCGTCGACCCTGAAATTTGCGGCGGCCGCCCCTGTATCCGAGGGCTGCGGATCCGCGTCAAAGATGTCCTGGAGATGTTGGCGGGCGGGGCGACGGCCGAGGATATTCTGGCCGATTATCCCTACCTTGAATCGGACGATATCCGCGCCGCGCTCGAATATGCGGCTGCCCAGGCCGACCATCCGGTGATCCGGGTGGCGTGATCGGCGTGCGCTTTCTCGTCGACGCGCAATTGCCGCCTGCGCTGGCACGCTGGCTTGCCAGTCAAGGCCACGAAGCGGAGCACGTAACCGATATCGGTCTGGCCTCGGCTCGAGACCTTGATATCTGGAAGTACGCTCAGACCACGGGTGCCGTCATCATTTCCAAAGATGAGGACTTCGCCATCCTCAGGACCATGCAGTCGGTGCCGCCTGCGGTGGTTTGGCTGCGAGTGGGCAACACCACCCGGCAAAGTCTGCTGACGTGGATGCCTCAGTGCTTTCCCGAAATCATGCGCGCCTTACAGGCAGGCGAGCTGCTCGTCGAGGTGCGTCCGTGATTTTCACCTCGGTGGCGACGGCTTCATTTATGGGTGTTTCATTGAGGCTTCATTGAGATATCCGGTCGGCGGTCCGATACTCCGTGCGTCCATGCCTTCGTTGCGTACCTTTTTCAGGGGCTTGCAATGACCAAGTGCCGACGGGCTGAGCACCGGAACAGGAAATCCTGAATGACCACCTGCATCATCTTCGGCGGCGCGGGCTTCATCGGCGCGCATCTGGCCCGGCGGTTGCTGGCGACGGGGCGCGCGAGCCACGTGCATCTGGCCGACGTGCGACCCAGCGCCTTGGCCGGTCAGCCGGGCATCACGGCGTCGATCACGGACGTGCGCCGACCGATTCCGGCCGACCTGACGCCCGAGCCGCCGGCCTGGATCTTCAATCTGGCGGCGGTGCACCGCGAGCCGGGGCACGAGGCGATCGAATACTTCGAGACGAATCTGGCCGGCGCGCGGAATGTCACCGCCTACGCCGCGGCCGTGGGCTGCGCGAATCTGTACTTCACCAGCAGCATCGCGGTCTATGGCCCCACCGAGGGGCCGACGGACGAGAGCGCGCCGATCTGCCCGGTGTCGCCCTACGGCGGCTCGAAGTACCCGGCCGAGCTGATCCACGAGCATTGGCAGCAGGCGGCACCGGGAAGGCGGCTGGTCATCTGCCGGCCAGGTGTCATCTACGGGCCCGGCGATCCGGGCAACATCCTGCGCATGATCCGCGCCATCCGGCGCGGCTACTTCGCCTATCCCGGCTCGCCCGACATCCACAAGTCCTACGGCTACATCGAAGGACTGCTGGACAGCGTCGCGTTCATGATGGACCGGCCCGAACCACTGCTGCGCTACAACTACGTGGAAGACCCGACCGAGCCTTTGGGCGCGCTGGTCGACCACGTCAAGGCGCATCTGGGCAGCCGCGCGCCGGTGCTGCCGCTGCCGCTCACCCTGCTCGTCCCGGCGGCCGGGCTGATCAATGCCGCGCTCGGCGGCAACAGCCCGATCCACCCGGTGCGGGTGCGCAAAGCCGCGCGGCCGACCCACATCGTGCCCGGCACGCTCAAGGCGCTCGGCTTTCCCTTCCGCTTCGACTTTCGCAGTTCGCTCATCGACTGGCAGCGTCAGGCGCCGCAGGATTTCGCCTGAGCAAAAGGCTTTGCGGCTGGCGGAACGACGGGTTGGCGCCCGAACGGCACGCATGGATTGTGTCGCTGGCATTGCTGCTGCGGCGCGCCTTCCCTGGCGCGCGCTCTTCGGGCGCACGGTGTGCGTCCAGAAACGCTCCCGACGCTGTCGTCGCAATGACAAGGTGTCGTCATCGCGAGCGCGGCAAGGCCCCTGGCAATCCATGGGGCGATGGCACCGACAGCAATGGTGCGGGTCGCCGAAGGGAACGGGAATGGATTGCCACGCCCCCTGTGGGGCTCGCAATGACGAACCCTTCGGCCTGGGGCGCGGCCATGACAAGCATGGATCATCGCACTGACCGCCGCGGGTGCCATGCACCCTCGCGGCTTCGCCTGCGGGGGCTCGCCCTGCCGGACAGGACACGCGAGCGGCGGGGGTGGCGTGCCCGCGGTGAGCGGCGCGGCTGCTCCACGATCCGGCCTGTTGTACCATGACGCCCATGCTGACCTACCCCGCCATCGATCCTGTCGCCCTGCAACTTGGGCCGCTTGCCATCCACTGGTACGGCCTCACCTATCTGATCGGCATCCTGGGCGGCTGGGCCCTGGGACACGCGCGCGCGCGCCGGCCCGATACGCCGCTCACCCAAGAGCAGATGAGCGATCTCACGACCTACGTCGCGCTGGGCGTGATCCTGGGCGGCCGGCTCGGTTATGTGCTGTTCTACGATCTGGCGCGGGTTCTGGGTGACCCGCTTGCGCTGCTGCGCATCTGGGAAGGGGGCATGTCCTTCCACGGCGGGCTGCTCGGCGTCATCACGGTGATGATCTGGTACGGCAACCGCCTGGGCTGCGGTTTCTGGCGGCTGGCCGATTTCGTGGCGCCGCTGGTGCCGCTGGGGCTCGGCGCGGGGCGCATCGGCAACTTCATCAACGGCGAACTGTGGGGCCGGCCGACCGATCTGCCGTGGGGTATGGTCTTCCCCGGCGCAGGGCCGTGGCCGCGCCATCCCTCGCAGCTCTACGAGGCCTTCCTGGAAGGCGCGGTGCTGTTCACCGTGCTGTGGCTGTATTCGCGCAAGCCGCGGCCGACGCGGGCGGTGTCCGGGCTGTTCCTGCTGCTCTATGGCATTTTCCGCTTCGCGGTCGAGGGCGTGCGCGAACCGGATGCGCACATCGGCTATCTCGCCTTCGGCTGGCTGACGATGGGTCAGCTGCTGTGCGTGCCGATGATCGCCTTCGGCATCTATCTCTTGCTCTGGGCCTGGCGCCACGGCCGCGCGGACGTTCCGGCCGCGGCGCTGGGCGCCCCCCCGCGCTGATGCAGACCTATCTCGCGCTCTTGCGCCAGGTGCTCGACACCGGCGCGCGCAAGGCCGACCGCACCGGCACCGGCACCCTGTCCGTGTTCGGCGCGCAGATGCGTTTCGATCTGCGCGCCGGCTTCCCGCTGGTCACGACCAAGCGCGTGCATTTCAAGTCGGTCCTGCACGAGCTGTTGTGGTTCATCCGGGGCGACACCAACGTCGGCTACCTGCGCGACAACGGCGTCACCATCTGGGACGAGTGGGCCGACGAACACGGCGAACTGGGGCCGGTCTACGGCAAGCAGTGGCGCTCCTGGCCCACACCCGACGGCCGTTCCATCGATCAGCTCGCGCAGGTCATCGGCCAGATCCGCAGCAATCCCGACTCCCGCCGCCACATCGTCAGCGCCTGGAACGTGGCCGACCTGCCCGACATGGCGCTGGCCCCATGTCACTGCCTGTTCCAGTTCCACGTGGCCGACGGTCGCCTGTCCTGCCAGCTCTACCAGCGCAGTGCGGACCTGTTCCTGGGCGTGCCGTTCAACATCGCGTCCTATGCCCTGCTCACGCACATGGTCGCGCAGGTCTGCGAGCTTGACGTTGGGGATTTCATCTGGACCGGCGGCGACTGCCACATCTACCTGAACCACCTGGATCAGGTGCAGGAACAGCTCGGCCGGGAGCCCTTCCCCCTGCCCACCCTGCAGCTCGACCCCGCGGTCCGGGACATCGACGGTTTTCGAGCCGAACACGTCACGCTGGCGGACTACCGGCATCACCCGGCCATCCGCGCGCCGGTCGCCGTATGAATCGCGGCCGGCCGCGCATCGCGCTCGTCGCGGCCTGTGACCGGCGCTGGGGCATTGGGCGGGACAACCGCATGCCCTGGCATCTGCCGGCGGATCTGGCGCATTTCAAGGCGCTGACCCTGGGTCACGCCGTGGTCATGGGTGCAAACACCTACGCCGCCATCGGCCGCGCGCTGCCGGGCCGGCAGAATATCGTTTTGTCGCGCGATGCCGCGAAGCATTTTCCCGGCGCCGAGCGGGTCGGCAGCGTGGAGGAGGCGCTCTCCGCTGCCGGCAGCGATCCTGTGATGGTCATCGGCGGCGGGCAGGTCTACGCCGCTTTCCTGCCGCTTGCCGATGAGGTCTTTCTGACGCGGGTGGATACCGAGGTCGACGCCGATGCGTTTTTCCCGGCGCTGACGCCGGCAGACTGGACGCGGATCGCCGAGTCACACCATCCGGCCGATGCCGCCAACCCGCACGCCATGCGCTTCGAGCACTGGACGCGCGAGACCTCGCGGCACTGACCCGCCAGCCGTTGGATGCATCACAAAAAAGGGCCCCGCAGGGCCCTCTTTTTTCCAGGAACGGTCAAATCAGGGCTGCACGCCGCGCGGCATGGCCTTGGCGAACAGGTGCCGTTCAATCAGCTCGCTGATGCCCTCGGAGGCGGCACGCAAGCCCTTCACGGCCGGGTTTTCCTCGCAGGCTTCCGGGCCGGCGCAGAGCCACTGGAAGTCACGCACTGTGTACTTCGGGTCGGCCGGCATGTTGTTGGCATCGTTGACCGGCACCGGGCCGCCGTAGACCAGGCTGGCGGCATATTGACGCGCCTTGGTGTTCGGGTCGACCAGATCCATGAACACCTCCAGCGTCGGGGTGTACGGCTCGGTCGGCGTCGGCGCCGTGTAGCCGGCAAACTCGATGTAGAGGTGCAGATAGGCATCGACCGGCTGACTGACCGCGGGGTAGGTACCGAGATACTTGTGGTTGCGATAGGCCGTGGTGTGACGGTGGTTGTCCGTATGCACTTCTTCCACGGCGTAACCGTTGGCCTCAAGGCGCTTCTTCACATCATCGGTGAGTTTGCGGCCGATGTTGAAGTTCCACTCATTGATGGCCTGGGTCAGCTGCAGGGTGCGGCTGGCCGTATCCGCCTGGCGTCCCGCGGCCGTCACGGTCGTACCGACGATGCGGCCCGGCAGGGTGATGCCTGGGGTATCCGGACCAGGGTAACGATAGATGCGCACGTCATACACCGCCGGCTCTTCGACCGTGAACAGCGCGACGCGCTGGTGCGACCCCTTCAAGACCTTTTGCTGTGGCACCTCGTAACTGACATTCGGCCTGTCGGACGCACAGCCGGCAACGGTGAGCGCGCAGGCCACGAGCAGCCCCTTCATCATCCTTCGCATCATCGCGGACATCTCCTTCATACCCATCATGGTGCTGGCCCCCGAATCCCTGGGGCGTTGTTATGTGCGCCGGCATGGGAGGAGACCCGCGGCGCCGGCGCCGTTTCACTTCGTTTTTGTGCAATCCCTTGCCCGAATTTCCACCGGGTGGCGAATGTCGACCGCAGAGCCTGCGCTCAGCAGCCGGGTTGATCACCACTATAGACTGCTTTTGCGGATCTTGTCGTCCGAGTCGAGTTCGTCCTCAACGCAACGCTTGAGTCTCGCGAGTTGCTGGCGGGCGCCGCGTTCCAGCATCCAACCCAGCGCCCGCTCCATCCGGGCCACGGTACTATCAAGCGCGCGCAAGTGCAAAGCGTAGCGCAGATGGGTCCCCTGAGCGCGCGGATCGAGCCGATAGGCGATGCGCATCTCGAAGCGTCGGTGGGTCAGGACGACTTCCAGGGCAGCGGGGGGTTCCCGCCGGATGACCTCGCCGTCATAGGTGACGGTGCGGCCCATTTCGCGCATGCGCTGGCGGAAGCGCGTGCCCACGGTCGGCGCCGCGACGGGCGCGAGATACTCCGAATGCTCGAGCCCCTGCACCCACTGCTGCATCCGCGCCGGGTCTTCCAGCCACGGAAAGATGCGTTCGGCTGGCGCGTCGATCTCGACCTCACAGGCAAATTCCACGGCCCCTCCGCCGATGCCCAGGAGGGGCCATTCTAAGGCATGCGCCAAGTCGACGCCGATCGCCCCAGCAGGCTGAACCGTTCGGCATGGGCGGGCGCCTACAGCCTCTCCAGCACGGCCCGCGTGCCGGCCGAGGCCTCCGGTCGGTATGGCGCGGCCCAGCGACGATCGATTGCGCGGATGGGTCGGCCCAGCCACGGCAAGGCATAGGACAGCGTCAATGCCCGGCGGCTGAAGCCCGGATCGTTGATCCGCTGCAAGCCATCCGGAAAATCGAAGTCTGCCCCGACGCCAAGAAAGCGGCAAACCGGTTGCAGCGTGCCGGCAGGATCGTCTCGCAGGTCGTCCTCGTAGAACAGTACGCACATCCGTTCGGTGCCGAACAAGGCGAGGTAGCGCCGCAAATGACGGGCATGGAAACCCTGCGCGAGCACGCCGTGAGGTTTGACCAGCGCGATGGCCGCGCCGAACAGTAGGGCGTCCAACGATGTCGACGAGCGCACCCGGCCGGTCTGCAGCAGATGGCGCGCTGTCGACACGGCGCGCGCGACCGGGTCGCGCAGCACACAGATGAGCCGTAGATCAGGGTAGGCCGCATGGATGCGGCTCGACGATCCCGGGCGTATGATCCTCACCGCCCCTCTCGTCGCTCCACAGATAGTCCGGCGTTTTCTCGCCGATGCAGCAGGCCCCGGGCGCGGGCGCAAACTGCGTTTCGTACCAAGCCGGTCTGCGCCCGAAGCGCGCCGACTTGTCGAAGCAATGCAGCTCTTGCGGCGGGAGATACATGCCGGGGTGCTGGGCGAGATTGTGCGCCAGCCAACTCGGCCGGCCTTCTGGGCGCCGATGATGAGGAAATCGGGTGCGGGCACTCAGTCCCCTTCGAAGATCCAGCCGTGCATCACCAGGGCCTCGCCATCGCGCAGCGCCAGCTCGTAGCCCTCGAGCGATTCGTCGTCGAACAGGAAATCGCTGCGCCGGGTCGCGGTGGGTTCGGAGCAGGACGTCACTGCCCAGCCTTCGGCTCGCACCCGCTCGACCGCCAGCGCGCGAGCGGCCTCGGGGGTCGGCTGACGCATCCAGCAGTGGACGTAGCCGCCGCCGAGCCGGGAGCCCTCCGCGACGGCAGACCGCACCTCGAGGACGAAATAGAAGATCGACGTGTCCATGGCCCTTCCTCACGTCGGCGGCCGAGGCAGGATTCGCCGGAGCGCATTCAGGTCACGCCGCCAGCGCCGACATTGCCATCGTGCCAATGGGAAGGCAGTCTATCCCAACCGCCAGCGGATGGGCATCGCCACCGCGACCCATGCGGTCCACGGCTGAGAAAGGATGATCGTGCCTAGACCAATGCCTCCAATGAAAGAAATGCTGCGCGCGCCCGGACCGACCCGTGCGTCCGGCATCGCGGCCCGGACCGACTCAAGGGGCCGCCGGCGCCTCCACCGCGCATGGCTGTTGAGCTTGCTGATCCTCGTGGTGCCCGTCACCGCGGCCGGCGCGGCAGCGCCGCTACCAGGCCTCTGGAGCGCCCCGGCGGTCGATCGATACGTGGCCGATCGAGACGGCGTGCCGATCTGGTTCGATGACTCGGGCGCCCCGCGTCCAGCCCTGCTTCATCTGGTGGAATTCCTGCGGACGCTCGACGCACATGGCCTGGACGCCACGGACTACCACCTCGCCCGTCTGGAGGACGGTCTGCGCGAAGGGAACGGGCAACCCGCACCTGAATCGGTACTCAAAGAGGTCGATCGACTCGCAACAGACGCCTTCATGACCCTGTGCGTGCATCTGGGCAGCGGACGAGCCCATCCCAGTGTGGCGGGATTCCCGGTCGCGTCGATCGACGCCCTGCCGGCCCTGACGGCGCGACTCGAAGCGTCGATCCGTACCGACCGGGTGGTCGAGGCGCTGGCACCGCAGCCTCTTGATCCCGCGACTTATGCGCGGCTCCAGACGGTCCTTCACCGGCTTCGGCAAGCGGCGGACTTTCCGGCCCTGCCCGCGGGGCCGACCCTGCGTCCCGGGGACCGGGATCCGCGGGTCATTCCGCTGCGCCGCGCGATGGAGGCGTGGGAGCGCATCGTTGCGCCCGAGCCACCGCAGGCCGAAACGGCGATCGACGCGCAGAATGATGTCTACGACGCCGCGCTGGTCGAACGGGTGCGACGGTTTCAGGTGCTCACTGGGCTCGACGCGGACGGGCACGTCGGGCCTCAGACCGCCGCCATGCTCAACATCCCGAGACAACGCCGCATCGATCAGGTGCTTGCCAATCTGGAACGGCAGCGCTGGACCCGCGTGGCGCCTGAGGACCGGCTGGTTCGTGTCAACATCCCGGGCTTCACGCTCGCGGCGCTGCGGCATGGCAAAACGGTCTGGGAGACGCGGGTCATCGTTGGCCAGCAGTACCGGCCCACGCCCCTGCTACGGGGCAACATCGATACGGTGATCTTCAACCCCACCTGGACCGTCCCCCGGCGGCTCGTCCAGGAGGACCTCCTGCCGAAGATCATGGCCGACCCTGCTTATCCCGAGAAAGCCGGGATGACCCTGTCGATGCGCGGCGATGAAGGTCCGGTCACGCTCGACGGGGCGGCGGTCAAGACGCTGGTCGAATCGGGCCAGCCGCTCCCGGCGTTGCAGATCCGCCAGGCGCCGGGCCCACAGAACTCGCTGGGTCGCGTCAAGTTCCTGTTTCCCAACCATGATCAGATCTACCTGCACGATACGCCGTCCAAACAGCTCTTCAATCGCGCCCGCCGCATGTATAGTTCAGGTTGCATTCGGGTGGAGGATCCCCTGTCGCTGGCGGAATTTCTCCTGAACCAGGATGGGCAATGGGCGCGCGAACGCATGGAAGCGCTGATCGAAGCGGGCAAGACGAAAACCATCCGCATCGATCCGGTACCCATCGAGTTCGTCTACTGGACGGCATGGCCGGATGCGCAGACCGGCGAGCTGAATCTGCGCGAGGACATCTATGGCAACGACGAGATGCTAGCCCGCAAGCTGGCGCGAACCCCATGGAAGCAGCCATGACCAGATCACTTTTCCTACGCGCAGCGCGCCATCTGATGGCGACGATGCTGTTCTGGACGACCGTCGCCAGCGCCGCAGGCATGGACGCGTTCGACGCAGGTCGGGCGCGATTCACCGCCGCCTTCGGCGAGACCGTGAATCCCTATCGGGAGCTGGCGACCTTCGTCATGCCCGGCGAGGTCGTTCCCATCGAGGTCCTGGGCGCAACGGATGGCCTGCGCTTGGCGGCACTGGCCGAAGGCGGCCGGCTCGATGCCGTGGAAACGCATTCCTGGGTCTGGAAAGCACCGATCACGCCGGGGCTCTATCGTCTGCGGCTCAAGGGCTTGAACACCAACGACGTCATGCAGTTCAACGTCTTCGTGATGCATCCGCGCAGCCGGGCGGCCGACGGCACGCTGAACGGCTATCCGATAGGCCACTATCCGGAAACGCCGTTGCGAAACATGGACAGCTACCGCCCCCCGCAGGGTTTCGTGGAAATCACGCCCGATCTGTTGGACGTTCGGGTATCGCCGCATTTTCGGATCGGGCAGTTCCTCTGCAAGCAGGAAGCGGGGAGCACCAAGTATCTGGTGCTGCAAAGCAGTCTGGCGCTCAAGCTGGAAACCGTGCTGGAAGAGGTGAACACGAACGGCATCCGCGTCGATAGCTTCGCCATCATGAGCGGCTACCGCACGCCTGCCTACAATCGTCGCGTCGGCAACGAAACGACCTATAGCCGGCATCTGTGGGGCGATGCGGCCGATGTCTTCATCGACCGTGACGGCGACGGGCGCATGGACGATCTCAATCAAGACGGCCGCATCGACCAGAAGGACGCGGACTGGCTGGCCAGTCTGGTAGAAGGGCTCGAAGAGACGCATACCCACCTCGTCGGCGGGCTGGGTCGATACAAGGGGACCGCGTATCATGGCCCCTTCATTCACATCGATACGCGCGGCTTCAAGGTTCGCTGGTAGTCGCCGTCCCGGAGGTCCTTTGATTCCCGCCGACACGGATGCCCCATCATCGCAGCCCGTCCCCGAGCACCGACTCCGCCTGCGCAATCTCGCCCGCGAGGATTACGACGACATCCGCCGCCTCATGGACCTCGTCTACGCCGATTTCGGCGGAGCCTGGCCGCGGGATAAATACTATTCCCAGATCGCGACCTTTCCCGAGGGTCAGATCTGCATCGAAGACAATGGCCGCGTGGTAGCGGCTGCCTTTGCAGTCATCGTCGACTACGAGAAATTCGGCGACCAGCACACCTACGACCAGATCACCGGCAACGCCTATCTCACCACCCATGACCCCGACGGGGACGTGCTCTACGGCGTCGACGTCTTCGTCGACCCGGACTATCGCGACATGCGCCTGGGACGGCGGCTCTACCAGGCTCGCAAGTCCCTGTGCCGGCACCTCAATCTCCGGGCCATCATCGCCGGCGGCCGCATCCCCGGCTACGCCGCCTACGCCGATCGGATGTCGCCGCCGGAATACATCGAGAAAGTGCAGAACCGGGAGATTTACGATCCCATTCTGTCCTTCCAGTTGTCCAACGACTTTCGTGTCAAGCGGGTGCTGCGCAACTATCTTCCCGAGGACCGGGCCTCGCGCGGATACGCAACACTGCTCGAATGGATCAACATTTTCCACGAACCGCGACCGCAACCGGCCATCAGCCAGCGTCGCGACCGGGTCCGGCTCGGCGTCCTGCAGTGGCAGATGCGCTGGATCGATTCGGTCGAGGAACTGATCCAGCAGATCGAATTCTTCGTCGACGCCCTGTCGGACTACCAGTCCGACTTTGCCCTGTTGCCGGAGTTCTTCAATGCGCCCCTGATGGGGCTGCTTCCGCCTGGATCCAGCGTCTCCGGAATGCGCCACCTGGCCAGCTATACCGAGCGGCTGCGCGAGGAAACCTCGCGCCTGGCCGTGAGCTACAACATCAACATCATTGCCGGCAGCATGCCGCTGTACGAGGACGGCGTGCTCTACAACGTCGCCTACCTGTGTCGGCGTGACGGCACCGTCGATGCCCAGTACAAGATCCACCCCACGCCTTATGAACAGCGCGCCTGGGTGATGCGGGGCGGCGATCAGTTACGCGTTTTCGAGACCGATGCCGGCAAGATCGGCATCCTGATCTGCTATGACGTCGAATTTCCCGAACTCGCGAGGCTCCTCGCCGATCAGCAGATGCAGATCCTGTTCGTGCCGTTCTGGACCGATACCAAAAACGGCTACCTGCGGGTGAAACGCTGTGCCCAGGCCCGCGCCATCGAAAACGAATGCTACGTCGCCATCGCAGGCAGCGTGGGCAATCTGCCCCAGGTCGACAACCTCGACATCCAGTATGCCGAGTCCGCCGTGTTTTCCCCCAGTGATTTCGCCTTCCCCCACGACGCCATCATGGCTGAAAGCACGCCGAATACAGAAATGGCGCTAATCGTGGACGTCGACCTCACCAAGCTGGAAACCTTGCGCTACGAAGGCTCCGTGCAGAACTACCGCGATCGGAAGCGGCACCTCTATCGCATCGAATGGCTGGGGCGTTCCTGACGGCGCCGTCTAGAGCGCCGTTTTCCTTGTACGGCGGGCAACTGCAGCTTCGTAGTGCGCGTCCACTTCGGCCGCCGCCGACACCGAATAGCCCAGATCGTGAATGATCCCGTCGGTCAGGCCGTAGATCCAGCTGTGCACCGCCAGGGGCTGTCCGCGCGCCCACGCGTCCTGGATGACCGTCGTTTGGCACAGATTGCGCGCCTGCTCGATCGCATTCAGTTCACATAGGCTATCGACTCGCTCCGCCTCGTCGGCAGCTGCTTCAAGCGCGTGCTGATGCTTGTGCTTGACGTCGTGGATGTGCCGCAACCAGTTGTCCACCAGCCCCAAGCGCGCATTCTCCAGCGCCGCTCGCACACCGCCGCAGCCGTAGTGGCCGACCACCAGTACGTTCCGAACCTTCAGGACGTCCACCGCGAACTGGACGACGGCCAGACAATTGAGATCGCCGTGCGCCACGACATTTGCCACGTTACGGTGGACGAACACCTCCCCCGGCTTGAGTCCGACGATCTCGTTGGCGGGCACGCGCGAATCGGCACACCCGATCCACAGGAACTCGGGCGCCTGGATCCTGGCCAAGCCGGTGAAAAAGCCGGGGTCCTCCGCGCAGATCGACTGAGACCAGCGACGATTGTTCTCGAACAGAGCTGCGATATCGGTCATGTCCGCCTCCCACGGTGAAACACATCACGAATGACTCGAACACATCCTGATGCCGACGTGCCGGTTCCGGTGAGCGACCGGGCGTGCCCGCGCGCAAAAAAAAGCCGGGCGCTCGCCCGGCTCTGCGATTTCAAACGATGCCGCCTCACTCCGCATCCTGAGGGGATGTGGCTGCAGGCCGGTCGACCAATTCGACCACCGCCATGGGCGCATTGTCACCGGCGCGAAAACCGTTCTTGAGTATGCGCAGATAACCCCCGGGTCGCTGCTTGTAACGCGGACCGAGCTCGTTGAACAGCTTGGTCACCACGTCGCGGTCGCGCAAGCGATCGAACGCGAGCCGGCGCCGAGACACGCCGTCTTCCTTGCCGAGGGTGATCATCGGCTCGGCGAAGCGGCGGAGCTCCTTGGCCTTGGGCAGGGTCGTCTGGATCAGCTCATGCTTGAGCAATGACACGGTCATGTTCCGCATCAGTGCCTTGCGATGTGAACTGTTCCGACTGAGCTGGCGGCCGGTGTTGCGATGTCTCATGGTCAAATTCCGTTAAAAATACCCGCGCACGGGCGAGGTCATCGATTCAGGCGTCGGCTTCTGATCCGCCGCTTCCGGGCTGGAGATCGGCCGGTGGCCACTGATCCAGTCGCATTCCCAATGACAGGTCATGAGACGCCAGCGCCTGCTTGATCTCCGTCAGAGACTTCTTGCCGAGATTCGGCGCCTTCAGCAGCTCCACTTCACTGCGCTGGATAAGGTCTCCGATGTAGAAAATGTTCTCCGCCTTCAGGCAGTTGGCCGAACGCACCGTCAACTCCAGATCGTCGATCGGCCGCAGCAGGATGGGATTGAGATCGCCCACTCGCATATGCCGGTCTTCGATCTGCTCGGAGCGCAAATCCACGAATGACGCCAGCTGATCACTGAGAATCGTCGCTGCGTGCCGAATCGCTTCCTCGGGGTCCAGCACTCCGCTCGTCTCGAGTTCGATCACCAGCTTGTCAAGATTCGTCCGTTGCTCGACGCGGGCATTTTCAACCGTGTAAGACACGCGGCGTACCGGGCTGTAGGAGGCGTCCAGATGCAGCACCCCGATCGGGCGCGGATCGTCTTCCATGAGCATGCCAAGGCGAGCTTGCGCAGGCTCATAGCCGCGCCCCCTGCGCACCTTCAGTCGCGCCTTGAGGCGCGCGCCTTCGGTCAGATGCGCAATGACATGATCCGGATTGGCAATCTCGACCTGATGATTGAGCTGGATGTCGGCAGCCGTCACCGGACCCGGCGTCTCCTTGATCAGCATGAGATTCACTTCCGCCGCCGACGGATCGGTGATACGGAACGCTACCCCCTTCAGGTTCAGCAGGATGTCGATGACGTCTTCCTGGACGCCTTCGATGCTGCTGTACTCATGGAGCACGCCATCGATTTCCGCCTCGACCACCGCCGCGCCCGTCATGGACGACAGCAGGATCCGGCGCAACGCATTTCCTAGCGTATGGCCGAAGCCACGCTCGAGTGGTTCGAGAACGATGCGGGAATGGGTCGACGAAAGCCGCTGGACATCCACCAATCGGGGTTTCAAAAAACTGGAACCGAGGCCCTGCATTCTGAAAATCTCCCTTACTTGGAGTACAACTCGACGACGAGATTTTCATTGACGTCGGGGGACAGATCGGAACGATCGGGAACCGTTTTGTAGGTACCCTGCAGCTCCTTCTCATCCACCTCCACCCACGAGGGCAAGCCGACCTCAAGCGCAACCGTCAAGGCACCACGAATCCGATCCTGGCCGCGCGCGCGCGCCGATACGCGAATCACGTCACCGGGGCGAATCTGCATCGAGGGAATGTTGGAAATCTGTCCGTTCACTTCGAAGGCCTTGTGCCCAACCATCTGCCGCGCTTCGGCGCGGGTCGAAGCGAATCCCATCCGATAAACGACATTGTCGAGCCGGTTTTCGAGCAACTGGAGCATCGTTTCGCCGGTGTTGCCGCGTATCCGTGCCGCATCTTCGTAGTAGCGCCGAAACTGACCTTCGAGGACGCCGTACATCCGACGCAGTTTCTGCTTCTCGCGCAACTGCAAGCCGTAGTCGGACAGCCGCCCACGGCGCTGCCCATGCTGACCCGGCGCTGACTCGCTACGGCACTTCTTTTCATAGGAACTACCCCGCGCCTTGAGGAACAGATCCGTTCCTTCCCGACGGGATAGCTTGCATTTGGGGCCGATATACTTTGCCATGCATCTCTCTCGTGCTGTCGCAACGAATTGTCTTCAAACGCGCCGGCGCTTCGGCGGCCGGCAGCCGTTGTTCGGGATCGGCGTCACATCCGTGATACTCAACACCTTGAAGCCCACGTTGTGAAGCGCGCGGACGGCCGCTTCCCGGCCGGGCCCGGGACCCTTGACCAGCACGTCGAGATTCCGGACACCGTGCTCCTGGGCAGCGTTTCCGGCCTTCTCCGCTGCGACCTGCGCTGCGAAAGGCGTGCTCTTACGCGAACCGCGAAAGCCCGAACCACCCGAGGTCGCCCAGCACAGCGCATTGCCCTGGCGATCCGTGATGGTGATGATGGTGTTGTTGAACGAGGCGTGCACATGCGCCACCGCATCGGTGACATGCTTGCGGACTCGCTTGCGTGGTGCTGTCTTAGCCATGAACACTCGCCGAGAAAAATGAGGATAGGAAATGGACGTGCGTCTTCGGTTTACTTGCGAATCGCACGACGGGGTCCCTTGCGCGTCCGCGCATTGGTGCGGGTCCGCTGACCACGCACGGGAAGACCGCGTCTATGGCGAAGCCCGCGATAGCACCCCAGATCCATGAGGCGCTTGATGTTCATCGAGACTTCACGTCGCAGATCGCCCTCGACGGTGAACTTGGCGACTGCCTGGCGCAGCGACTCCAACTCACCCTCCGTCAGATCCTTGATCGGGACGGCGGGGTTGATCCCCGTCGCCTGGCAGATCAACTTCGCGCGATTGCGGCCAATGCCATATATCGAGGTCAGCGCGATCACCGCATGCTTTTGATCTGGAATATTGACACCGGCGATACGCGCCATTTTAACTGCTCTCCTGACGGACCATCCGCGACCCGGCCGCGCGCCGAGTAGCCGGTAAGAATAGTCGATTACCTTCCGATTGACAACCTGCTGGTCAACCCTGGCGCTGTTTGTGACGGCCGTCGACGCAGATGACGCGGATATGACCGTGGCGCTTGATGACCTTGCAGTTGCGACAGATGCGCTTGACTGAGGCGCGTACTTTCATGACTCATGACTCCAGATTGGTGTCGACGGCAGCGGCTATCCGACTCTGCCAAGCGACTTCAAGTTGCTCTTCTTCAACAGCCCTTCATATTGGTGCGACATCAAGTGCGCCTGCACCTGGGCCATGAAATCCATCACGACCACGACGATGATCAGAAGCGACGTCCCGCCAAAATGGAATGGCACATTGAAAGACAAGATCAGAAATTCCGGCATCAGGCATACGGCCGTGATGTACATCGCGCCCACCACGGTCAGACGCGTCAGCACTCCGTCGATGTAGTTTGCGGTGTTCTGTCCCGGTCGGATGCCGGGGATGAACGCCCCGGAACGCTTCAGATTGTCTGCCGTCTCGCGGGCATTGAAAACCAGTGCCGTATAGAAAAAACAAAAGAAAATGATCAGGGCGGCGTACAGCAGGATGTAGACAGGCTGTCCCGGCGACATTGCGGCCGTAATCCGCTGCATCACCGATGCAACCCACCCGTCACCGACGGCGCCGCCCAGCCAGCCTCCCAGAGTCACCGGAAACAGGATCAGACTGGACGCAAAGATCGGTGGAATGACGCCGGCCATGTTTAGCTTGAGCGGCAAATGCGTCGTCTGCGCCGCGAAAAGCCTGCGACCCTGCTGCCGCTTGGCATAATGCACGGGTATCCGTCGCTGTCCACGTTCCACGAAGACCACACCGGCGATTACTGCGAAAGCCAAGCCCAGAATGACCACCGCGAACAGCGGGTTCATTTCCCCGTTGCGCACCAGTTGCAGGGTCCCGCCGACCGCCGACGGCAAACCCGCAACGATGCCGGCGAAAATGATCATGGAGATTCCGTTACCGATGCCGCGCTCGGTGACCTGCTCACCCAGCCACACCAGAAACATCGTCCCCGCTACCAGGCTGGTTGCCGCGAGAACCACGAACAGCGGCCCCTGGATGGCGTTCACACCCTGATTCTGCAAGGCTATCGAGGCGCCGACGGCCTGGAATGATGCCAGTGCCACGGTTCCGTACCGGGTGTACTGCGTCAGCTTGCGGCGCCCGCTTTCGCCTTCCTTCTTGAGCTCTTCGAAAGCGGGAACAACCGAGGTCATCAACTGAACGATGATGGACGCCGAGATGTACGGCATGACGCCCAGCGCAAACAGACTCAGACGTTCCAGTGCCCCGCCCGAGAACATGTTGAACATGTCAAGGATGGTACCGCTGGTGCGCTCAAACATACGGGCGACCGCGATCGGATCCACTCCCGGAACGGGGATGAACGTACCGATCCGGAACACGATCAGCGCGCCCAGTAGAAACAGGACGCGCTGGCGCAGTTCGGAAAGCTTGCCCATGTCCGGCAGCGGGCGGTTGGCAGCCACGAATCAGGATTCCTTGATGACGCCGCCGACAGCCTCGATCGCTGCGCGCGCACCCGCTGTGACTGCCACGCCTTCCAGCGTAACGGCCTGGCTCAGCGTTCCAGAGAGAATGACCTTCGCCTTCTCAGTCCCTTGGGGTACGACACCTGCTGCGATGAGGCCGAGCAAGGTCACTGGGCTTTCAAGCCCATTGAGTTCATTCAGGCGCACCTCGCAGCTCGTCTTGGCCGTACGCGAGCGGAACCCCCGCTTGGGAATACGACGCTGCAGCGGCATCTGGCCACCTTCGAACCCCACTTTGTGGAATCCACCGGCCCGGGCTTTCTGGCCCTTGTGACCCTTCCCGCTCGTTTTACCCAAGCCCGAACCGATGCCGCGTCCGAGACGCCGCTTGTCCTTCCGGCTGCCCTCTGCAGGCTGAAGCGAGTTCAAACGCATCTCAAAGCTCCTCGACCAACAGCAGGTAGGACACCTTGTTGATCATCCCGCGGTTTTCCGGGGTCCCCGCCACCACCACCGAGTGGTGCATGCGGCGCAGACCCAATCCGCGCACGCACGCCTGATGGTTCTTGAGCCGACCGGCGACGCTGCGCACCAGCGTCAGGCGGTATTGCTTGACTGCTTCCGTCATCTCATTCACCCAGAATTTCTTCGACCGACTTGCCGCGCTTGGCCGCGACGAACTTCGGATCGTGCAGATCATGGAGGCCATTGATGGTGGCCCGCACGACATTGAGGGGATTCCGCGATCCGAGGCATTTCGCGCGGACGTTGTGGACGCCAGCCACCTCAAACACCGCACGCATGGCGCCGCCGGCAATCAAGCCTGTGCCCTGGCTGGCGGGCTTCATGATGACCCGGGTCGCCCCGTGGAAGGCGACAGTCGGGTGCTGCAGGGTTCCGTCGGTGAGATGAACGCGCTGCATCGACTTGCGCGCGCGATCCATCGCCTTCTGGATGGCCTGCGGCACTTCTCGCGCCTTCCCGTAACCAAATCCGACACGGCCGTTCCCGTCGCCAACCACGGTCAAGGCAGTGAAACCGAACTGGCGGCCGCCCTTGACCACTTTGGCAACGCGATTCACCGCGACGAGCTTCTCGAGCAGGCCGTCGCCACTGGTTTGCAACCCGGTATTGGACATATCGAAAATCCTTTAGAACTCAAGCCCGCCCGCACGGGCAGCGTCGGCCAAGGCCTTGATCCGGCCGTGATATTGAAAGCCGGAGCGATCAAAGGCAATGCGCGTCACGCCGGCTTCGCGTCCACGCTCGGCGATCAGCCGACCGACCACGGTCGCGGTTTCGACGTTCCCGGTTGCCTTGACCTGGTCGCGGACCTCCTTGAGCAACGACGAAGCCGATGCCAAAACCGACGCGCCATCGGCGGCGATGAGCTGGGCGTAGATGTGACGCGGCGTGCGGTGCACGCATAGGCGCGCCATTCCCAGTTCACGCATCCTGGCTCGTCCACGGCGCGCGCGGCGCAGGCGTGCGGTTTTCTTTTCCATGACTACTACCTACTTACTTTTTCTTGGTCTCTTTGAGGACCACCCGCTCGCCCATGTAGCGCACTCCCTTGCCCTTGTAAGGCTCCGGCGAGCGATACGAGCGAATATCCGCTGCGACCTGCCCGACGCGCTGCTTGTCCGCGCCCTTGATCACGATTTCGGTCTGGCTCGGGGTCTCGATGGAAATGCCTTCCGGGACCGGATAGTTCACCGGGTGCGAAAAACCCAATGACAGGTTCAGGTTCGACCCCTGCATCTGCGCGCGATAACCGACGCCGATCAGCTGCAGCCGCTGCACGAAGCCTTCGTGCACGCCCTTGATCATGTTCTGACACAAGGCGCGCATCGTCCCCGCCATCTTGTCGGCCGATGGCCGCGTTGGGGCAAAATGCAACTGGTTGTCCTGGTGACTCACGGTCACGTCAGGATGAACCGACAGGCTCAAGGAGCCGTTCCTGCCCTTGGCAGACAACTGCGTGCCGGAGTGGACCACATCGACGCCGGCGGGAATCGCCACCGGATTTTTCGCTACGCGAGACATCCCAAATTCCTCAGAAAACGGCGCAGATCACTTCGCCACCAATACCGGCGGCACGCGCGGCGCGATCCGTCATCAAGCCCCGCGAGGTGGACACGACCGCCATCCCCAGGCCGCCCAAGACAGTAGGCAATTCAGCGGCGCCACGATAGATGCGCAGCCCCGGTTTGCTGACACGCGCGAGATGTTCGATAACGGGCCGCCCCTCGAAATACTTGAGCGTTACCGTCAAGGTCCCCTTGCCGCCCTCTTCGGTGGCACGGACGTCGGCGACATAACCCTCATCCAGCAGAATCTTGGCGACGGCATGCTTGCGCCGCGACAGCGGCATGCTGACCTCAGCCTTACCCGCCCTTTGCGCATTCCGGATACGGGTCAACATGTCCGCAATGGGATCTGTCATGCTCATGATCTGTTGCTCTCGTCTTTCATTACCAGCTGGCCTTCACCAGACCTGGAATCTCGCCGAACATCGCCGCCTCGCGGAGCTTGTTCCGGCTCAACCCGAACTTGCGATAGTAGCCGTGCGTCCGGCCCGTGCGACGACACCTGTTGTGCTGGCGTACCGGACTCGAATCGCGGGGGAGCTTGGCCAAGGCATCCACGGCCGCGAACCGCGTCTCGTCATCCAGGCTCAGGTCAAGGATGGTCTCCTTGAGGGCCTTTCGCTTTGCCGCGTACCGCGCCACTGTCTCCGCGCGCCGCTTTTCCCGCTCCACCATGCTGCGCTTTGCCATTCTGTATACCTCAGTTGCGGAATGGGAAACCAAAACCCTCGAGCAGGGCCTTGCCTTCCTCATTGGACCGCGCCGTCGTGGTAATGGTGATATCCATCCCGCGCAGGGCATCGATCTTGTCGTAGTCAATCTCGGGGAAGATGATCTGCTCTGAGATCCCCATGCTGAAGTTTCCCCTACCGTCGAAGCCGCGACCGTTGACGCCGCGAAAATCCCGCACGCGCGGCAGTGCCACTGCGATCAGCCGGTCGAGAAACTCGTACATCCGCTCACGGCGCAGCGTGACCTTGCAGCCAATCGGCCAGCCGTCCCGGATCTTGAAACCGGCGATGGACTTTCGGGCCTTGGTCACCACAGGCTTCTGGCCTGCGATCTGGGCCATGTCGCGAAGAGCGTGTTCAATCACCTTCTTGTCGGCAACCGCCTCACCCAGCCCCATGTTGAGGGAGATCTTGGCGATGCGCGGCACTTCCATCACGTTCCGATATGCGAACCGGGACATGAGTTCAGGTACCACTTTTTCCTGATAAGTCTGTTGCAATCTGGCCACTGTCGCGCGCCTCAAACGTCGAGAACTTCGCTGTTGGACTTCATGAAGCGCACCTTGCGCCCGTCCTCGAGCAACTTGTAACCAATGCGTTCCGGTTTGCCCGACTGGGGATTTCGGAGCATGACATTGGAAATATGGATGGAACGCTCCTGCTCCAGGATTCCACCGGGCTGCCCTGCGGCAGGGTTTCCTCGGGTGTGACGCTTCACGACGTTGACGTTTTCCACCACCACCCGCTCATTCTCGAGAACGCGAAGGACGCGTCCATGGCGCCCCTTGTCCTTGCCAGCAATGACGACAACATCGTCACCCGTCTTGATTCGTTTCATCGCAATCTACCTTGACCGTCGGTCAGAGAACTTCTGGAGCCAGCGAAATGATCTTCATGAACCGCTCCGAGCGAAGCTCGCGCGTCACAGGCCCAAAGATGCGCGTCCCGATCGGCTGCAGCTGGTTGTTCAGCAGAACCGCAGCGTTGCCATCGAAGCGGATGAGCGACCCGTCGGGGCGGCGTACGCCCTTGCGGGTTCGCACCACCACTGCGTTATAGACGTCGCCCTTCTTGACCTTCCCGTGCGGGATGGCATCCTTTATGGACACTTTGATGACATCACCGATGCCCGCATAGCGGCGCTTGGAACCGCCAAGCACCTTGATGCACATCACCCGCTTTGCCCCGCTGTTGTCGGCAACTGCCAACTCGGACTGCATCTGGATCATCGTTCAATCTGCCTCGAAATTCCTACAGGGAAGCCAGCTCAATCCCGGCGTCGCTCGACGACTTCCACCAGCTGCCATGACTTGCTCTTTGAAATGGGGCGCGACTCGGCAACCCGCACCAGATCCCCTTCCTGGCAAACGTTCTCTTCGTCGTGCGCGTGCAGCTTGCTGGTGCGCGTGACGTACTTGCCGTACAGCGGATGCTTGATACGCCGTTCGATCGCGACCGTGATCGTCTTGTCCATCTTGTCACTGACGACCCGCCCGACCAGTGTCCGGCTCAGCTTGCTCTCATCACTCATGGCGTGGGTTCCTGGTTACGCTTTGCGCTCATCGCCGTCTTGACGCGCGCGATGTCGCGGCGCACCTTCGAAAACAGGTGGAACTGGGCCAGTTGCCCGGCGCTCCGCTGCATGCGCAGATCGAACTGCTCGCGACGCAGCTTCAACAACGCGTCCTGGAGCTGCTGCAGGCTCATGGCCTTGATTTCGGTGCCCGTCATCACATTACCGTCCGCGCCACGAAGGCAGTCTTGATCGGCAGCTTGGCGGAAGCCAGCTTGAACGCTTCCCGCGCGATGTCTTCCGTCACGCCTTCCATTTCATACATGACGAAGCCCGGCTGAACCTTCGCCACCCAATACTCGACGTTGCCCTTGCCCTTGCCCATACGCACTTCGATGGGCTTCTTGGTTACGGGAACGTCCGGGAAAATCCGGATCCAGATCTTGCCACCGCGCTTGACGTGGCGCGTAATCGCCCGTCGTGCCGACTCGATCTGTCGCGCCGTCAGGCGACCGCGTTCGACCGCCTTGAGTCCGTATTCGCCGAAGCTGACGCGCTCGCCGCCTTTGGCCAGACCTTGGTTGCGGCCTTTCTGTTGCTTGCGATACTTGGTTCGCTTTGGCTGACGCATGCGATGAACCTCTTATCCCTTCGACTTTTCGCTGGCGTGGTCAGCAACCGCACCGTCGCCGTGGAAAATCTCACCCTTGAAAATCCACACCTTGACGCCGATGACACCATAGGTGGTGCGCGCCTCGGCCAAGGCGTAGTCGATGTCCGCCCGCAGCGTATGCAAGGGCACGCGGCCTTCGCGGTACCATTCCGTGCGGGCGATTTCAGCGCCGTTCAACCGGCCTGAGACCTGGATCTTGATGCCCTGAGCGCCCAAGCGCATGGCGTTACCCACTGCGCGCTTCATGGCGCGGCGGAACATGATACGCTTTTCGAGCTGTTGCGCCACACTTTCTGCAACCAATTGCGCGTCGAGCTCCGGCTTGCGGATTTCCTCGACGTTGATGCTCGAGGGAACGCCGACCAAGGCACCGAGCTCGGTGCGCAGTCGCTCGATGTCCTCGCCCCGCTTGCCGATCACGATACCGGGCCGCGCGGTATGGACCGTGACCTGGACGGACCGGGCCGGGCGCGCGATGCGGATCTGGCTGACCGAGGCATTGGCCAGCCGGCGCCGCAGGAAATCGCGGATCTGAAGATCCTGATTCAGAAAATGTGCGAAATCACCTTTTTCGGCGTACCACGTCGACGACCAGTCGCGGACCACGCCAAGGCGAATGCCGATTGGATTGACCTTCTGCCCCATTGCCTACGCTCCCGCCTTACTTCCGATCGCCAACCAGCACCGTGATATGGCTGGTCCGCTTGTGAATCCGAGTGCCCCTACCGCGGGCACGGGCATGAAACCGCTTCATGGTCGGCCCTTCGTCTACCCACACCGCGCTGACGCGCAGCTCGTCCACGTCCGCGCCTTCGTTGTGCTCGGCGTTTGCGATCGCCGATTCAAGCACCTTGCGCATCAGTTCAGCGCCGCGCTTGGGGCTGAACGTCAGCACCTGGAGCGCACGATCAACCGGCAGGCCGCGGATCTGGTCGGCCACGAGCCGTGCCTTCTGTGCGGAGATGTGGATATTTTTCAATTTTGCTGAAACTTGCATGTCGCTACCCCTCCTTACCGCGCCTTACGGTCGGCGACATGACCCTTGAAGGTGCGGGTGGGAGAAAACTCGCCCAGCTTGTGCCCGACCATGTTCTCGGAAACGAGTATGGGCACGTGCTGCCGCCCGTTGTGCACGGCAATGGTCAGCCCCACCATCTCGGGAATGACCATGGAGCGACGTGACCAAGTCTTGATGGGACGCTTGGTCCGTGATTCCTGAGTCTCGAGAACCTTCTTCACCAAATGATGATCGACGAAGGGACCCTTGCGAATGGAGCGCGGCATATCAAACTCTCTTACTTGGCACTGCGCCGACGGACGATCATCTTGTCCGTGCGCTTGTTGCTGCGGGTCTTGTAGCCCTTGGTGGGAACCCCCCAAGGCGTCACAGGATGACGACCGCCGGAGGTGCGACCTTCGCCACCCCCATGCGGGTGATCCACGGGATTCATCGCCACACCACGGACGGTCGGACGGACACCCCGCCAGCGCTTCGCGCCCGCCTTGCCCAGAGACCGCAGATTGTGTTCCGCATTGCCAACTTCGCCAATCGTGGCGCGGCATTCCAGATGGATCTTCCGCATCTCGCCCGAACGCAGCCGCAAAGTTGCAAATCCGCCTTCCCGGGCCACGATCTGCGCGTAGGCGCCGGCGCTGCGCGCCAACTGTGCGCCCTTGCCGGGTTTGAGCTCTATCGCGTGGACGCTGGTACCGAGCGGGATGTTGCGCAGCGGCAGCGTGTTGCCAGCCTTGATCGGGGCGGAAACGCCGGACTGCAAACTCACCCCCGCCTTGACGCCCTTCGGCGCCAGAATGTAGCGGCGCTCACCATCCACATAGCACAGCAACGCGATGTGGGCACTGCGATTGGGGTCATATTCCAGCCGTTCCACGACGGCCGGAATACCGTCCTTGTCACGACGGAAGTCGATCAGCCGATACCGCTGCTTGTGACCGCCACCTTGGTGGCGCACGGTGACCCGGCCGACGTTGTTGCGTCCGCCACGGCTGGCCTGACGCTCCACCAGCGCCTCATGCGGGCCACCCTTATGCAGCTCGGGCGTCTTCACCTGAACTGCGAAGCGCCTGCCAGCCGATGTCGGTTTGGACTTAACCAGTGCCATGATCGATCTCGCTGTTTACGTTCGGTCCGCCGATCCCATCAGGGATTCACGGTCAATTCGATGCGGCTGTCATCGGACAGCCGCACATAAGCCTTACGGGCACCGCTGCGCTTGCCCATGAAGCGCCCGTGGCGTTTGGTCTTTCCCTTCAGGTTGACCACGTTCACGTCCAGAACGCGCACGCTGAACAGGGATTCGACCGCCGTTTTGATCTCCGCCTTGGTTGCATCACGGCGGACCTTGAAAACCGCCTGATTGCCCGCATCGGCCACCAGGGTGGACTTCTCGGTCACCACAGGTTCCAGCAGAATCTGCAAAAGACGCTCTTGGTTCATTGCAACCACCCTTCAATCGCGGTCAACGCACCACGCTCGATGATCACGCAGTCGGCACCGACCAGGCTGACCGGGTCGACCCGCGTCGCCTGGCAGATCTGCACATGGCGAAGATTGCGTGTCGCCAGGACCAGCGCATCCGAGACGGCCTCGACGACAATGAGCACACGGCCTTCACCGCTGAGCCCCCACCGGGCCAATTGATCCGTGACGAGCCGCGTACGCGGTTCGGCAATCACGACCGACTCCACGACCCGGAGCCGCTCCTGACGGACCAGTTCGCTCAGAATGGCGCGCATGCCGGCCCGATACATCTTCCTGTTGAGTTTCTGCGTGTAGTCCTGCGGCCGGGCCGCGAAAGTCACGCCGCCATGGCGCCACAGCGGGCTGCGAATGGTTCCGGCACGCGCACGGCCGCTACCCTTCTGCTTCCAGGGCTTGGCCCCGCCACCGCGGACATCGGAGCGGGTCTTCTGGGCACGCGTGCCCGCACGTCCGGCCGCCAAATAGGCAGTGACCAGTTGATGTACCAGCGTTTCGTTGAAAGGAGCTGAAAAAACTCCTTCGGCCAGGCTCACCTGCGAGCCGCCATCGAGTGATGTAAGTGCCATCGATCAATCCTTCGTGCCGGCGGCCGGATGGACCAGAACGTCGCCGCCCTTGGATCCTGGAACAGAGCCGCTGACAAGCAACAAATTCCGCCCTTCATCCACCTGAACGACCCGCAGGTTGCGCGCGGTCGCGCGGACGCTACCCATGTGACCCGCCATCTTCTTGCCGGGAAACACGCGCCCTGGCGTCTGACGCTGTCCGATCGAGCCCGGGGCCCGGTGGGACAGCGAGTTGCCGTGAGTGGCGTCCTGCATGGAAAAGTGATGCCGCTTCACCGCGCCCTGAAAGCCCTTGCCCACGGTGGTGCCGGTGACATTGACCATCTGACCCGCGGAGAACTGCTCCACAGTGATTTCATGACCCACCGGATAGGCGGCCGCAGACTCGGCGTCGAGGCGGAACTCCCACAGGCCCCGGCCGGCAGCTACGCCCGCCTTGGCAAAATGACCCGCCAGAGGCTTCTTGACCCGAATCGGCCGGCGATCGCCTGCGGTTACCTGGACGGCCGAGTAGCCATCCGTTTCCAGCGTACGGACCTGCGTCACCCGATTCGGCTGCACCTCGATGACACTGACGGGAATCGACGCCCCTTCCGGGGTGAAGATCCGCGTCATGCCGAGCTTGCGCCCCACCACTCCGATCGCCATGATTTCACCTTAACACTACGTATTTCTGTTACCGGCCCGCTCACGAACCGTCGATGAGAAGCCTGCCGGCGCTCAGTACAACTTCAACTGCACGTGGACTCCGGCAGCCAAGTCCAGCTTCATCAGCGCATCCACCGTCTTTTCACTGGGATCGATGATCTCCATCACCCGCTTGTGCGTCCGGATCTCATACTGATCGCGCGCGTCCTTGTTCACGTGCGGCGACACCAGCACTGTGAAGCGCTCCTTGTCTGTTGGCAGTGGAATGGGGCCCTTTACCTGGGCGCCACTGCGCTTGGCCGTGTCCAGAATCTCGCGCGCCGAACGATCCACCAAGCGGTGATCGAACCCCTTCAAACGAATCCGAATACGCTGCTGACTGGCCATGACTTACTTCAACACCTTGGATACGACACCGGCGCCGACGGTACGGCCGCCTTCGCG
>DAOKZK010000030.1:0-30526 GCA_035325645.1 Candidatus Macondimonas sp. | reverse complement strand
AGGGCCGCCGTCTGGCCGATCAGATAGATCTCGGTGAGCGTCTTCTCGGTGCCCTTTTCCTGGTGCACCCGCCACCGGATGCCGGGCAGCGCGTCGAGTCGCTTCCCGAGATCAGCGAAAGCCGGGCTGTCCGGCAGGGTGTCGGCATCAAGGATGAGGATCATGGCGAGAATATCCGGGCACGAGGGAAGTGCGGATTATACGGGAGCGCAGCGTGCGCCGATGAGGGAGACGACCTGGGGCCTCAGTCGCGAAAGCGTCGGGTGAGGTCCCCATAGGCCTCGATGCGCCGATCGCGCAGGAAGGGCCATATCCGGCGCACCGATTCGCCATGGGCCAGATCGATCGTCGCACTCAGGATCTGGGGCGCCTCGGTGCCGGCCTGGGCCAGGATTTCGCCCTGCGGACCGGCGATGAAGCTGCTTCCCCAGAAGCGGATGCCGGGCGTATGACCGGACGGGTCGGCTTCGTGCCCCACCCGGTTGCAAACCAGTACCGGCAGGCCATTGGCTACCGCATGGGCACGCTGGATCGTGATCCACGCCTCGCGCTGACGCGCCTGTTCGTCCGTCGCATCGTCCGGATTCCAGCCGATGGCCGTGGGATAGAGCAGCAGTTCCGCCCCGGCCAGCGCCATGAGCCGCGCCGCCTCCGGGTACCACTGATCCCAGCAGACCAGCACGCCGAGCCGGCCGACGGCGGTATCGATGGGCGTGAAGCCCAGGTCGCCTGGGGTGAAATAGAATTTTTCGTAGAAGCCGGGATCGTCCGGAATGTGCATCTTGCGGTAGCGGCCGGCGAGGCGCCCATCGGCGTCCAGCACGACGGCGGTGTTGTGATAAAGACCCGCCGCCCGGCGTTCGAACAGGGAGGCCACGATGACGATGCCCAGCTCCGCCGCCAAGGCGCCGAGACGCTCGGTGCTCGGGCCGGGAATGGCCTCGGCCAGATCGCACAGGGCCGGGTCTTCGATCTGGCAGAAATAGGGCGTGTTGTGCAGTTCCTGCAGCAGCACGAGCCGCGCGCCGCCTGCCGCCGCCCGGCGGATGTCCCGTACCTGCAGGGTCAGATTGGCGGCCGGATCATCGGTGGCGCACTGCTGGATCAAGGCAGCTGTCAGGGTTTGGTTCATCGTCGAAGCCCGTTCATAGGAATCGCGACGGATTCTAGCAAATGCGGCGGTTCGCCAGATGACGGAAGCTGCGCCTGAGCCGCCGGGAGCCGGGTCTGGGCTTGAGCGGCCACGATGCGCCTGGCAGGGACAAAAAAGCGGGGAGGCCGACGCCAGCCTCCCCCCGGTCACGCAGGCTCAGGGAGCCGTGGTGCCGATGACGCTGCGCCAGCGGGTCGCACGGTACTGCTCGGAATCCGCGAGCAGGCGGAAGTATCCGGCCTTGTAGGTCAGGATGGGGCCACCGGTGGCCTCCAGTCGGCTGGCGACGCCGTCGTTGAAGTTGGCGGTGCTGTCAAGCACATCCGCGCGGGCTTCGGTCGCGATGTCAGCGCCGGTTACAGCGAGGGCCAGCTTGGCGTCGATCACCGCGCCTGTCGCCTGTCCCAGTTGACTGGCGTAGAGCGGCAGTCTGTTCAATATAACCCCTTGCCCATTGACGGCCTGCAACTCCTGCTCGCTCATGGGAGACAGCTCGGCTTGTGCGAGGACGGGGAGGGCCAAGGCACACGCGGCGAGCTTGAGGATGTTTTGCATGAGGATACTCCTTCGGCGGCTAAATGTTGAATTAAGAACATTCCTGTCGCCAATTGGCGTCAAGTCCGTTGTTCTTTATATTGCTGTGGTTGTTCATGAACCACGGACCCCATTATGTCGGCCAATATCGGAATCTCAATGCGTCTCAAAAGAGAGACAAATAATTCGTATAACTAATTATTTTCAGTGGTTTAAGTGAAATTAATGCGGATTAGAGGTGTATTGTTCTTGTTCAACGAGATGTTTCGATGAAACTGCTTTTGCGATGAAGCGCCACGGAGTCCCATCACCGGCTGCGCCGGGGGCGCCGTGCTGTTAAGATGCGGCGCCATGCACGCCGCCGATTTCGACTTCGACCTCCCGCCTGAACGGATTGCCCAGACGCCGCTGCCGGATCGCGCGGCGGCCCGATTGCTGTGCCTGGACGGCGCCTCTGGACGTCTGCAGGATCGGCGGGTCCGGGAGCTGCCGATGTTGGTCCTTCCCGGCGATTTGCTGGTCCTCAACGACACCCGCGTCGTTCCCGCCCGGCTGTTCGGCGCCAAGCCGACCGGCGGGGCGGTGGAGATTCTCATCGAACGGGTCATCGATGACCGGCGGGCCCACGCCCATCTGCGCGCCAGCAAGTTTCCGCAGCCCGGAACCCGCATCGCACTGACCGGGGGTGGCGCGCTCATCATCGGCGAGCGACACGATGGCTTGGTCGAGGTGGCCGTGGACGGCGTTGAGACCCTGCCGGCGCTGCTCGATCGCGTCGGGCACATGCCCTTGCCGCCCTACATCGACCGGCGCGATACGGACGTGGACCGGGAGCGCTACCAAACCGTCTTCGCGGCGCGCCCCGGCGCGGTCGCGGCGCCGACCGCGGGATTGCATTTCGATCAGGCGCTGCTCGATGAACTGGCTGCCGGCGGCGTCCGGCTGGGTCGGCTGACTCTGCATGTCGGTGCGGGCACCTTTCAGCCGGTGCGCGCCGAGCAGCTCGCGGAACATCGCTTGCACGCCGAGCAGGTCGAGGTCAGTGCCGATCTGTGCGCGCAGATCGCCGAGACGCGCGCCCGCGGCGGACGGGTGGTCGCGGTGGGGACCACGGTGGTGCGCGCCCTGGAGACGGCGGCAGCATCCGGCGAGCTACAGCCCTACGCCGGGGAAACCCGGCTGTTCATCCATCCGGGTCGCGACTTTCGCTTCAAGGTCGTGGACGCGCTGATGACCAATTTTCATCTGCCGCGTTCGACCTTGCTGATGCTGGTGTGCGCCTTTGCCGGGCGGGAGTCGGTGCTGGCGGCCTATGCCCATGCCGTCGCGGCCGGCTACCGCTTCTACAGCTATGGTGACGCGATGTGGATCACGCCGGCCAGCGGGGTCCGCGCATGAAGTTCGAGCTGCTGGGACAGAGCGGCGCGGCGCGGCGCGGGCGCGTGACGCTGGCCCATGGTGTGGTCGAAACGCCGGCGTTCATGCCGGTCGGCACCTACGGCACGGTCAAGGCGCTGACTCCCGAGGAGGTCGCGGCCTGCGGCGCTCACATTGTGCTGGGCAACACCTTCCATCTGTGGCTGCGTCCAGGCCTGGATGTCATCGCGGCTCATGGCGGGCTGCACGGCTTCATGAACTGGCAGGGACCGATCCTGACCGACTCGGGCGGTTTTCAGGTGTTCAGCCTGGCGGAACTGCGCCGGCTCACGGAGGAGGGCGTGCATTTCCGTTCGCCGATCGATGGGGATGCCGTGTTCCTCAGCCCGGAGCGCTCCATGGAGATCCAGCGGGTGCTGAACTCGGACATCGTCATGGTGTTCGACGAATGCACGCCCTATCCGGCGGACCGCGATCAGGCCGCCCAATCGATGGAACTGTCCTTGCGCTGGGCCGCGCGCAGCCGAGCGGCGCACGAGGGCAACCCCAATGCGCTGTTCGGCATCGTGCAGGGCGGCATGTATCCCGAGCTGCGCGATCGGTCGCTGCAGGGACTGCGGGCCATTGGTTTCGACGGCTACGCCATCGGGGGGCTGTCGGTGGGCGAGCCTTTGGCAGACCGACTCGCGGTGCTCGAGGCGCTCTTGCCCGAAATGCCGGCGGACAAGCCACGCTATCTGATGGGCGTGGGCACACCCAGCGATCTGGTCGACGCCGTGGCGCGCGGGGTGGATCTGTTCGACTGCGTGATGCCGACGCGCAACGCCCGCAACGGCCATCTGTTCACCCACGAAGGCGTGGTCCGCATTCGCAATCAGGTGCATCGACTGGATACCGGCCCGCTCGATCCCCTGTGCGACTGCACGACGTGCCGCAATTATTCCCGCGCCTATCTGCGTCATCTGGAACGCAGCCAGGAAATCCTGTTCGCGCGGCTGGCGAGCTACCACAACACTCATTATTACCAGAGGCTGATGGCGCGCATGCGCGCTGCGATTGCGGAGGGGCGCTTCGCGGCTTTTCGCGATGAATTCATGGCGCGGGAAGGGCGCGGGGCGGCGGCTGTGCCATAATGACCGCCGATTTTTGGCCCTTCGCCAAGCAGCGTAGAAACGGGACGATATCTCATGAGCTTTTTCATCGCCGACGCCTGGGCCCAGCAGGCACCCCAAGAACCCAGCCTGTGGCTGAACCTGTTGCCGCTCGTGGCACTGTTCGTGGTGTTCTATTTCATCCTGATCCGGCCCCAGACCCAGCGCGCCAAGAAGCACCGCGACATGCTGGCCGGCCTGGCCCGTGGCGACGAGGTCGTGACCTCGGGCGGACTCGCAGGGCGCATCGTCGAGATCGGTGACAGCTTCGTTGAGCTCGAGATTGCCGACAAGGTCGTCGCCAAGGTCCAGAAACAGGCCTTGGGGGCGATCCTGCCCAAGGGCACGCTCAAGAAGAAAGCCTGATCGGACCGGGAAGGGTCGCTTCGATGAATCGCTATTCGTGGTGGAAGAACGCGCTGATCCTGCTGGTGCTGCTGGTTGCCTGTCTGTACGCGCTGCCGAATCTCTTTGGGGAGGATCCCTCGATTCAGATCACCGGCGCGCGCAATGCCCCGGTGTCGGCCGAGACCGTCCAGCGCATCGAGCAGGTGCTGCGCGACAACCAGATTTCCCCGCGCCGGATCGAGTTCCAGGATGGCCGCGTGCTGGTGCGCTATCTCGACACCGAAACCCAGCTGCTGGCTCGGGAGAAGCTGGCAGCGGCATTGGGCAACGACCATGTCCTGGCGCTCAACATCGCTCCGCGCACGCCGGCCTGGTTGCTGGCCATCGGTGCCCGCCCCATGAATCTGGGGCTCGATCTGCGCGGCGGCGTGCATTTTCTCCTCGAAGTGGACATGAAGGCCGCCGTCAATCAGCGACTGGAGCGCTATGAGGCCGACTTGCGGCGAGGGTTGCGGGAGATCGACATCCGCTACGCCAAAATCGAGCGGCACGGCGACAGCATCACCGTGACACTGCGCGAGGCCGCGGATCGGTCGAAAGCGATGGAAGCCCTGCGCAAGACTTACCCTGAACTCGCGATCGCCGCAGCCCCGGACCAGGCCGACGGCTTCATTCTTCAGCTGAGCGAGACGGAGCAGGAAACGCTGCGCAGCGCAGCCCTGCAACAGAACCTCAACACCCTGCGCAACCGGATCAACGAACTGGGTGTGGCCGAGCCGCTCATCCAGCAGCAGGGCCGGGACCGTATCGTCGTACAGCTCCCGGGCGTGCAGGATACGGCGCGCGCCAAGGAAATCCTCGGCGCCACCGCGACGCTCGAGTTTCGGTTGGTCGACATGGACACCGATGCTGCGCAGGCGGCGCGCACCGGCCAGATCCCGGCCACAAGCAAGCTGTACAAGACCCGCGAGGGCTATCCGGTGCTGCTCAAGCGGGAAGTGATCGTGACCGGCGATCAGCTGGTCAGCGCGTCCTCCGGGTTTGACGGACGGTCCGGCGGGCCGAGCGTCAACGTCACGCTGGACAGCCGCGGTGCCGGACGCATGGGGGACGTCACGCGGACCAATCTAGGACGCCAGATGGCAGTGGTGTTCGTCGAGAATCGCACAGACCTGCGTACCGAGAACGGCCAGACGGTGCGCGTGCGCCGCACCGTCGAGGAAGTGGTGAGCGTCGCCACCATCCAGGGCATCTTCAGCAAGAACTTCCAGATCACCGGCTTGGATCAGCAGGAAGCGCGGGATCTGGCACTGCTGCTGCGCGCCGGGGCCCTGGCGGCACCGGTCGACATCGTGGAGGAGCGCACGGTCGGCCCCAGCCTGGGGCAACAGAACATCGAGCAAGGCTGGAACGCCGCCGTGCTGGGCTTCCTGCTCGTCGTGATCGTGGTTGGCGCCTACTACAAGGTGTTCGGACTCATCGCCAATCTGGCCCTGCTGTTCAACGTCATCATTCTCGTGGCGCTGATGTCCATCCTGCAGGCGACGCTCACGCTGCCGGGGATCGCGGGCATCGTGCTGACCATGGGTATGGCAGTGGACGCCAACGTGCTGATCTTCGAGCGCATCCGCGAGGAACTGCGCAACGGCAGCACCCCTCAGGCCGCCATCTACGCCGGCTACGAGAAGGCATTCGCCACCATTGCCGATTCGAACATCACCACGATCATCGCCGCCGCGCTGCTCTTCGGACTGGGCTCGGGTCCCGTGCGCGGCTTTGCGGTGACGCTGTCGCTCGGGATCATGGCCTCGATGTTTACGGCCATCACCGGGACGCGCGCGCTGGTCAACCTGATCTACGGCAACCGGCGCGTCACCAGCCTTTCGATCTAGGAGCACGTTCATGGAACTGTTTTCGCCCAATTCCAAGATCGACTTCATGGGCCAGCGTTACGTCTGGTTTGCGGTCTCGGGGGCGTTGATCCTGTTGTCGGTCATTGGGCTGGCGGCGCGCGGACTCAATTTCGGCATCGATTTCACCGGTGGCCTGGTGGTGGAGGTGCGCTATGCCGAAGCGGCGAACCTGGAGGTCGTGCGGGATGTGCTCGCGCAGGGGGGGCTGGCGGACGCTCAGGTGCAACGCTTTGGCGCCGATCGCGATGTGCTGATCCGGCTGCCTCCGCAGGACGGCGACGCCAACCAGCAAGGTGAGCATGTG
Organism: Candidatus Macondimonas sp.; assembly: GCA_035325645.1. Classification (GTDB taxonomy): domain Bacteria; phylum Pseudomonadota; class Gammaproteobacteria; order UBA5335; family UBA5335; genus Macondimonas. The sequence goes on along the minus strand of DAOKZK010000030.1, from coordinate 23,746 downwards.
TTGGCTGTGCTCGCCGCACATGATGCTGGCGTATCCCTGCAGCGGGTGGAATACGTGGGGCCGCAGGTGGGCGAGGAACTCGCCAATCAGGGCGGGCTGGCGCTGCTGATCGCCATCACGGGCATTCTGCTGTATGTCGGACTGCGCTTCGAATTCCGTCTGGCCGCCGGCGCGATCATCGCACTGGTGCATGACGTCATCATCACCCTCGGCGTCCTTTCCTGGACGCAGGTCAGCTTCGATCTCAGCGTGCTGGCGGCGGTGCTGGGCATCATCGGTTATTCCATCAACGACTCCATCGTGATCTTCGACCGCATCCGCGAGAATTTCGTCAAGCTGCGCGGGCTGGGACCCGTGGACGTGATCAACAAATCGGTCAACCAGACCCTGTCGCGCACCATCATGACCAACCTGACGGTTTTTCTGGTGTTGCTTTCCCTCCTCATTCTCGGCGGCGATACCCTGCGGCCCTTCTCCATCGCCATGGTCGTGGGTTCCATCGTCGGGACCTATTCGACGATCTACGTCGCCAGCAGCCTGGCCCTGCAGATGGGCGTGCGCAGGGAACATCTCCTGCCCGCCATGCGCGAGGGGCCCAAGGATCAGCTCTGAGCCGCCGGCTTGCGCGACGGCACAGCAAGTGGATCTGATCGCGTGAACGTTGCGGTACGGGGCCGGTCGGTCAGGGGCGCGACTGGACGCGCAGCATGGGTGTGAGGTGAGGCTCTATCTCGCGCACCAGCGCGGCAAACACGCGGGGATTGCCGCAGACGAGATTGCCCGATTCCATGAATCCCTCGGGTTCGCCTGATAGGCTGCCCACGATCCCACCGGCTTCCTGCACCAGAACCACGCCAGCGGCGATGTCCCATGGCTTCAGACCCAGTTCCCAGTAGCCGTCCAGTCGGCCGCTGGCGACGTAGGCCAGATCCAGTGCGGCCGACCCGGCCCGGCGGATGCCGGCGGTCTTGGCTGCGATGGCCTGCAACATGCCGTAATAGGCTTGGGCATGGCTGAAATCGCGAAACGGCAGCCCTGTCCCGATCAGGGCGCCATCAAGACCGCGTGCGGTCGCGATGCGAATGCGCCGGTCGTTGAGAAACGACCCGGAGCCGCGCGTGGCCGTATAGATCTCCCCGCGCGTCGGATCATGGATCACCCCGTGCTCGAGTCGTCCGCGGATGCGGATGCCGATCGACACGGCGTAGTGCGGCAGACCGTGGATGAAGTTGGTGGTGCCATCCAGAGGATCGATGATCCATGTGACGTCATGCTCGCCAATCTGGCCGCCTTCCTCGCCCAGAATCGCATGATCCGGATAGGCCCGGCGGATGATCTGGATGATCTCCTGTTCGGCCTGCCGGTCGATTTCGGTGACGAAATCGTTGCGCTGCTTGGCCTCGATGGTCAGCGCGTCGCTCTGGCTGGTTGCGCGGAGGATGACGTCGCCCGCGCGACGGGCAGCCCGAACGGCGATGGTCAGGAGAGGATGCATAGCCGGGTCCGCCTCTGATGATCGTGAAAGCAGACCGGCCTGAACGGCCGGGGGCGTGAGCATAGCAAAACTGCCACAGTCTGGCGTAGTGCCGAACGCCGCGACGCACCGCGTGCACGGGGCGCCCTGATGTCCCGTTTTTGCGCAGGACCGACGAGGCTCGGCTGGCGTTTCAACGCCGGGTTCTCGCAATGGACATCTTTTTACGCCACTTTTACGCGGAGCGGCGACGTCCCGCCATTCTGAGTAGCGCAGTGGTTTCGTAAGCTTCCCCAGTTGGTAGACACTCGATAAGTAGAACTTTCTGGCATGTTTTCCCCGCCGTGGGGTTGTATGAAGAAGTCGAAGTTCACCGAGAGCCAGATCCTTGGGCTTGAGCGCGGTCGTTGGTACTCGGTGCCGCAACGCAAGCCGCAGCCGAAAGACCTCTTTATCGAGGGGTTGCTGCGGCAGTGTGTCGAGAAGCGTCCGCGCCGTGGCTTCTGGAAGTGCTACAAGCTGGCCCGCCGCAAGGGCTTCGGCTGGAACCACAAGCGCGTATACCGCGTTTACCGGCAGATTGGCCTGCATTTGCGCCGTCGCGTGCGTTACCGGCCGCCTTCGGCGGTGAAACAGCCGATGCCGACGCAGGTGGCGCCGGGCGTGGTCTGGGCGATGGATTTCATGAGGGACACGCTGATGACCGGCCAGGTCTTCCGCACCCTGAACCTGATCGACGAGTTCAACCGCGAGGCGCTGGCGATTGAGATCGATCTTTCCTTGCCCGCCGAACGCGTCATCCGCGTGCTCGACCAGGTGAAGGACTGGCGGGCGCTGCCCATGATGATCCGCGTAGACAACGGCCCGGAGTTCGTAGCGGAGGCGCTGGGCGAATGGGGTGAGCGGAACGGCGTGCTGCTGCACTTCATTCCCAAGGGACGCCCGCAGAGCAACAGCTTGATCGAGCGGTTCAACCGGAGTTTCCGGGAAGACATCCTGGACTGCTATCTGTTCGAGTCGCTGGACGAGGTCCGGGATGCCGCGTGGGAGTGGCTACTCGAATACAACGAGGAGCGACCCCACGACAGCCTGGACGACATGACCCCGCTGGAGTACCGGCGGAAGTACGAGTCACAACAGGCGGAACTCTCTACGAACTGATGTCCACTTGACGGGGAAGCTTACACGTCCACAAGACAGTCGTTTAGCCGTGTCTCTCGCCAAGTTCCCGCCGGTCGAAGGAGACGGCCTTGATCAGGGCACATACCGGCTGGCCGGGCCGCAGGCGCAGGCGTTCAACGGATTCGCGCGTGATGCGCGCGCGCAGGCGCTGGGTGGGTGCACCTGCGAGTTCGAGCAGCGCCTCGGCATAGGCGCCAGCGGGTTCGGCGTCGATGGTCAGCACGCGTGCCGCGAGCTGGTTGCGAATGCTGGTGCCTTCGATATTTTCGAGCGCAATGGCGACATCGCGCGCCCGCACGCGCAGGCGCACCGGTGTGCCGGGCGCGGCGTCGATGTGCGGCAGCGTGAGGCGCTGGCCGGCGAGGTCGAGCTCGGTCAGCGCGTAGTCGGGGATGTGCCGCAGCACGCTCACGCGCAACAGTGCGCCGGCCTCGAAGTGGCCGGACACCGCTTCGGCCTCCGGGCGCTCCAGCACGGCGTGCGCCTCGCCGCGGGCAGTGACGCGGCCGGCGGCGAGGATCAGCACCTCGTCGGCGAGCTGGGCCACCTCCTCCACCGCGTGCGAGACGTAGATCAGCGGAATGCCAAAACGTCCCGGCAGGGCGCGGATGTAGGGCAGCAGCTCCGCCTTGCGTTTGAGGTCGAGCGCTGAGAGCGGCTCGTCCAGCAACAGCAGGCGCGGATTGGCGAGCAGCGCGCGGGCGATGGCGACGCGCTGGCGTTCACCGCCGGACAGGCCCGCCGGACGGCGATCCAGCAGCGGCGCGAGATCGAGCGCCACGACCACCTCGTCGAACGCCGGCGGCGACCGCCCGCCGTTGGCCGGCCGGGCACGCTGCAGCGCAAACAGCAGATTGCCGAGCACGCGGCGGTGGGTGAAGAGGCGCGCATCCTGGAACACGTAGCCGATGCCGCGCCGGTGCGGCGGCAGGTTCACACCCGCCGCGCTGTCCGCCAGCAGCGCGCCGTCGAGGGTGATGCGGGCGCGCTGCGGTGTGTCGAGCCCCGCCAGGGCGCGCAGCAGCGTGCTCTTGCCGCTGCCCGACGCGCCCATCACGGCGGTGATGCCGGCCAGCTCCAGCGTTTCGTCGATCTCCAGCGTGAACCCCGGACGGCGCACGGTGAGGGCGATTGCGAGCCTCATGCCGCGTGCACCGGAAAGCGGCGATTGAGGCTGTAGACCAGCACCAGCACCGCGAACGAGAACGCCAGCAGGCCGGCCGAGAGCACGTGCGCGGCGGCGAAATTGAGCGTCTCCACCTGCTCATAGATGGCGATCGAGATCACCCGCGTGCGGCCGGGGATGTTGCCGCCGACCATCAGCACCACGCCGAACTCGCCGAGCGTGTGCGCAAAACCGAGCACGGCGGCGGTCAGATAGCCGCGCGCCGCGAGCGGGCTCGCCACGGTGAAAAAGGCATCGAGCGGGCGCGCGCCCAAGACCGCGGCGGCCTCGAGCGGCCCGCGACCGACCGCCTCGAAAGCGCCCTGCAGCGGCTGCACCACGAACGGCAGCGAGTAGAGCATCGACGCCAGCACCAGACCGCTGAACGAGAAGGTGAGGGTTTCGCCGGTCAGTCCCAGCCAGGCAGCGCCGAGCGGCGCTCCCGGCGCGAACAGCACCAGCAGGTAAAACCCCAGCACCGTCGGCGGCAGCACCAGCGGTAGCGCGGTAATGGCCTCGATCAGCGGCTTGGCACGCGAGCGGGTGTGCGCCAGCCACCAGGCGAGCGGCGTGCCGACGAGCAGCAGCAGCACGACGGCGACCGCCGCCAGGCGTAGCGTGAGCCAGACCGGGCCGAGGTCGAGGCCCATGGTTCAGGGCGCCGGCAGGTCGTAGCCCAGCGACGCGATCATCTCGCGCGCCGCCGGCGTCTTGAGGTAGTCGAGCAGCGCCTTGGCGGCCGGGTTGTTCTGGGCGCGGGTGATCAGAATGGCGTCCTGCTTGAGCGGCTGGTGCAGATCCTGCGGCACCAGCCACTGGCTGCCCGGCTTGCCGCCGGTGAGCACCTGGGAATAGGCCACGAACGCCGCCTCGGCGGCGCCGCTGCCAGCCATGGCATAGACCTGACCGATGTCCTCGGCGCGCACGATCTTCGTCTGCAGACCGGCCCACAGACCGAGCCGTTCCAGCGCCTGCTGCGCCGCCGCGCCGTAGGGCGCGACCGCCGGGTTGGCGATGGCCAGATGCCGGAACGTGCCGGCCTTGAGGTACGCCGGGCCGTCGCTGAACGCCTGGGGATCCGGGCTCCACAGCGCCAGCCGGCCGATGGCGTAGGTGAAGCGCGAGGCCGGCACGCCGAGGCCGGACTTGGCAAGCAATTCCGGCCGCTCGGCATCCGCGGACAGGAACACGTCGAACGGCGCGCCCTGCTGAATCTGCTGCAGGAACTTGCCGGACGAACCCAGCACCACGGTGAGCTGGTGGCCGCTCGCCTGCTCGAAGCCGGGTTCGATGCGCGCCATCACCGGTCCGAAGTTCGCTGCGACGGCTGCCACTACCTCGGCCGCTTGTGCCGCGGGAATGCTCAGAAGCAACAGCCAGGCGAGCCGGAATGTGCGCAGGATGGAATGACGCATGATGAAACCTCTCGATCGGTCGTGGCGGGTCGCGGTCAAAAATCGACATGCAGGCGGGCGGTGAAACTGCTTGGCTGGCCGTCATCAGCGGCGTGCCCGGGTTAAGCGCGCGCACGCCGACGGTCGCCCTGATGAGTATGTCTCTCAGGTTTCAGGCGTTGACGCCCAGGATCACGCTGCCGGCCTTGAACACGGCGCAGGCCCGGCTGCCTTCGGTGAGCGCGAGGCTGTCGAGACTGTCGAGGGTGATGATGGCGCTGATGGTGGCGCCGCCCGGCAGGTCGATCACCACATCGGCGTTCACACTGCCGCGCGTGATGCGCGCGACCTTGCCACAGAGCCGGTTGCGGGCCGAGAGCTTGACCTTTGGATCCGCCTCGGTGATCAGCACCGAAGGCGCCTTGACCAGCGCCCACACCTCGCTGCCGAGCGCGAGCTTGAGTTCCGCCAGGCTTTCCATGGTGACCATGGCGACCAGGTGATCGTGGGTGTTGAGCGCGATCGCGACCTCGGCATTCACCGCCCCGGTCTGGATGCGCGTGACGGTGCCGAAGAACTGGTTGCGGGCACTGGTTTTCATGGCCAATCTCCTGATGAGGGTGAGCGTTTCGGGCTGATCCAGCCGCGACTGCAGCTGGATCAGAAAGCGGCGCTGGTGTTCCAGCACCAGCCTGTGGGTATGCACGAGGCGTTGACCGGCCGGCGTGAGATGCGTGCCGCCGCCGTCGTTGCCGCCGCTGTGCGTCGTGACCATGGGCTCGCCGGCCAGGTTGCGCAGGGCATCGACGGCATTCCAGGCCGCGCGATAGCTCATGCCGACGGCTTTGGCGGCCTGGGCGATGGATCCGGTGCGCTCGATCTGTTCGAGCAGGTCGATGCGCGTGTCCTCGACGGGCGCCTGATGATCCGTCTCCAGTGCGACGCGTCCCTTGAGCTGCCAGCGGGGTTGGGACTCCATGGGGTTCTCCTCGATACGTGATGCAAAACGTTGCATAACGGCTGATGAGAAAAGCGAATTTTCAACATCAGAAACCGTGCCAAGCTGTTCTTGACGTCAGTTAATCGAATTATTACTTGGTTAATTCAGCCGATTATCGATTTGTTGTGTTGGGGGAATTCGCCGAGGCACTGATCCAGTGTCGGGAGTCGGCTACGAATGTCCGCAACCAGACACGGCGGCTGTCGGTCATCGAACCCAAGGACGGGATTACGCGGTGGCCGGCCTTGCGCGGCAAGGCGGCGGTTTCAATGGATGGCAGGAGTCGCGAACGGTCGCACGGCAATCCCGGCCGCGGCAAGCCGCTCACGCAGGTTTCGCACGAGCGCGAGGGCAGCCGGGCTGTCCCCGTGAACACAGAAAGTGTTGGCCGTGAGCGCGATCATCTGTCCGGTCCGGGTCATCAGCCGACCGGTGTGCAGGAGAGTGAGGACTTGCCGGGCTGCATCCTCAGCATCGATGATCAGCCCGTCCGGATGCCCGCGCGGCGTCAGACTCCCGTCGGCCTCGTAGCGGCGGTCGACGAAAGCCTCCGCGGCGACGCGCAAGGCGAGCCTTCGGCCGGCCGCAATCAGCGCGCTGCCGGCCAGACCGACCAGCGTGAGGTTGGCATCGACGTCATGAACGGCGCGCGCGACGGTCATCGCGAGGTTCATGTCGCCGGCTGCCTGGTTGTACAGCGCGCCGTGCGGTTTGACGTGCGTGAGACGCGTCCCCGCCGCATGGGCATGCGCTGCCAAGGCTTCGGCCTGTTCTGCCACCAACCGATGGATCGCCGGGGCGGGGAGGTCGAGGGCGCGGCGGCCGAAGTGCTCGGGATCGGCGTAGCCTGGATGAGCGCCGATGGCAACACCGTGAGCCGCGGCGAGCGCAACCGTGCGGGCCATGGTGGTTGCATCGCCGGCATGGGCGCCGCACGCGATGTTCACCGAGGAGACCAGTGGAATCAGTGCGGCATCGGCCGGGCTGCCTTCGCCGACGTCCGCGTTCAGGTCGATCCTGATGAGCGAATGCAGCGTGTTCATGACGCGGAGATAACCTCGAGCAACAATGGCTCAACGCTCCGCAGCAAGGCGCGTGCAGACCGGCACGGCCGCGGGTAGTTGCATGGTGACGCAGTGCAGGCTGCCGAACTGGCGGATCAGTGCGCTGCAGTCGATCGGCACGATCGCCCGGTCTGGGAACGCCTCGGCCAGACGCGACTGCGCGGTCCGGTCGGCCGGGTCCCCGTAGACCGGCAGCAGCACGGCGCCATTGATGATGAGGAAGTTGGCGTAGGTGGCCGGCAGCCGTCGACCATCGGCATCGCGGATGGGACGGGGCAGGGGCAGCGCGATCAGGCGGTAGGGCTGTCCGTCGGTCCGCCGCAGCGCCGAGAGCTCTTCCGCCATGGCCTGCAGCGATGCGTAATGGCTGTCCGCAGGATCGTCGCAGCCCTGGTAGACGATGGTTTCCGGGCTCGCAAAGCGCGCCAGGGTGTCGATGTGACCATCGGTGTCGTCGCCTTCCAGATGGCCCTGGGTGAGCCAGAGCACCCGCTCGATGCCGAGCGCCGCTCGCAGGCGAGCTTCGGCGGTGGCGCGGGTGATGCCAGCATTGCGCCGGGGATCGAGCAGGCAGGAGGTGGTCGTCAGCAGCGTGCCCTGACCATCGCTTTCCAGCGCCCCGCCCTCGAGCACGAAATCCACTCGCCGCAGCGGCGTGTCGGCGAACACGCCGGATCGATGCAGCACTGCGGGAATGGCGTCATCGAGTCCGCTGTCGTACTTGCCGCCCCAGGCATTGAAGGTGAAATCGAGCAGCACGGGCTGGCCGTTTTCGAATACGGTGAGCGGGCCGTGGTCCCGTACCCAGGAGTCGTTGCTGGGCGCGATGGTCACCTGCAGGCGAGCCGCCTGATCGGCTGAGGGCGCGATGTGCGCGCGCACCGCTTCCACGAGATCCGGATGATGCACACCGACGATCAGCGATTCATGGGCCAGCACCGCGCGGGCGATGGTCGCGAAAGTGGCCTCGGCGGCCACGAGGTTGGGCGCCCAATCGGTCTCGGCATGGGGCCAGGTGAGCAGGACGGCGGACTGGGTTTCCCATTCAGCGGGGAAGCGCAGGGTGGATGCGGTCATGGGGCATGTTTCCACGGGGACGGGGCGAAAAGTAGAGCATAATCGCCCTCATCGCTGAAAGCGCGCCGCTTTGCCGGGCGCGCACGAGGTCGCCGGGGAGGACGCATGCGGCGCGCACTGGTCATCGGCCATGTGGCATTCGAGGATCTGGGCACCCTGGCGCCGGCACTGACCGAGGCCGGATTCGCGGTCCGCGCCCTGCAGGCCGGCGTGGATCTTTTGCCGGCGGCCGAGGCGATGGCGGCAGAGCTTCTCGTCGTGCTCGGAGGTCCCATCGGCGTTTACGACGAGGCCGCCTATCCTTTTCTGGCGACCGAAAAAACCCTGATTGGCGAACGCTTGCGCCGCGGGGGCGTGACGCTCGGCATTTGCCTTGGGGCCCAGCTCATGGCCGCCGCATTGGGCGCGCGGGTCTATCCGGGATCGGCGGGCAAGGAGATCGGCTGGAGTCCGCTCCTGCCGACGGCGGCCGGAGACGCGCGTGCCGAACTGGCGCCGCTGTTTGCGCCGGGGGTGTCGGTGCTGCACTGGCACGGCGACACCTTTGACTTACCCGAAGGCGCGATCCACTTGGCCACCAGCGCGCGTTACGCCCATCAGGTCTTCGTTTACGCGGACCATGGCTGGGGTTTTCAGTGCCATCCCGAGGTGCGGGGGCGTGATCTGGAGCGCTGGTTCATCGGCCATGCCTGCGAGCTGGCGCAGGCCGGTATCGACGTCAACGCTCTGCGCGCCGAGACGCAGGCGCAGGCCAAGGCACTGGAACGGGCGGCTGGACGCATGTGGCGAAACTGGCTGTGTGCCCGCTTCGATTGAGTTCCGGCCCGGTCGGTCGGCGGACCCGATTTCGCTGGACGGCCTTATTAGCCCGTTCCGTCTTTCCGCGTCCCGACGTGCTGTGGCGCCAGGTATCGTTCGAAGATCTGCTCGGCCGGCAGCGGTCGCGAAAAGTGATAGCCCTGCACGCCGTCGCAACCCCAATTCGACAGGAGGTAATGCTGATCCGCCGTCTCGACGCCTTCGGCCACCACGCGCATGTTCAGGCTGTGTGCGAGGCTGATGATGGTCGAGGTGATCGCGGCATCGGCGGGCTGGCTCGTGATGTCCTGGATGAAACTGCGGTCGATCTTGAGCTTGTCGATGGGAAACTTCTTGAGGTAACTCAGCGCCGAGTAGCCGGTGCCGAAATCGTCGATGGCGAGCCCGATGCCGCTGCCCTTGAGTGCGGCCAGGATGCTGTGGGTTTCAGGACTGGCGTCGATGAGCATGCCTTCGGTCAGTTCCAGCTCGATCTGGCTGCCCGCGATGTTGTTGCGTGCCAGGGTGGACAGAATCACCTCCCGGAGGTCCGCCTGTCGAAACTGCAGGGGCGACAGGTTGAAGGCCATGGGGACGCGGGCGCAGTTCATGCGCTGCCATTCCGTCATCTGGCGGCACAGTTCCTCGAGCACCCATTGCCCGATGGGTATGATGAGTCCCGTGTCCTCGGCGACCGGTATGAACTCGGCCGGACCCAGTGCTTCGCCGTCGCGCGGCTGCCAGCGCAACAGGGCTTCCAGGCCATTCAGGGTGCCCGCGTCGGTGTCGATCTGGGGCTGATAGTGCAGCAGGAACTCGCCCTGATCCAGGGCCCGCCGCAAGCGGGTTTCGAGGCCGAGCCGCTGTTTGACGCGCTCGGCCATCTGGCGGCTGAAGCTGCGGATTTGCGAGCGGCCGACGGCTTTCGCTGCATACATCGCGGTATCGGCGTTCTGGAACAGGGCCGCCATGTCCTCGCCATCATCCGGAAACTGGCTGACGCCGAGACTGAGGGAGACGTTGAGCTTGAAATTGCCGATCTCGAACGGTTCCGCCATGGCGTGGCGTATGCGCTCGGCCTGATACAGAGCGGAGGAGTCGTCCGAAAGGTCGGGCAGGACGATGATGAATTCGTCCCCGCCGGGCCGGGCGATCAGGGCCGACGGATCAAGCAAGCCCGCCAGCCGGACCGCCACCGCGGTGAGCAAATGGTCCCCGACGGTGTGGCCCAGGGAATCATTGATCGTCTTGAAATTATCCAGGTCGATGAAGAGTACGGCCAGCTTCTTTCCGGCTTGTCGATGCTCGTTCAGCAATCGCGGCAGCAAGCGGTCGATGCCGTAACGGTTGGGCAATCCCGTCAGGGCGTCGTGGCTGGCCTGATGGTCCAGTTGTTCCGCGATGCGCCGCCGTTCGGTGATGTCGGAAAACATCGCGATGATGTGGGTGATGTGGCCGGCGCCGCTGCGCACGGCGCTGAGCGTCAGCCAGATCGGGAACACCTCGCCGGTACGCCGCGCGAGTTCCAGTTCGCCCTGCCAAAAGCCGGTTTGGCGAACGGCTTGCAGTGCCTGACGGTGCGACTCCCGTTCCGATCCGGGCGTCAGGATTTCGTAGGACGGGCGGCCGAGCACTTCCTCGCGCAGCCATCCTGTCAGCGTGCAAAACGCGGGATTGACCGAGACGATGCGCTGTTCCACGGCATCGATGATGCCGATGCCTTCTGCGCTGTTCCGAAACACCTGGTCCGCCAGGCGCAGTTCCCGGTCGGCCGCCAGTTGCTCGGATATGTCCCGCAGGATGACTGTGCAAAGCTCGTCTTTACCGATGTGTGTCCGGCTGAGGGTGGCTTCGATCGGAAACTCCGTCCCGTCCCGGCGCAGCCCCTTCACGCGTTGGACCGTGCCGATCTGCCCGGACCTGAACCGTATGAATCCGGCATGGTAGCGTTCGGGGATCAGCTGATTGACCGGCTGGCCGATGATGTCCGTCGCGGGATAGCCGAAATGGCGCTCGGCTGCCTTGTTGAACAGGATGATGCGATCAGTTTCATCAAACGCGACGATGGCATCCTGAACGGAGTCCAGAACCGCTCGCCGCAAGGCTTCGCTGGCCCGGATCGCGTCCTCGGCCTGCTTGCGTTCGCTGATGTCGGTGTGGGTGCCGATGATGCGCAGCGGAATTCCATCGGCATTGCGGGTGATCACCTTGCCGCGATCCAGGATCCAGGCATAGTTCCCGCTCTTGGTCCGCAACCGATACTCGAGGGCGTAGCTTTCCTGATCCCGGCTGCGGATGAATGCCACCAAGGCCTGCATCACGCGGCCTTTTTCCTCGGGGTGAAGCCGTTTCGCCCACTCGCCGAGATCGCTGGGGATTTCTTCCGGCTCGTAGCCCAGCATGCGTTTCCAGCGCGGTGAATAGAACACCGTGTTTTTCTCGGTGTCCAAGTCCCAGACACCCTCGCCGGCGCCGTCGAGCGCGAATTCCCAGCGCGCGTTGCTGGCCGTGAGGGCCTCTTGCATCAGCTTGTGCGCGGTGATGTCCTGGACGGTTCCAAACATGCGTGTCGGCTTGCCGGTCGCGTCAAAGTCCGTGTGGCCTCGCGCATGGATCCAGCGCCAGGTTCCGTCCGGAAGCCGCAACGGATATTCCGTCTCGAGGGATTCGCCGGTGGTCAGGCAGCGTTCGACAACAGAGAGATAATGGGCCAGGTAGGGTGGCGCGATGCGCTCGGCAATGTCTTCCAGCGTGATTTTGCTCTGGTCCTCTGGAATGAAGTACAGCCGTCTGGCCTCGGCAGAGCCTTCGATTCGATTGTGCACGGGATCCAGGGTCCACGAGCCGAGGCGCCCCACGTGCTGGGCTTCCGCGAGATGAGCCTCGCTTTCGCGTAGCCGCTGCTCGACCTGCTGGCGAATCTCGTCCTTCCGCAGCGTTTCAAGCGCGTAGGCAATGTCGTCGGCCAGTTCACTCAGAAGATCGACACGCTGGCCTGTCACGATCGCGGCCGAGCCGTAAATCGCGAGCACGCCGGTGATTTCGGCGTCCTCCCGCAGCGGCAGGTACAAGGCATGCGTCGGTTTGGCACCTTTGCCATATTCCCGCCAGAGCGGCCAGACCGGATCGGCTTCGGGGATCGGATGCAACGACTGCATCCTGCCCTCGCGCAGGGCCCTGGCTGCGGGATGCCTCGATTCCACATCGACGGTGGCCTGAGGTATGAACGAAGGACTGGCATGACTGCCCGCCACCATCCCGACGAGTTCGTCGCCTTCGCGCATGGCGAGCCCAACCAATCCGAAGTCCTCGGATCGCACCAGAATCCGGCAGATGCTGGCAAAGAGCCAGCGCCGATCGTGGGCCCGGATCAGCGCGGCGCGCACCTCGTTGATCAAGGTGAGCAACTCGATCAGCACGGGATCCATTTCGGCCATCGCAGGTGGCGATGAGGCGATCGGCATTTTATCGTCGCTGGGATCGGTCATGACCTTGCTCCAACCGGATGATGCCATCACGCGGCGTGCGATCTGTGGAGATATGGGCTGCGTATGGCATCGGGCCGACCGTTACCCCGTGATGACGTGGTAATGGTGGATCATCGGCCGCGCACCGGATCGCTTGAAACCACGGCGCGGTCGTCCGGCAGCGTCGTCAGTTCGCGGATGCGCGCAAGGCACTGCAATACCAGGCCGCCCAGTCCGAATGCGCTCCAGCCCAGCACCAGAAATCCCCAATGGATGGGGGCCGCGAAAAGCTCCTCGGAATAGAAGAAGGCATGACCCCATTCGTTGAAGCCGATGTTGGGCATCATCAGGATCGGACCCATGGTGATGAGCGCTGCCGGCATGGAAACACGATTGCGGAAGGCCGGCAAGCGGGTGTGAATCCAGATGAATGCGACCAGCAATGATGCGCCGAAAGCCGGGATGGCGAAATACTGCAGGCCGATGTGGGTCGGTGTGAAATCGGTGTCGCGGATGGTGATCTGGTGCCAGGCGGCGTCGGATTCGGCAAATACGCCGAGCGTGAACAGCACCATCACGCTCCCGAGCGCCAGGATGCTGATGACGAGGTAATAGCGCCACAGCTCATCGGCCGGCGAAAGCCGGCTCAGATCGCGCTCGCGGCTGAACCATGCCCACGCCATGCCGCTGCTGCCCAGCAGGACCAGCGTAGCCGCTTGTCCCCACAGCAGGCGCATCCAGTAAATCTGGAATTCCGGCTCGAAGTAATCGAGTCCGACCGTGAATGCATGGGTCTGTTGATACCACCGGTAGATGCCGAAAACCACCACGAATACAAGCATGGCCAATGCGACGGGCAGCCAAGGCATGCGGACGCCTGCGTGTGGGGAGAGCGTCGTGTCCTCGGCGCATCGCTGGTCGATACGGGATGAGAGCGACTCGGCCTGTGGGGTGGCGCGGGCGGGCAAAACGAGGCTGGCTTCCATGATGTCCCCCTTTTCGCTGATGTTTTATCGTTGCCTTGTGGGTTATCGGTGGCGTGACGGACGACTTGAATGGCGCGTGTACATAAGGGCTTAGTTCATGGGCCGGTGAAATCAAGGGCGCGTCATGCCAATGTGAGAGTTCGATATGCCGCGGCGAGCGTGTAAAATTGGCATTCTCAATCAATTTTCGGGCAAGCATGAATTCTTATGGCCGCGATCGGTACTGAAACGATCCTGAGTGTACGGCACTGGAACGAGTCGCTGTTCAGCTTCACCACCACGCGCGACACGGGGTTGCGCTTCGAGAACGGCCAGTTCGTCATGATCGGCCTGGAGGTCGGCGGCCGGCCCCTGATGCGAGCCTACAGCATCGCCAGCGCCAATTACGAGGAACATCTCGAGTTCTTCAGCATCAAGGTTCAGGATGGCCCGTTGACGTCGCGGCTGCAGCATTTGAAGGAAGGCGACAGCCTGCTGGTGAGCCGCAAGCCCACGGGGACATTGGTGCTGCATGATTTGCGGCCAGCCCGACATGTGTATCTGTTCGCCACCGGAACGGGACTTGCGCCCTTCCTCAGCATCATCAAGGACCCGGAGACCTACGAGCGTTTCGAGCGCGTCGTGCTGGTGCATGGCGTGCGGCGGGTCTGTGACTTGGCCTACCGCGATTTCATCATCCACGAATTGCCCCGGAACGAGTTCTTCGGCGAGGCGGTGCGAGAAAAGCTGATCTATTATCCGACGGTGACGCGCGAGCCCTTCGTCCACCAGGGGCGGATCAACGATTTGATGGTTTCCAGCAAGCTGTTCGCAGATATCGGGCTGCCGCCGATGAATCCGGGCGATGACCGCGCCATGCTGTGCGGCAGTCCCGCCATGCTGACGTCGATCTGCAAGGTCCTCGACGAGTGGCGTTTCGAGGTTTCGCCCAAGATCGGCCATGCGGGCGATTACGTGATCGAGCGGGCATTCGTCGATAAGTAATCGCTCAGGTCGCAAAGACCGTTGTTTTTGCTTTGTCCTCCATCGGCAAAAGAGGCAGGTTTCATGGAAGAAACCGTCATGCTGCGCGCGCTGCGACGTCTCATGCGCGTGCCTGGCCACAACCTGCTGTTTCGCGCGGGTCTGGCCTTGGCAGCGCCCTATTCGGCCACGATTCGGCCGCGCCTGATCCATGCTGCACCGGGCCATCTGGAACTCGGCATGCGCAAGCGCCGGGCGGTCACCAATCACATGCGGACCCTGCACGCCGCTGCGCTCGCCAATCTGATGGAACTGTGCGGTTCCATGGCCGTGCAGCTCGCCATTCCGCCGACGGCGCGCTGGATTCCGGCAGGCCTCGACATCCGCTATCTGCGCAAGGGCCGCACCGACGTCCGCGCCGTCTGCGCGTTCACGCCGCCGGACTGGCAGCGCGACCAAGACTGGCCAGTGAAGATCCAGGTGTTCGATGCGGCGGGCGCGGTGATCGCCGAGGCCATCTTGCACATGCGTGTCGGACCCAAGCCGGCATGATTGGTCGGCTCATCCGGCGAGATGGGTGACGTTCAGCGTGCTTCCACCGTGGCAGCGTGCGGTATATCACCGGCTTGCAGGCCCAGATCGACGACCAGTCCCAGACCCAGCAGGCCGACGGCAAGCGCGAGCAGGGTGCCGAAATGCACGGCGTAACCGGGTGGGATCTCGACCGGACGCAAGGTGCGCAGCATGCGGCGATACTGATACACCGAGCCGAATGCCGCGAACACGCCCAGCGCGATGAAAGCGAGCCCGACCCAGAACGAGCCGCCGCGCGGCATCGGTTCGCCGGGACGGGCCAGCAACATATGCGCGAAAAGGCCGAAGCGTTCCACCGCAAAGCCGAAGGCCATGAGCGTCAGACTGGTGCGGTTCCAGGCGAGCAGGGTGCGCTCGGCCGCCATGAAGACGCGCGGATCGTTCAGTTCGGACATGTTGCATCCTGCAGGGATTGCGCCTGCCGCGTTCGCTTTGCCAAGGCGTTTTTCAGGGCGTCTTCGACGATCAGGGTCGTGCTGCGCTGCGCGCCGGCAAGACCAAGTGCTGCGGCCATATCGGCGCCAGTGAGGGCCTCGGCAGCCACACAATCGAGCCCTTCGATGTGCTCGGCGCACCAGGCTGCGGCGGCCAGCGTGGCGGGGCAACCCCAGGCGCGAAAGCGCGCCTGGGCGATCCGTGCTCCCGCGATGGCCAGATCCCAGCGCACCCATGCGCCCTGCCGTGGCTCGCCTGCCGCGCCGTGCAGAACGTCCGGCGCATGCGTCAGGCGCCCGACCCGGGGCAGCCGGGCGAACCAGTCGGTCACCGCTGCGCTATAGGCAGGCGGCAGGCCGGCTGGCCCTGGCAGGTCATCGACCGGTGCGCCGGCGGCGATGCGTCGCAGGCGCGTGATCACCGCTCGCAGCGCCGCTGCCGCCTGATCGATGTCGGCTGCCGAAGTCCAGCGGCCCGGGGACAGGCGCAGCGCACCCTGCGCGGTCACAGGATCGAGACCCAGGGCCTGCAGCACGGCCGAGGGTTCGCCTTCGGCGGCGGTGCAGGCCGAGCCGGCGGCGGCCGCGACCGTCTCCCACAGGCTCGCGAGCAGGCTTTCCCGCGCCACGCCTCGAATGGCAACGTTGCGGATCCCGGATACCCGGGGCGCCTCGGCGCCGATCCAGCAGAGATCGGGGACGTCGGCCAGCGCTGCCTCGAGCCGCGTCATGAGGGCCGCAAGACGGGCCTGTTCGGGTTCGCGCTCCTGGATGAGGATCTCCGCGGCCGCCCCCATGCCGACGATCTGATGCACAGCGAGCGTGCCGGAGCGGCGCCCGCGTTCCTGACCGCCGCCGTGCATCTGCGCTGCGAGCCCCGCGCGCGGCCGATCGCGCACGTAGAGCGCGCCGATGCCCTGCGGCCCATAGAGCTTGTGTGCGGAGAGAGACAGATAGTCCACTGCCAGCGCGCGCACGTCGAGGGCGAGCCGGCCGGCGCTTTGGGCCGCATCGACGTGGAAGCGGACGTCGCGCGCGCGGCAGACCTCCCCCAGCGCAGCGATGTCCTGGATGAGCCCGGTTTCGTTGTTGACGTGCATGAGCGAGACCAGCGCCGTGTCTGCTCGCAAGGCCGCGGCGAGCTGATCGGGATGGATGCGACCGTCGGCGGCGGGACGCAGGCGGGTGACGCTCCAGCCCTGTGCTTCCAGCGCCGCGGCCGGTTCCAGCACCGAGGGATGCTCGGTGAGGGCGGTGACGAGATGCCGGCCGCGCGCCTGGTAGAACGCGCAGGCGCCCTTGATGGCGAGGTTGTTTGCCTCCGTGGCACCGCTGGTGAAAACGATCTCGCGCGGCTCGGCGCCGATCAGCCGAGCCACCTGCCCGCGCGCCGCTTCCACCGCCGCGCTGGCGCGCTGGCCGTAGGGATGCTGGATGGCAGCCGGGTTGCCGTAGCCACTGTCCGGTCCCATCACTGCGAGCATGGCGGCGATGACGCAGGGATCGACCGGGGTGGTCGCGGCGTGGTCGAGGTAGACCGGGTCGCTCACGAGGCCGACCCTGTGCGAGAGGCGCTGCCCGCGGCCGGTTGCTCCGCTGCGCCGCCTTCGTCCATCGGCGTCACGGCGCACGGCGGCGGTGCCGGCAGCGGCTCGCCCGCTTCACCCTCCAGCCGGTGCAGACGCTGGCTCAGCGTCTGGATGCATTCGTCCATGGCATGGATGTGATCCAGCATGCCGTTGATGGCGTGGGCGACGGGATCGGGCATCTCGCGCGTGAGGCCGTAAGCATCGAAGCCCATGCGCTCGGCAATGGCCTGGCGCCGTGCGTCGGGTGCAGCGGCCTGCGCCGGCTCGCTCACGATGCGTGCGGGGATCCCCACCACCGTTGCGCCGGGCGGCACGTCGCGCACCACCACGGCGTTCGAACCCACGCGGGCGCCGGCGCCGATGCGGATCGGTCCCAGGATCTTGGCGCCCGCACCGACCACGACGCCGGCCTCCAGCGTGGGGTGGCGCTTGCCGCCGGCCCAGCTGGTGCCGCCCAGGGTGACGCCATGGTAGAGCGTGCAGTCATTGCCAACCTCGGCCGTCTCGCCGATCACCACACCCATGCCATGATCGATGAACACGCGCCGCCCCAACCGCGCCGCGGGATGGATCTCGATGCCGGTCAGTCCGCGACCGACATGGGACAACAGCCGCGCCGGCCAGAGCAGGCCGCGCTGCCAGAGGGCGTGGCTGACGCGATGCAGCCAGACGGCGTGCAGGCCCGGATAACTGGTGAGCACCTCGCGCACGCTGCGCGCGGCGGGATCGCGCTCGAAGACGCTTTGGATATCTTCCCGCAGTTGTTGCCGCATAGGCTGAGTGTCACCGCTTGCTGAGGGCGGTTGGCGCCCCCGGAAGCGTCATTATACGTCGCGGCCCGCAGCCCCACCGGAACGGCGGGTGCGACCGCCCTGAACGGCGCTCAGGATGCCGCGCAGGATGTTGAGTTCCTCCACCTCGGGTCGCGCGCGGTGCACAAGTCGGCGCATGCGGCGCATCAGCTGGCGCGGGTTGCCGCGGTCGAGAAAGCCGATCTCGGCCAGCACTTCCTCGAGGTGTTCGTGGAAGGACTCGACCGCTTCGGCGCCGGCCAACGCATCCGGCCCTTCCGGCTGTGCCGGATCCGCGGAAGGGGCAGTGCTGGCCATGCGCCACTCATACGCCATGACCTGCACGGCAGCGGCGAGATTGAGCGAGCCATACGCGGGATTGGCCGGGATATTCACGCGCACATGGCACAGATCCAGCTCTTCATTGGTCAGGCCGGTGCGTTCCCGGCCGAACACCAGCGCGCCTTGCGACTCCTCGCTATGGCGCGCGAGTGTCTCGGCCGCGCGCCGGGCATCGAGGTCGGGACCCGACAGCGCCCGCGGCCGCGCGCTCAGGCCGGCGACCCAATGGCAGCCCGCCAGTGCGGTGGGCAAGTCGACATGAACCTGGGCGCGTTCGAGGATGTCATCGGCTCCGGCGGCCATGGCCGTGGCCTGGGGATCGGGGAACTGTTCTGGGGCGACCAGATGCAGCTCGGTGAGTCCCATGGTCTTCATCGCCCGGGCGGCGGCGCCGATGTTGCCCGGGTGGGAGGTCGCCACCAGCACGATACGGGGCGTCCGTATCATGGCTCGCGCGTGGTATCGCTGGCCAGGGACAGCGCCTGCTGCGCCGTGTCCTCGCTGTTCGTTTCGGCAAGGCGGCTGTCCGGTATGCGCTCGGCCGCGTAGCCGCGCAAACCGCTGAAAATCGCCGAGGCGATGCGCCGTTGATGCGCGGGATCCTTGAGTCTGCGTTCCTCGTCCGGATTGGTGATGAATGCAGTCTCCACGAGAATGGACGGAATGTCGGGCGATTTCAGGACCAGAAACCCGGCCTGCTGAACCACTTCCTTGTGCAACGGCCCGAGTCGCCCGAGTTCTCCGAGGACACGGTCGGCGAGTTGAAAGCTGGCGTCGATGGTAGCCGTTTGGGACAGGTCGAGCAGAACCTGTGCCAGCACTTCGTCTTTGTCGTTGAGTTTCACGCCGCCTGCCAGATCCGCAGCGTTTTCCCGTGCCGCCAGCCAGCGTGCCGCCTCGTCGGTGGCGCCGCGCTGGGAAAGTACGTAAACCGATGAGCCCCGGCTTGCGCTGTTTTCGAAGGCATCGGCATGAACGGACACGAACAGGTCGGCCTGGTGTTTGCGGGCGATCTGGATGCGCTGGCGCAAGGTGAGGAAATAATCGCCGTCGCGGGTCAGGACGGCCTTCATGCCCGGCTCGCGGTCGATGCGGCGGGCCAGTTCGCGGGCGATGGCCAGCGTGACGTCCTTTTCGCGGGTGCCGCCTTTGCCGGCGGCGCCCGGATCCTTGCCGCCGTGCCCGGCGTCGACGGCGACGATGACGGTCTTGCGCTTGCCTGAACCGATGGCGGGTAGGGGCGCTGCCATGTCGGCAAGCTTGCTGACCTCGCGATCCGAAACCGCGGGTTTCTGAGGCGCGCTTGACGGCGCGGTGGCAACGACCGTCGGTTTCTGTGCGGGTTTGGTCGGGCGTATTTTTTCGGGAACCGGCGTCGTGGCAGCCTGCTCGCGCCGCGCATCCGTCGCGGGGGGCGCGGTCGCTGCCGGGCGGGAAGCGGTGATTGCCTTCGGGGGACTCGTGGGAGCAGCGGCAACCGGGACGGATGGTGGCGCCGACTTTGCGACCGCACGTGGCGCATGCCGCAGCTCGACGGCAAGACGATAAGCGCCGCTCTGATTCTTCTCGAGACGTGCGCTCGACTGGCGTGGCATGTCGGCAAGGTCGAGCACGACACGCAGCTCGCCGGTGTCGCGTGCGCCGCTGCGGACCTGGTTGACGATGCTGCCGGGTGTCTGCATACCCAGCATGCGTGCAGGGACCCCGGGACCGCGCAGGTCGATCACCAGCCGGGGCGGATTGTCGAGGGTCAGGAGGCTATGCTCGGCCGACCCGGTCAAGGGGAGAAAGACCTGAGTGAGTTCCTTGTCGGCGTGGATTCGTGCAACCTGCGTCGATCCGCCCGCCGCCCAAACGGGAAGCGCAGCGCAGCACAACAGCATGAGTGCGACCCAGCGTTTCATCGTGGCTTCCCCTCTGCCTGCCCCCTCGAAGTGAAATCTTAGGGGCGGGTGAGGATGGAAGCAAGCAGATTCATTCGGATAAGTCGGGTTTCTCGATCCGATGAGAGGTTGGCGTCTTACCCTCCTGTTGGAAAACGGCCATCCAGACGGCGCAAGTCTTCTTTCCGGCGGCGCTCACGGGCGTGCCGTGCACCTGGCGGCCCGCTGCGCTGTGGCGCCAATGCAGGATGAGGTCCGGCGGCGGAAGGTGACCGCTGCCGCGCTCGGGCCATTCGATGAACCATACGGCCGGCACTGACCACACGTCGGCCAGGCCCAGCTCCGCCAACTCCTCCGCGGCACTCAGGCGGTACAAGTCCAGATGATGGATCAGGCCGACGGCCGCAGTATCGTACGTTTCATGCAGCGTATAGGTCGGACTGCGCACGAGGCCGGTCCAGCCCCAAGCCCGCAGACAGGCCCGCACCCAGGCGGTTTTTCCAGCGCCGAGATCTCCGCTCAGGAAGACCACGAAGCGGGGCCGCGCGCTTTGGGCAAATGCACGCGCGAAGCGTTCCGTCGCCTCCTCCGAGGGCAGATCGACCTCAAGGTAAGCGTTGTCCGTCATGCGATGTCTCCGGGCTCTCCCAGCAGTGGTGCGACGCGTGCCAGCAGATCGCCCGCCAGCATCCCGGGCTGCCCCAGGTTCCACGCCGCCAAGGTTGCGGCGCGCAGTTGCAACCGCACAGCGCCTCGGGCAGCGTCGGCGGGTGGCAGCCCCTGGGCGAGCAGGCCGGCAATGAGGCCGGTCAGGACATCCCCCATGCCGCCGCTGGCGAGTCCCGGGTTGGCGCCTTCACACAAGTCGATGTTCCGCCCATCGTCGATCAGGGTTCCGGCGCCCTTGAGCAGGGCAACGCCGCCATAGCGCATCGTCAGCGCCCGCACCGCGGCCAGACGGTCGGCCTGGATGTCGGCCGTGGTCGTGCCGAGCAATCGCGCGGCTTCCGCCGGATGTGGCGTGAGGATCCAGTCGGCGCGTCGACGGGGCGCCTCGGCCAGCAGGTTGAGCCCGTCGGCATCCACGACCAGCGGCCCCGGCGCCGAAAGGGCGCCGCGGAACATCTGTTCTGCCCACGCGTCCCGGCCCAGCCCCGGCCCGATGGCCCGCACCGTGCTGCGCGCCAGCAAGGGGGCCAGGTCCGCGGCGGTTTGGGTCGCCGCCACCATCAGCTCCGGCCGGCCGATCCCGAGCGTGGCCGCATGCGCCGGTGTCGTCGCCACACTGACGAGGCCCGCGCCGGCACGGAGTGCCGCCTCGGCGCTCATCCGCGCGGCACCCGCCATGCCCGGACCTCCGCCGATCACCAGGGCATGGCCGAACTGTCCCTTGTGCGCGGCTGGCAGCCGGGGCGGCAAGAGAGCGCCGAGCGGCATCGCAGCGGGCCAAAACCGGCAAGCACCGGGCAGGCTGGCAGCGAGATCAGCCGGCGCACCGAGAGAATCCAGCCAAATCGCGCCGCAGCAGTCGGGGCCGGCTCCGGTATACAGCCCCGGCTTGGGGGCGATGAAGCTGACGGTGGCCGTGGCCTGCACCGCCGCGCCGAGGACGGCGCCGGTATCGGCGCTCAATCCGGAAGGGATGTCGACGGCCAGAATCGGTGCCGGATGCTGATTGAGCGCCACGACGGCGGCGTAAGCCGCCCCGCTCAGAGGGCGGGCGAGCCCGATGCCGAACAGAGCGTCGACCCACACATCCACCTCGGCCGCGCGCAGGGCATCTGGTTCCAGCGGCCGGATCTCGCCACCCGCGGCCAGAAAATCCTCCGCGGCGCGCCGGGCCGCGCCGGCCAGCGCGTCTGGGGCAGCCAAGGCCCAGAGGTCGACCGCCAGGCCCCAGGCGCGCGCCAGACTGGCCACGACGAAACCGTCGCCGCCGTTGTTGCCCGGTCCGCAGACGACGCCCAGTCGCCGCGCCTGCGGCCAGCGCCGGCGCAGGTGGAAGAAGGCGGCGCGGCCGGCCCGCTGCATGAGCGCGTGGTCGTCGATGGCCTCCAGCGCCATGAGTCGGGCGTCCAGCTCACGCATCTGGCTTGCGTGGTAGGTCTGCAACGGAGTCCCGGGGCTTGGTTGGCGGGAGGAGGGCATGGATTCAGGCGTCCCTTTTTGCGGTGCTGCAACATCGAGCCGCTAGAATACGAGGCATGACCGTGTTCGCCAAAGATGCTCCCCGGCCGTCAATGGTCTGTGCTTCGGCAGAACTGGCGCAGCAGATCAAGCACTGGGGACGGGAGCTCGGTTTCCAGAAGGTCGGCATCAGCGCGCTGGAGCTCGAGGAGGACGCCGACCGGCTCGAAGCATGGCTTGCCGCCGGATGTCACGGTGAGATGGGCTATATGGCCCGCAACGCCGATCTGCGCCGATACCCGGAGCGACTGGTGCCGGGCGCTCGGCGCGCCATCTGCGTGCGGATGGACTATCGACCGATGGCCGAGTATCCGGACCATGTCCTGAACCGGCCCGATCTTGGCTACGTCGCGCGCTATGCCTTGGGGCGTGATTATCACAAGGTGCTGCGCAAGCGCTTGGAGCAGCTGGCACAGCAGATCGCCAAGGCTGCCGCTCCGCACGGTTACCGGGTGTTCACCGACAGCGCGCCGGTGCTGGAAAAGGCCTTGGCGCGACAGGCCGGGCTCGGCTGGATCGGGAAACACACCAACCTGCTCGATCGGCAGGCCGGTTCATGGTTTTTTCTCGGCGAAATCCTGACTGATCTGCCGCTACCGGTGGATGGGCCCGTCGATGCGCATTGCGGCAGTTGTCAGGCCTGCATCGATGTCTGTCCGACGGGCGCCATTGTCGGTCCCTATCGCCTCGACGCCCGGCGCTGTATCAGCTATCTCACCATCGAACATCACGGATCCATCCCGGAGCCGCTGCGGCCGCTCATGGGCAATCGGATCTACGGTTGCGACGACTGCCAGCTGGTCTGTCCCTGGAACCGCTACGCCAGCCTCACGAGCGAAGCCGACTTCGCGCCGCGCCATGCGCTGGATGCACCGCGGCTGCTGGATCTGTTTGCCTGGGACGAGCCGACCTTCGAGGCTCGTCTCGCCGGCTCGCCCATACGCCGCATCGGGTATGCGTGCTGGCTGCGCAATCTGGCGGTGGCGCTGGGTAACGCGCCTTTCGATCCGGCCATCATCGCGGCGCTGGGGACCCGACTGGATCACCCGTCGGATCTGGTGCGCGAGCACGTGCGCTGGGCGCTGGCACGGCAGCGCTCCGGAAGTTGATGAGCGCGCACGCCCGTTCTGCAGGATGGCATCGTTGAAATGTACTTGATTGGCGAGGTTGCCGCGTGCAATGGGAACCATGCCGATCGGCGAGCGTTGAGGCTGCGCGCTTCAGGAGGCTGACGGTGGGGGATCACGCTGCGAGGTAAGCAGGAGGCAGTGTGGTGGTGGGCGGTACAAGATTCGAACTTGTGACCCCTGCCGTGTGAAGGCAGTGCTCTACCGCTGAGCTAACCGCCCACGCAAG
>DAOKZK010000029.1:0-30897 GCA_035325645.1 Candidatus Macondimonas sp. | reverse complement strand
CGCGCTTGCCGCGCGTTTCGCGGGCATGCGAGAATCGCGGCCCGATCTTTCCCTGCCGGTTCGGGTTCCATGCCGTCCGCCGCCTCGTTCACGCCCTTTTCGGGTCCATCCGCATGAGCGCCCGCACTCTCGACGGCCGCGCCCTGTCTCTCGAGGTCCGTAGCCGCGTCGCGGCGCAGGTGGCGCGCTGGCGCAGCGAGGGCCACCGCGCGCCGGGCCTGGCAGTGGTGCTGGTCGGCGCGGACCCGGCCTCGGCGATCTACGTGCGTAACAAGCGCGCCGCCTGCGAAGCGGCCGGTTTCACCTCCCACCATCACGCTTTGCCGGCGGACATCTCGCAGGCCGAACTGCTGTCGCTGATCGGGGAGCTAAATGCCGACCCCGCCATCGACGGGATCCTGGTGCAGCTGCCGCTGCCGGACCACATCGACAGCGAAGCCATCATCGAAGGCATCGATCCCGCCAAGGACGTCGACGGCTTCCACCCCTACAACATGGGCCGGCTCGCCCTGCGCCTGCCTCTGCTGCGGCCCTGCACGCCCTACGGCATCATGCGGCTGCTGGAGCGCACTGGACTCGATCTGCGTGGCCGCCGCGCCGTCATCGTGGGCGCCTCGAACATCGTCGGGCGCCCGATGGCGCTGGAACTCCTGCTCGCCGGCGCCACCGTCACCGTCTGTCACCGCTTCACGCGCAATCTGGCGGCCGAAGTCGGCGCGGCCGAAATCGTGATCGCCGCCGTCGGCAAGCCGGGGCTGATCCCCGGCGGCTGGATCCAGCCCGGCGCGATCGTGATCGACGTCGGCATCAACCGCCTGCCCGACGGCTCGTTGGTGGGGGACGTGGCACCGGAGGCCGCCGAACGCGCGGGTTGGCTCACCCCCGTGCCGGGTGGCGTGGGACCGATGACGGTCGCCATGCTGCTGCAGAACACGCTCGAAGCCTACACCCGGCACACGGGCATCCCTTGCCTGCCCGCCTGACCAGCCCCACCGCCGAGGCCAGACCGCCGGGCGCGGCGATCCCGCGAGTCGGCCGGCTCGCACGCTCGCGGCAAAGTCGAATCGGTCCCAGCGCTCGCACTGATGCTCGTTGCACGCAGGAGCGGGTGCCCCGGCAGGCGGGAATGTCCGTCTGGGGCCAGGCGTTTCCTGCGTTCGCAGCGACCGTGCCTGATGGGGTAGCCACAGGCACGGTCGGATGTTCAGCGTTTCGAGCCCTTCGCGGGCCGATGCGCCGGTCCGGATGCGCGGCCGTCCGCGGCGAGCCTACAGCTCCGCCGCTGCGCGCAGCAGATTGTGATAGACGCCGGTCAGGGTGAGGATTTCGGGACTCTTAGGCGCCCGTTCGCGCAGGGAACGGATGGCGCGGTCCAGATCGTAGAGCGCGCGGCGTTGCCCAGCCTCGCGCACCAGGCTCTGGATCCACAGGATGGCGACATCGCGCTGGCCGCGCGTGACCGGCTGCACCGCGTGGATGCTGCTCGCCGGATAGACGACCAGATCGCCGGGCTGCCCCTTGACCAGACGCGCGCCGTAGCTGTCGTCGATGGCGAGCGCGCCGCCGTCGTAATCCTCCGGCGCGTTCAGAAACAGCGTGGCCGCGAGATCGGCGCGCAACAGGGCGCTGCCGTCGAAGCGGATCGCGTTGTCGACGTGCGCGCCGAAGGCCATGCCGGGGAGGTAGCGGTTGATCAGCGCGGGGTGGATGTGCCGCGGCAGCACGGCGCTGACGAACTCCACGCTCGCCTCCAGCGCGGCGGCGATCATGCCCTGCAGCGTGCGGGTCGCGGGCGCATCGGCGGGAAGCTGGAGATTCTGCTTCGCCGCCGCGGCCAGCTCGCCCGCCGTCACGCGCCCATCGCCGAAAGCGGCGGCATCGAGCAGCGCGCGGGCACGCGTCAGCGCAGCCTCGTCCAGTAACTGCGGAATCACGACCAGCATCACAACCCCGAAAGCACGAGGACGACGCCAAGCACCGTGGTACCGCCGATCAGCCCGACGGCAAGCAAGCGTCCCGGATGCAGCTTGGTCCAGAGCAGCACGCCGCTCAGCGTGAGGGCGATCATGGCGCCGGCGAGCGTATCGGCGAACAGGATCCAGCCTGCGCCGAGCCCCGCACCGGTGTGCAGGCGTGCCAGCGTGGCGAACACGTTCGCGCGCTCGCGCGTCACCTCGGCGAGCGGATCGCCCGCCCAATAGACGACGTTGATGCGCTCTTGCGGCGTGTTGAGCATCACGGTCCAGCGCCGCGCAGCGTCAGCATTGGGCGGGGGCGTGTCGGCGCCGGGGCGGCGCTTCTCCTCGGGAATGCGCACCTTGGCACGCGGCAAGGCCAGCGCGTGCGGCAGCCAGTCCGCGAGCGCCTGGGGACTTGCGCCGGCCTCCGTCGGTACCTCGAGGCGCTGGTGCGTCGGGGCATAGGCCATCAGATCCAGCTTCAGCACCGCGCGGTGATTGAGCACGAATCCGGACACGCCGAACACCAGACCCAGCGCAGCCCCCCACAGTCCGATCCAGCCATGCAGGCGCGCGATCCAGGCCACGGTCGCCGGGCTCACGTGCGGCCTTCACGCTGACAGGCCAAGAAGCGATGCGCAGGCTTGATCACATCGCAACCTTCAGAGACAGGATGGCGGCGCGCGGCGAACCCGGCAGGGCCGAACGCAACTGGCCGGACTCGTAGTATTCCTCGTCCGTGAGGTTCTGGACGTTGAGCTGCAGCGCCCATTGTGGCTGCTCATAACCCAGCATCAGATCGAGCCGTCCATACCCCGGCAGCTCGGCGGTGTTCCCGTTGTCGGTGTAGCGCGAGGACACGAAATACACGCCGCCCCCCAGTGTCCAGTGCGGCGCGAAGGCCCAATCCGCCCAGACCACGCCCTGCTGGCGCGCCACGTTGGGTGGCCGGTTGCCCTTGATCGGCACACCGTCCTGCAGGGCGTTCGATTCGGCGATCTCGGCGTCCAGCCAGGCCACGCTGGCAAAGGCGCTCACTGTTTTCGTGAGCTTGCCGTTCAGTTCGACTTCCAGTCCGTTCGTGACCTGCCGGCCTGCCAGCACCGTCAGGCTGGGATCGTTCGGATCCGGTGTGCGCGCCTTGTCCTTGTCCAGCCGGAACAGTGCGGCGGCCAGCCCCATGCGCCCGTCCAGCAGTTCGTGGCGGGTGCCGACCTCGTAGTTGGTGGACTCTTCGGGCGAAAGATCCTGCGTCGCGGCGCTGAGCGTGAAGGTCTCAGCGGAGGGGTTGAACGAGCGCCCGACGCTGGCGTACCAGGAGGCGATATCCGTCGGCTGCCAGACGATCCCGGCGCGCGGACTCCAGAAATCGGTGCTCTCGGATAACGATTCACTCGTCAGTCGATCGTCGAAATCGGCCTCGAACCGGTCGAAGCGCGCGCCGCCGACCAGCTTCCACCGCGCATCCAGCGCCAGCTGATCCTGAACATACAGCGCGCGAGTTCGGGCCACCGTATCGCGATCGATGGCAAGGCCACTGCCCAGATCATTGGCTCGCCCGGCGCCGACGCTGGACGCCGACACGGGATCGAAGATCGAGATCGCGGCCACGCCGGTCGAGTTCTTGCTGCGATAATCGTATTCCTCGCGCGCCAGCTCGGCGCCGAACAAGAGCGTGTGTTCGTAGCCGAGCCAGTTACCCTTCAGGATGAGGTCCGTCTGGTTGATCAGGTTCTGCTGGCCGCTCGCCCGCAGCGCTTGGGTGCGCGCGACGGTCGCGTCACGGCCCAGGTCGGTCACATCACCGAACAGATGGGTGCGGTAGTCGCGCTGATAATCGCCGTAGCGGGTGGTGTGGCGCAGACGCAGGTTGTCGCTGAGGCCCATGTCCAGCGTGGCCGTGGTCACAGCGACGTCGAATTGCTGGAAGCGATCGTCGCTGAAACCGTAGAAGGTGTCGCGATCGACGTTGGCTGGCCGGCCCCGGAACATGGGCACGCCATAGTCGAACACGGAATCCTCGCGCTGATACAGACCGGACAGCGTGAGCGAGCTGTCGCTGCCCAGCTTCACTCGGCCCGTGGGCGCGATGGCCTTGCGCTCGAGGAAATTTTCATCGCGAAAGCTGCCGGCATCGTGGTACAGCGCGCTGACCCGTCCGGCCAGCTCTTCCGTGCCGAAGTTGCCGTCCACCGTGGCGCGCCGCAGATCGTAACTGCCGAGACTGAGATCGGCCTCGGTCGACTGGCCGGGATGCGCCTGCTTGGACAGCAGATTGATGACGCCGCCCGTGCTGCCGCGTCCGAACAGCATCGACGAAGGACCTTTCAGAACGTCCACGCCCTCGAGGAAAAAAGTGTCGCGGAAATACTGGCCGTTGTCCTTAACGCCATCGAGGTAGGTATCCGAGTTGGCCGCGAACCCGCGCAGGGTGATGGAATCCCCGGTGCGACCGCCCTCGCCGGCCGCCAACGTCAGGCCGGGCACGTTGCGCAAGGCATCGCGCAGATTGAACGCCGCCTGCGCCTCCATCAGGGCTTCCGGCACCACGGTCACCGACTGGGGAATGTCGCGCAGCGGGGTATCGGTCCGCGTGGCGGTGCTGGAACGCTCGCTCCGATAGCCTTCGCCCGCAACCGGCGCCGCGCCTTCGACTTTCACCTCGGGCAGGACGGCATCGGCCGCCGCGGCGGGGTTCGGGCAGAGCGCTGCCAGGGCCAGCGACAGCGTAGCGCGCCGGGATGAGGGAAATGCGGTCTTGTTCATCTGAGGTTCACCCTTCTCGAGTCGAAGTCCATGGCCGTTCATACGGGCCGGATGGGCTGGCTACTCGGTGAACCCTTTTGCTGGCGGATGCGTCAAGAAGACGCTTATTTGGTCAACAACAGCTTGCCGGCGCTGGTGATCTGCAAGCGATAGATCTCGCCGGCGTGATGGATGCGCACTTCCCGGGCACCGCCGAACAGCGCCTCGGCCCGCACCTCCGGCGGTGCGGGCACCGAACGGCTCGGGAGATGGGTCTCGGTCTTGTGCGCCGCCATGCCTTGCCTCTCAAATCCCGAAATCCTGCGCGACGGACTTCAGCCCCTCGCGTGGATCCTCACAACACGCCAAGCCGAAGACGCAGATCCCGCTGACGATGCAAATCGCGCTTGCGATTCTGGCGCCGGCGGCACCGTCTCTCGCGAGCGTGGCCAGATGATAACGTTTGTGATTTGATTCAGTCAACGATAATTATTATCGTTTGATTAACGGGGCGGATCTGATGGGGACTTCCCGCGTGACCACCGATGAACGCCGCGCGGCGGGCATTCCGACGGTTCCGTTCGACCGGCCGCCTCAGCCGCGCCGCCAGACGGTGCCGGCCGCGCCGTCTTCGAGCACGACGCCTTGTTGCGTCAGCTCATCGCGGATGCGATCGGCCTCGGCCCAGTCGCGCCGGGCGCGGGCCGCGCGCCGCGCGTCGATCAGCGCCTCGATGGCCGTGGCATCGAGGCCCTCGTGCGTCGTGCCCGCACCTTGGAAATAGGCCTCGACGGGCGTTTGCAGCAAGCCCAGCACGCCGCCCAGCGCGCGCAGGCCGGCGCCCAGCGCCGCAGACTGTAGTGGATCGCTTTCGCGCAGCCGATTGATTTCGCGGGCCATGTCGAAGAGCACGGCCAGTGCCTTTGCGGTATTGAAATCGTCGTTCATGGCATCGGTGAAGGATGCCGCAAAGGCGCCGGTTTCCGCCGTCGAGACGGCCGGCAGGCCACGCAGGCTGAGATACAACCGGTCCAGCCCCTCCCGCGCCGCGTCCAGATTCGCTTCGGTGTAAACCAGTGGGCTGCGGTAGTGGCTGCCGAGGATGAAGAAGCGCAGCACCTCACCGGGATAGCGCCCCAGCACCTCCCGGATGGTGGTGAAATTGCCCAGCGACTTGGCCATTTTCTCCTCGCCCACCTGGACGAAACCGACGTGCATCCAGGTCTCGACGAAGGGCTCGCCGGTGGCCGCTTCGCTCTGCGCGATCTCGTTTTCGTGGTGCGGGAACTTGAGATCCATGCCGCCGCCGTGCAGGTCGAAATGCGCCCCCAGGCAGTGCGTCGCCATGGCCGAGCATTCGATGTGCCAGCCGGGACGTCCCGGACCCCATGGCGAGTCCCACGCCGGCTCGCCGGGCTTGGCCGGTTTCCAGAGCACGAAATCGAGTGGATCGTCCTTGCCGGCATCGATCTCGACCCGCGCTCCGGCGAGCAGATCCTCCGGTCGCCGTCCGGAGAGCTTCCCGTAGGACGCAAATCGGCTCACGTCGTAGAGCACATCCCCGCTCGTCCCGACATAGGCGTAGCCCTTGTCGATGAGGGTCTGGATCATGGCGAGAATGTCGGCGATGTGGGCGGTCGCGCGCGGCTGATGATCGGGCGGCAGCACGCCGAGCGCCGCGGCGTCCTCGTCCATGGCGCGGATGAAGCGTGCCGTGAGCGCGTCGATGGGCTCGCCGTTCTCGGCGGCGCGACGGATGATCTTGTCGTCGATGTCGGTGATGTTGCGCACATAGGTCAGCTCGAAACCCAGATGCCGCAGATACCGGGCCACCACGTCGAAGACCACCAGCACGCGGGCATGGCCGAGATGGCAGTAGTCATAGACCGTCATGCCGCAGACGTACATGCCGACCCGCCCAGGGTGCAGCGGCTGGAACGCCGTCTTGGTACCGGTCAGGCTGTTGTGGATGGCGAGGGCACTCATGGACGGTCCTTATGAAGGCGTATCGGTTGCGGCCAGCCGGCTGGCGGCGGCCAGTCGTCCGGACACGATGGGGGCCGGCATCAGGGCCAGCAGGTCGCGCAGCTCCGGGCCATGCTCCAGTCCCGTCAGGGCGAGGCGCAGCGGGATGAACAGTGCCTTGCCGGTGCGCCCGGACTGTTCGCGCAGAGCGGCGGTCCACGCCTTGACGTCGGTGCCGTGCACTGCGAACAACTGCGCCGCAAGCGCGAAGAACTCCGGCCCCGGCTCGCGCAGCACGGGCGGCGGATCGCTGCCGATCACCGGCTGGTCGGTGAAGAGCCGATTGGCCCAGTCCCGCGCCTCGGCCGGAAAGCTCACATTGGGCGCCACGGCGCGGACGAAATCGGCCTGCAGGGCGCGAGGTACACGCGACGCGTCGAGACCGGCAAAGGCCAGGAAGGCGTCCACGGACAGCGCGGCCACGGCGAGCTTCTGGTAATGCAGGAGCTGGGACGGATCGAACCGCGCTGGCGCACGACCGATGGCCGCAAGATCGAATGAAGCCGCCAACGCCTCGGGCGACAACAGCCCCGGGGCTTCCAGGTGGTGCCCGAGGCGCGCGAGGTAATTGAGCAGCGCCAGCGGCAAAAAGCCCGCCGCGCGCAACTCGGCCACGCTCTGGCTGCCGTTGCGCTTGGACAGCGGGGCGCCGTCGTGGCCGGTGATGAGCGGCAGATGCCCGTAGTGCGGCGCGGGCAGATTGAGCGCTGCCATCAGCAGGAGCTGGCGCGGCGTGTTGCTCAGGTGATCCTCGCCGCGCAGCACGTGGGTGATGCCCATGTCGGCATCATCCACCGCGTTGCTGAAAAAAAAGGCCGGAGTCCCGTCCGTGCGCCGCACCACGAAATCGCCGATGTCGCCGGAATCGAAGCGCTGCGGGCCGCGGATCAGATCCTCGAACGCGATCGTCTGTCCGACAGGCACCCGGAAGCGCAGCGCCGCTGCTTCCCCCGCCGCCAGGCGCCGCGCGGTCTCATCAGGGGCGAGCTGCGCGCAGCGGCCGTCATAGCGCGGCGGCCGGCCGGCCGCGAGTTGCCCACGCCGCTGCTCGGCCAGCGCATCGGGCGTACAGAAGCAGGGATAAAGCCGCCCCTGCGCCCGCAAGGCGTCGAAATGGGCAGCGTAGAGATCCTGGCGTCTGGACTGGTAGAACGGACCCTCGTCCCAGGAAAGGCCCAGCCAGCGCAGATCCTCCAGCACGCCTTCGGCATGGAGCACGGTGCTGCGCGCCGCGTCGGTGTCCTCGATGCGCAACACGAAATGCCCGTTCTCCCGGCGCGCCAGAAGCGCACTGAACAGGGCCGTGCGCGCATTGCCGAGGTGCATGCGGCCGGTCGGGCTGGGCGCAAATCGGGTTTTGAGCACGGCGTCGGGATCTCGGCAGTTGCAACGGCCCGCCATCATACCAGCGGCCGCCATAGGGCCGAATGAACCCGGCTTGGCCGCACCGGAGCGGCGCCGTATGATGGCGCCGGTCCATCAGGAGTCAAACCATGCGGAGATTGGGAATGTTGTCGATGCTTTTGATGCTGCTCAGCCATCCGGCGGCGGCCGAACCCGGCGCGGGCGGCACCGCGGCCCCGCGCGTGCGTCTGGAGACCACGATGGGCACCATCGATGTCCTGCTCTATCCCGATCGCGCGCCCGAGACGGTGAAGAATTTTCTCGCCTACGTCGATGCCGGCGCCTATGACGGCACGGTGTTCCACCGCGTCATCCCCGGCTTCATGATCCAGGGCGGCGGCATGGACGCGCAGATGAGCGAGCGGCCGACGCGCGCGCCCATCACGAACGAAGCCCGCGCCGACACCCCCAACCGCGCCGGCACCCTGGCCATGGCCCGCACCAGCGCGCCGCATTCGGCGACCGCGCAGTTCTTCATCAACCTGGTCGACAACGGCTTTTTGAACCACACCGCGCCCAGCCCGCAGGGCTTCGGCTACGCTGTCTTCGGCGAGGTCGTCTCGGGCATGGACGTGGTGAACAAGATCGCGCAGGTGCCCACCGGCTCGCGCGGCATGCATCAGGACGTGCCCAAGACGGCGGTCGTCATCACCTCGGCGCGGCGCATCACGCCCTGAGCCGTGCCAGCCACGCTGCTGTTTTCGGACGTTCATCTCAGCCCCGCCCGACCGGCGATCCAGGACATCCTGATCGACCTGTTGCAAGGTGATGCCCGCCGGGCGGCGGCGGTTTACATCCTGGGCGATCTGTTCGAGTACTGGGTGGGGGACGACATGGTGCCCCCCGAGTTCATGCCGGTACTCGATGCCATCCGGGCGCTGTCGGCCAGCGGCGTGCCCGTCTTTCTCCAGCACGGCAATCGGGATTTCCTCATCGGCGCGGCGCTGGCACGGCGCTGCGGCCTGCAACTGCTGCCCGATCCCGCACTCGTCACGCTGCACGGCCGGCGGGTGGTGCTGACCCACGGCGACCTGTTGTGCACCGCCGATGTCGCCTATCAGCGCTATCGGCGCGTGGTCCACAACCGCCCGCTGCAGCGTCTCTTCCTCGCGCTGCCCCGCGCGGCACGCAGCCGCATTGCCGCGGGCCTGCGCGCGCGCACCCAACAGGCGGTGCAGGGCAAGCCGGCCGCCATTATGGACGTCGACCCGGTCGCCGCAACCGCTCTGCTCGATCGGTTCGGCGCCGACTGGCTCATCCACGGCCACACCCATCGCCCCGCCATCCACCGGCTGGACAGTACCGATAACGGCCGGCTGCGCATCGACCTCGGCGACTGGCATCCGGAAGGACGCGGTCTCTGGATCGACGAAGAGGGCCCTCACGCGGCGATCTTCCCGGCCATCCCCGGTCCGTGAACCGTGTCTCGCAGCGTCACGCTTGACTCACGGATGACAGCGTCATGGCATTGCACTTTGGAAATTTGACAAAGGCCCGAAGTCGGCCTTGACTCGCAGAGATATCTGCATCGCCACTGGGGGAATCACCTGTCAGCGATGAGGTGAGATGCAGCTCACAGGGTTCCATGGAACGAGAAACCCGCTCAACGTCAAGGAGACATTGCATGAACGCGCGACTCGCCGCTCTGGCGTGCGCCGGTGTGCTGGGCCTTTCCCAGACCGCCTTCGCCGCTGCCGAGTATGGCTCGGTCAACGACACCGAGTACCAGCAGATCGTCAAGGATCTGGAAGCCAAACCCAGCCTGATGGCCGATCGGCCCGAACTGGCCCGCCGCCTCACCACCGCCCAGCTCGACCAACTCACCAGGGACATGGGTCTCAATCCGTATGCCTGGGTGGCTCCTGTGGTCGTTTCGGCGAAGCAGGCCGACAAGCTGGCCGGACACGATATTGCGGACATCTCGGTGATGGCCGTGCGTGCCGGCAAGCTCGTCCCGATCCCCTTCCAGATCGATGAACGCGACAAGGACGGCTGGGTCTACGTCGACGGCGTATCGAAGACCGACTTGGACGGCGCGGCCGGGAAATTCGATGCCAAGGACGAAATCGTCTTCATGCATCGCGACACCGGAAAGGAACAGTACAACGCGGACAGCATGGCGCTCACGGACGGAAAAATCGTCCAGGAAGTCTCCCTGAGCGATAACGGCAACACGCGCTACGCCTATCTCGTCACCGGCAGCAAGGCGCGCGATCCGGCCCGCTATGTGAAGTACGACGAGAGCACTTACCGTTTCACCGGCAACTTCCACAACTTCAAGCAGAGCAAGGACAATCTGCTGTTGTTCGAGGATTACCGGGCCAACGCCGGCCCCACGCCGTCGCATCGGGTGCTCGACACCATCTTCCTTGACCTGTCCACCGGTGTGGTGACGCCCTGGCCGCGCGTCTCGGTGGGCATCCAGAACATCGAGGCCAAGCTGCTGGGCGTCAAGCATGGCCCGATCCGCGAGGTCCTCTTGCTCTCCATCCGCGTCGTCGTGGCCGGCATTCCGGTGTTTTTCATCCGCGCCGACATGACGCTCTATGACCAGGGCATCGATCTGCCGGTGCGGCTCAACATCCCGGGCGGGGAGATCCTCACCCGCGTGCTCAACAAGCCGATCATCGACATCGGTCTGGACATGAACGACATGAAGGGTGGCCGGTTCTCCGCGGCAGTCAATCCGTCGGGCCAGTACGGCAAGATCGACGGCAAGATCGATGCGACCGAAAAGCAGCTCGCGATTCGCGTCCCCGACAAGAACTGGCTCTGGCTCGAAAGCGGCCGTGGCTTCGACATCATGATGCAGGTGCGCATTCCGCCGGACTGGCCGGTGAAAGCCGAGCTGTACTATGAGGACGCCGACAAGCCCGAGAAGAAATTCGCAACGGAGAAATTCCCCGAGGCTCTGCCGCGCATGGGCGTGCGGGTGAACGAACTGCCGGTCGGCAAGCTCAACATCGATCTGTCGGTGATCCTCTGGTTCCCCGCGACCGTTGGGGAAGCGGGGCCGACCGGCTTTGCCAAGCGCATGGACAACCCGCCCAAGCCTGTGCTCAAAGCGATGTAAGTCGCCCCATCCGCAGCCTGAAACCCCGCTTCGGCGGGGTTTTCTTTTGGGCACGTTCCGCGCCGAGCCTGATCGCAGCTAGGATAAGGACCCGATAACGACAAGCCCGAGGAGACCCGTCCATGACCGCGCTGCCCTACCCCCACCTGCTGAGCCCGCTCGACCTCGGCTTTGTCACCCTGCCCAATCGGGTGATGATGGGCTCGATGCACACCGGCCTCGAAGAACATCCCAAGGGGCTGGGCGCGATGGCGGATTACTTCGCCGCGCGCGCGCGCGGCGGCACGGCACTGATGGTGACCGGCGGCTTCGGCGTCAGTCCGACCGGCGCGCTCGCGCTCGGTGCGCGGATGATGGCATCCGAGAAAGACGTGGAGATACACCGGGTGGTGCCCGAGCGCGTGCATGCGGCGGGGGGACGGATCGCGCTGCAGCTCATCCATGCCGGCCGCTACGCCTACAACCCCAAGTCGGCGGCGCCCTCGGCAATCCAGGCGCCCATCAATCCCTTCCGGCCGCGGGCGATGACGCCGGAGGAAGTCGAGCAGACCATCGCCGATTTCGCCCACGCCGCCGCGCTGGCGCGCCAGGCCGGCTATGACGGCGTGGAGATCATGGGCTCGGAAGGTTATCTCATCAACCAGTGGCTCGCGGCGCGCACCAACCAGCGCGACGATGCCTGGGGCGGGGATTTCGAGCGGCGCATGCGCCTGCCGGTCGCCATCGTGCGGCGGGTGCGCCAGGCCGTCGGCCCACACTTCATCGTCATCTACCGCGAATCGATGCTCGATCTGGTCACGGACGGCAGCACCGGCGAGGAAATCGTCACCCTGGCCCGCGCCATCGCCGAGGCCGGGGCAACGATGATCAACACCGGCATCGGCTGGCACGAGGCGCGCGTGCCCACCATCGCCACGATGGTCCCGCGTGCTGCCTTCGCTTGGGCCACTGCGCGGGTGAAGGCGACCGTCGACATTCCGGTCGTCGCGAGCAACCGCATCAACGTGCCGGAGGTCGCCGAGGATCTGATCGCCCGCGGCATGGCCGACATGGTGTCGATGGCCCGTCCGCTGCTCGCCGACCCCGAGTGGGTGGCCAAGGCACGCGCGGGTCGGCGCTCTGCCATCAACGTTTGCATCGCCTGCAACCAGGCCTGTCTCGATCACACCTTCAACGGCAAGCTGGCGAGCTGTCTGGTCAATCCCAGCGCCTGCCGCGAAGCGGAATTCACGCTCACCCCGGCCGCCCGGCCGCTGCGCGTGGCGGTGGTCGGCGGTGGCCCCGCCGGCATGGCGGCGGCGATGGTGGCAGCCGAACGCGGCCATCGGGTCACCCTCTTCGAGGCGCAGGATGCGCTGGGCGGCCAGTTCCGGCTCGCCTGCCGCGTGCCGGGCAAGGAGGAGTACGCCGAGACGCCGGTCTACTACGGCACCCGACTGGCCGAGCTGGGCGTCGAGGTGCGCCTGGGTGAGCGCGTCGACGCCCGCACCCTGATCGCGGGCGGCTATGCGCACGTCATCCTCGCCAGCGGCGTGGTGCCGCGCCGACCGGAGATCCCCGGCATCGAACATCCCCGGGTGCTGACCTACGCCGAGGTCCTGAGCGGCGCCGCCCCGGTCGGGCCGCGCGTCGCCATCCTGGGCGGCGGCGGCATCGGCGTCGATACGGCCCACTTCCTGGCGCACGATCCGGCCCGGCCATCCCCGGGCCTCGACGTCGCATCCTTCCTCGCCCAATGGGGCGTGGCGCAGGATGCCACCACGCCCGGCGGACTGAGCAGCGCAGCCGTTCCACCCCATACGGCGCGCGAAATTCACCTGCTGCAGCGCTCCACGGGCAAGGTCGGCGCGCGGCTCGGCAAGACCACCGCCTGGGCCCACCGCGAACTGCTGGACCGGCTGGGGGTGAAGATTCTCAGTGGTGTGCAGTACGAACGCATCGACGATGCGGGCCTGCACCTGATGCACCAGGGCCAGTCGCGCTGTCTCGCCGTCGACCACATCGTCATTTGCGCCGGCCAGGAGCCGCTGCGCGAACTGGAAGCGCCGCTCGCCGAGGCCGGCATCACCGTGACACGGATCGGCGGCGCGGACGTGGCCGCGGAACTGGATGCCAAACGGGCCATCGAACAGGGGTGGCGCGTGGCCATGGCGCTTTGACGGCCGCAGCGCAAGCTCGACGATCCGACCGGGAGATCGACCATGGATGAAAGCGTCCAGGCGGCACTGCGCAAATGGCCCAACGTGCCGGCCGCCTACGGTTGGCTGTCACTGGACCGGCGCGGCGGCTGGCTGCTCGAAGGCCGTCCGCTGCGCCATGCGCGCACCATCGCCTTCATCAACCGCAACTATCTCGCCGACGCGCAGGGCGCTTGGCTGTTCCAGAACGGACCGCAAAAGGTCTATGTCGCGCTCGCCTATACGCCTTGGGTGCTGTATCGCCACCCGGACCGCGCGCCGGGCGCCGCCGGTGCGCTGGTCACCCATACCGGCGCAGGGGTGGAACGGCTAAACGGTGCTTGGGTGGACGAGGAAGGCAATCTGCTGCTCGAAACCCCGCACGGCATCGGCCTGCTCGATGACCGTGACCTGGTGGCCTATGGCGCGGCGTTTTGCGATGAACACGGTGGGCCGCTGAACGATGCCGCTCTCGAAACGGCCCTGGCCGCGCTCATGGATGGTGAGGCCGCAGGCTTGGGTCTGCGCGACGGGAACCAGATCCTGCCGGTGCAGCCCATCCGCCGCGCCGAGGTACCGGGTCGCTTCGGCTTCATCCCGG
Source organism: Candidatus Macondimonas sp. (assembly GCA_035325645.1). GTDB lineage: Bacteria > Pseudomonadota > Gammaproteobacteria > UBA5335 > UBA5335 > Macondimonas. The sequence goes on along the minus strand of DAOKZK010000029.1, from coordinate 16,914 downwards.
ATCCCGCTCCCGAAACTGCATGAGCGAGCGTTTGCCGTGGTCGGGGCCCTTCATCGGCGGCCGGACGCTCCTGCCCGAAGGCCACTTCAGCGGCATCGCCAAACGCGCCGTGACGGGCCCGGTCTGGCTCGGTGCAACCGGATTTGCCGGGGATGAGCAGGTGGACCGGCGCGTGCACGGCCGCCCGGAGCGGGCGGTGTGCGTATTCACCATCGCCGGCTATCGCCACTGGGCAGCGGTCTACCCGCGCCGGGCGGCGGACTTCGTGCCCGGCGCCTTCGGCGAAAACCTGTGCTGCGCGGGCATCGACGAACGCGAGGCCTGCATCGGCGATCGCTGGCAGCTCGGCGAGGCCGTCCTCGAAATCAGCCAGCCGCGCAATCCCTGCTGGAAGCTGAGCCAGCACCTGGAACTGCCGGATCTCTCCAAGCGCATCGTCCGCGCGGGATACGGCGCCGGCTGGCTGTGCCGCGTCGTTCAGCCGGGTCACGTCCAGGCCGGCGATCGGCTGTTGCTCGTGGATCGCCATCCGGCGCGTCTCACCATCACCCGACTCTGGGCGCTCACGATCACGGACAAGCCAGATGTTACGGGACTGGCCAAAGCTGCCGAGCTTACGGCACTCGCGCCAGCCTGGCGCAATCGCCTGCAGAGCCGTCTGCGCCTGCTGGCGCATCCGGGCCCCTAAAACCGCTGCGGCAAGGTCGCCGCGAGAATACTCCAGCAGGACCCGCAGCTTGGGCGTCACCCCGCGCGCGCTGGGATGAGGGCGCTCAGGGGTTTGCCTAGGCCCGTCCACGCCGGCAACACCTGCACCAATCACCCGGCAGCCAGATCATCACCTTCCATGAAGGTCGGCAGGCAAGCGATGTTCTGCCCGGCCAATGCCAGCTGGTGCAGGACCATGAAGTCGTTGACGGCTGCCCGCGGTTGCGGCGACAAACGGACAGCGCCTTCGGGGCCGATCAGGGTCCAACGATCCCGCAGGCAGGGCCGCATCCCGCATGGCCAGCGTGGCGTGACGCGCCAGATCGGCCGGCGTTTCGGGCGCTCCGGCGCGGTCGAGGTAGGCGGGACTGGCGCACGATCGCAGCCGCGCGTCGCCCAGCTTACAAGCGACCAGACGCGTGTCGTCCAGAGGCCCGATCCGCAGCGCCAGATCGCAGGGTTCGGCCAGGAGATCCACCCGGGCGATTGGTCAATTCCAGATGCACCGAGATGTCGGGATATCGCGCCAGAAAAGGCACCAGCACCGGCGCCAACAGGCATTGTCCGACCGAGATCGAGGCCGATACACGCAGGGGGCCGCGCGGCGCATCGAGCAGATCCTGCACGGCCAGCTCCGCACGATCGGCCTCATCGAGAATGCGCCGGCAATGCGCTGCATAAGCTTCCTCTGCCTCGGTGACGCGCAGCCGGCGTGTGCTGCGCTCGATCAAACGCACACCGAGCGCGCCTCCGGCCGAGCCAGCCGACGGCTGACCGTGGACTTGGGTAGTCCGGCCCAGATCGCGGCCGTGGTGAACGTGCCAGCCTCCACAATAAGCGCGAAGAGCGCCATGTCGTTCAGATCGCGCATCATCGGCATCACTGACACGCGGGCGGCAGCGGGCGGGTCCGCCGCAACGCTGCCGGACGCGCGGCGGCGGGTGATAGACTCCGGGCTCTATGACGAGACCTTCTTCCCCCCCCACGGTGCTGGTGCTCTCGGGACACGACCCGAGCGGCGGCGCCGGCCAGCAGGCCGACATCGAAGCCATCGCGGCGCAGGGCGCGCACGCGGCCGTGGCGATCACCTGCCTGACGTTGCAGGACACGGCCAACGTCCGCCGCGTCGAGGCGGTGGCGCCGGAGCTGATCATTGCCCAAACCGAGGCGGTGCTCACCGACCAGCCGGTGGCGGCGATCAAGCTGGGCCTGCTCGGTACGGGCGCAATCGTGACGGCGGTGGCGGCGCTCTTGGCCCGCTATCCGGCGATTCCGGTGGTGACCGATCCGGTGCTGGTGGCGACCGGCGGCGGGCGGCTCGCGGCCGATGACCTCATCCCGGCGGTGCGCGCAGCCTTGTTGCCGCGCACCACCGTACTGACCCCCAACGCCCCCGAGGCGCGCGCCCTGGCCGGGGCGGACGATCTGGCGGCCTGCGCCGAGGCGCTGCGTGCGCTGGGCGCCCGCTACGTGCTGGTGACTGGCGGCGATGAACCGGGCGCGCAGGTGGAAAACCGTCTGCATGGCCCCGAGGGCGTGCAGGTGTTCACATGGCCGCGCCTGCCGGGGCCGTTCCACGGGTCCGGCTGTACGCTGGCGGCGGCGCTCGCGGGTCGCCTGGCGCTGGGGGAACCCGTGGCGCTCGCCGCCCAGCGGGCGCAGGAATACGTCGCCCGCACGCTGGCGGCGGCCTTTCGGCCCGGCCGCGGCGCGGCGATTCCCCGCCGCTGGCTGCGCGATGCGGCCCGCCATGGTTGAACCCGCGCGGCGCTGGCCAGTGCGCGGCCTGTATGCCATCACCGATGGTGCATCCTCCGCCCAGGCCCTGGCCGAGCGGGTGGCGGCCTGGATCGCCGGTGGCGCGCGGGTGGTGCAGTACCGCGACAAGAGCCCGGATGCGGCGCGCCGGCTGATGGAGGCCCGCGCGCTGCGCGCCGTGTGCCGGGAGGCAGGCGTGCCGCTGCTCATCAATGACGACGTCGCGCTTGCCGCCACCGTGGGCGCCGATGGCGTGCATCTGGGCCGCGACGACGTCGATCCGGCGCAGGCGCGGGCGCAGCTCGGCGCGGGGGCGCTGATCGGGGTGAGCTGTTACGCCGATCTCGAGCAGGCGCGCGCCGCGGTTGCCCACGGCGCCGATTACGTCGCCTTCGGGCGCTTTTTCGCCTCCGCCACCAAGCCCGACGCGCCGCCGGCGCCGCTCGAGGTGCTGCAGGCCGCCCGGGCGGCCCTGGCGGTGCCGATCGTCGCCATCGGCGGCATCACGCCCGATAATGCGCCGGTGCTCATCGCCGCCGGCGCCGATCTGGTGGCGGTGATCGGCGGCCTGACGGGCGCCGATCCGGCGGCGCGGGCGCGCGCCTATGCCGAGCGGTTCACCACAGCCGGGGGCGCATCTTTTTCCACAGGAGTCTGATCATGCCCAGTTCCGAAGCCTTGTTCGAAGAAGCGCAGCGCTACATTCCGGGCGGCGTGGACTCGCCCGTGCGCGCCTTTCGCGGCGTGGGCGGTACGCCGGTGTTCATCGAGCGCGCGCAGGGCGCCTACATGGTGGACGCGGCCGGGCGCCGCTACGTCGATTACGTGGGTTCCTGGGGGCCGATGATCGTCGGTCATGCGCACCCCGAGGTGGTCGGCGCGGTGCAGCAGGCGGCGGCCCGGGGTCTCAGCTTCGGCGCGCCGACGGCGCTGGAAACCCAGCTCGCGCGGCGGGTGTGCCAGCTCATGCCGTCGATCGAGAAGGTGCGCTTCGTCAATTCCGGCACCGAGGCCACCATGAGCGCCATCCGCCTGGCGCGCGGCGCCACGGGGCGCGACAAGATCGTGAAGTTCGAAGGCTGCTATCACGGCCACGCCGACAGCCTGCTGGTCAAGGCCGGTTCCGGCGCCCTCACCTTGGGCGTGCCCACCTCCCCGGGGGTTCCGGCGGCGCTGGCGGCGCAGACGCTGACCCTGCGCTACAACGATTTGTCCACCGTGCGCGAGGCCTTCGCGCAATGGGGCCCGGAGATCGCGGCGGTGATCGTCGAGCCTGTGGCGGGCAACATGAACTGCGTGCCGCCGGCCGACGGCTTCCTCGCGGGCCTGCGCGCGCTGTGCGACGCGCATGGCAGCGTGCTGATCTTCGATGAGGTGATGACCGGCTTTCGGGTGGCGCTCGGCGGGGCGCAGGCGCGCTACGGCGTGCGGCCCGATCTCACCACGCTGGGCAAGGTCATCGGCGGCGGCATGCCGGTCGGCGCCTTCGGCGGCCGGGCCGATCTCATGAACCAGCTCGCCCCGGATGGCCCGGTCTATCAGGCGGGCACGCTGTCCGGCAATCCGCTGGCCATGACGGCGGGGCTCGCCACCCTGAACATCCTTGGCCAGCCCGGCTTTTTCGAGCGGCTGGAAAACATGACCCAGCGGCTCGTCGGCGGGCTCGCGGACCGGGCCGCAGCGCATGGGATCGCGCTGGCCACCCATGCCGTGGGCGGCATGTTCGGGCTGTTTTTCACGGACCAGGCGGACGTGCGCCATTTCGAGGACGTCATGGCCTGCGACGTGGCGCGCTTCAAGCGGTTTTTCCATGGCATGCTGGGCCGGGGCGTCTATCTCGCGCCCTCGGCCTTCGAGGCGGGGTTCGTCTCGGCCATGCACGGCGAAGGCGAGCTGGCGGCGACGCTGCTCGCGGCCGACGAGACGTTTCGCGAACTCGCCGCCACGTGAGCCCGCGCGACGTCTGACCCGCGGCTGTGGCGCGGCGCGCGTCCATCACGGCGCCGCTGAATCAGCCCCAGGACACGCACCGACCGTCAAAGAGCCAACTGCTCGTGCCCGACCTGGCCTGAATCGGCCCAGCGATCCGGCTTATGCAGCCGCGCTCAATGAACTTGAGCGCTTGTGTCCGTGCGTCTGGGTTTTGGCGGGCTTTCAGGATGTCGCTAACTTCGGGGCGGGGCTTCGGGCGGGGGCGCGGCCAGTTCCTCGTCGCTCGGCAACATCGGCCACGGGTCCTGGTGGGCGATGACGTCGCTGCCGGGAAAACGAGCGCGTACCGCCGTTTCCACCCACTCTGCCGCCCGGTGGGCCTGCCAGAGCGGCAGATCGCGGCTCATCTCGAGGTGGATCTGCACGAACATCTGCTGCCCTGACTGGCGGGTGCGCAGATCGTGCACGCCGCGCACCTCGTCCGGCTGGTGTGCCAGCGCCAGAATCGCCTCGCGCACCGCGCCGTCCACTTCCCGGTCCAGCAGGTGATGGAAGGCGTCCCGGGCGATGTGCCAGGCGCTGTAGAGGATGTAGGCGGCGATTGCGATGCCGGCCCAGGCATCGAGCGACCCGTAGCCGGCCGAGGCGGCGAGCAGCGCGAGGATGATGCTGAGGTTGACCGTCAGATCGCTGATGTAGTGCAGCGAATCGGCACGGATGGCGGTGGAGCCGGTGCGGCGGATGGTGTGGCGCTGCAGGGCGACCAGCGCCAGGGTCACCGCGATGCTGAACGCCATCACCGCGATGCCGGTGGCGGTATTCGTCAGCGGAACCGGATGGATCAGGCGGTCGATCGCCTGCAGGATGAGGAACACTGATGAGCCGGCGATGAACATCGCCTGCCCCAGTCCGGCCAGGGCCTCGGCCTTGCCGTGCCCGAAGCGGTGCTCGTCGTCGGCCGGAACCAGCGCGTAGCGGATGGCCAGGAGATTGATGAGCGATGCGGCCGAATCCATCATCGAATCGATCAGGGAGGCCAGCAAGGCGACCGAGTCGGTGAGGACCCAGGCCCCCGCCTTGACCAGGATCAGCAGGACGGCAGTGGCCACCGACGCCGTGCTGGTCAGACGCAGCAGGCGGGCGTTCTGCTCGGCGGATGTCGCAGTGCTCATCAGGCGCTCCCGAGGGGGTGATCAGCCAATTTTACCCGCCGGGAAGCGGCGCCTGTATGGCACCGGTGAGACGATCGGCGCCGTTCAGTGCGACAGGCCGAACACGACGACCACGCCCAGCACCAGGGCGAGGCTCAGCAGGCCGGCCAGCATGGGATGCGCCATCGACCAAGCGCGCAGCCGCTGCAGTCGAACGGAGTAGGACAGCCCCGTGCCGGGCACGCCCACGGTGGCGCGCGGACCGCCCGGCGCACCAACGTTGAGCGTCGCGCCGCGGCGTCCGACCGACAACGACACGCCGCGCTTGCCGAGGTTGAGCGTCAGGCCGGGTGCGAGCCGGATGCGCTTGCGGAATCTCAAACCCATGGCGAACGCTCGCGTGTCAATTCGGTTGGGGGTGGTTGGAGTCGTCGGGATCACCGGCGGACTCGGGCGGGTGCTCCGCGGGGAGCCGGTAGGCCTCACCCAGCCAGGCGCCGAGGTCGATCAGTTTGCAGCGCTCGCTGCAGAACGGCCGGAAGGGATTGTCTGTCACCGCAGCGATCTTCCCGCAGCGGGGACAGCGTGCTCCGCGGGCGGTATCCGTTGGTGTCATGAGATGCCGCAGCAGGCAAGCCGGAAGGGTACGTTGTCGCGGCACAGCACGACGCGCTGGGACAGGTCGGGCTGGTGCATGAAACGGATCGTGAGTCGATGCCGCCCGGCACTGACCTCGGGGAACAACCGGCTGTCGGCGGCTAGGCTGATGCGCAGCAACTGGCACGCCCGGTCGGCGTCCATGCTCTGCTCGAAGCAGCCCTGATGGGCGATTTCCTGGCTGCGCCGCGCCGTTTCCCGCACCAGCCGATTGTGCAGGTCCACGCATTCGGCGAGCAGGTCGAACTGGCCCAGCCAGCTTTCGAGCTGGCTCTGGCGCTGCTCGTGCGGTTGCTGCAGCCAGCAGTGCAAGGCGGGCAGATCGAACGGCGCCGCGCCGCCGGGAATGGCGGCGCGCTGGCGAAACGTGCTCAACAGATCGTGGTGCCGCAAGGCCTGACCCGGCTGGCCGGGAAAGCCATGCAGCCGGTCCAGCAGTTGCCGCAGGCGCGCGACCACTTCCCCCAGTTGAGTCTGATCGACCCCCTCGCGTTGCCGCAGTCGCTCGAGGCAAAGGCTGTGTCGTTCCAGTTCGGCGATGAGTTCGCCCTTGATGTCACCGCGCCCGAGGGTGTCGAGGATTTCCAGCAGATGGCTGAGGGTGGCGCGTGTGTCCCAAGCCGTGCGGCCGTGGAGCGTGTGGCGGGCCTGCGCGAGCACGAACTCGATACGGAGAAACTTGCGCATGCGCTCATTGAGGGGATGTTCGAAATGCACGGTGCCTCGGGATCAGCAGGACGGTCGGCGCCGGTGGAGGACGTTACGGGAGAGTCAGACGGTGCTCGCGGGCCGCAGGATCGACTGCCATGGCGCTGTAGGCGGCGTGCAGGCGGTCGATCGCGGCGTCCAGCGCCTCGGGTAAACCTGCATTGTTCACGATATCGTGCGCCGCTGCCAAGCGCTCGGCGCGACTGGCCTGCGCGGCGAGGATGGCGGCGGCCTGATCGGCGTCGCTTCCGTCACGCGCCATCAGCCGTTCGATCTGCACGGCTTCGGGCACGTCCACCACCAGCACGCGGTTCACCATGCGGTGCTGGCCGGTCTCCACCAGGAGCGGCACCATCAGGATCACATAAGGGCCTTCTGCAGCGCGCAGCGCCTGTTGCATGGCCAGACCAATGGCCGGATGCATGATGCGGTCGAGCGCGCGCCGCTGGTCGGGGTCGGTGAAGACGCGTCGGCGCAGGCGTTCGCGGTCGAGCCGGCCGTTCGAATCGAGGATGTCGGCCCCGAAGGTCTCGATCAGTCGCTCGAGTGCAGGCTGGCCCGGCTCGACCACCTGCCGCGCCAGCGCGTCGGCATCGATGACCGGCACGCCGTGGCGGGCGAAGCGTTCCGCGACGGTGGATTTGCCGCTGGCGATGCCGCCGGTGAGTCCGACGATGAACATGTTCGGCTCCTCGCGAACCTGGCAAAAGGCCAAGCTTACGCCACGCCGGACAGCTGCAGGTAGCCTCGGTTCAGATGTTCCCCGGCCATCAGCATGATCCAGCCGCCGGCCGCCAGGAAGGGACCGAAGGGGATGGGGGTCTGGCGGTCCCGTCCGCTGAGCCGCAGGGCGACGGTACCGACGAGCGCGCCGACGATCGAGCCGATCAGGATGACGCCCGGCAGGTGGGTCCAGCCCAGCCAGGCGCCCAGCAGGGCCAGCAGCTTGAAGTCGCCGTAGCCCATGCCTTCCTTGCCGGTGAGGAGCCGAAACGCCTGATAGACGCTCCACAGCGCGAGATAGCCCGCCATGGCGCCGATCACTGCGTCGCCGAGCGTCGCGAAGCTGCCGGAAAGATTGAACAGCAGCCCGAGCCACAGGCCCGGCAGCGTGAGATTGTCCGGCAGGATCTGGTGGTCGAGATCGATGCCCGCGAGCGCGATCAGCAGCGCGGTGAGCGTCAGCGCGCCCAGCGCCTCGGGGCCGGCGCCGAAGCGCCAGGCGATGAGGGCAAAAGCAAGCCCGGTGAGGCTCTCGACCAGCGGATAGCGCAGGCTGATGGGCGCGCCGCAATGGCCGCAATGGCCGCGCAGCGCGAGATAGCTCAGCACGGGAATGTTGTGCCAGGGGCGCAGCAGCGTCCGGCAATGGGGACAGCGCGAGGGCGGGCGCACGATGCCCGGCGGCGCTGCGTCGGATCCGTCAGCGGTGAGGCCGAGCGTCTCGCGCGCCTCCTGACGCCAGCGGTAGGCCAGCTGCGGGGGCAGGCGCAGGATGACGACGTTCAGGAAGCTCCCGACCAGCAGGCCGAACACGGCGAACACGGCGATGCGCAGACCGTCATGCGTCTCCAGGAGGTGCAACAGTTCATCCATGCATATCCCAGTCCTTGGTTCGTGCGCGCGCCCAGGTGTGCCTCAAATGGCGTTCCCCATCTGGAAGATCGGCAGATACATCGCGGTGACGAGGCCGCCGACCAGAATGCCGAGGATCGCCATGATCATGGGTTCCAGCAGGGTGCTGAGATTGTCCACGAGATTGTCGACTTCGGCTTCGTAGAACTCGGCCACTTTCGCCGACATGTCGTCCAGCGCGCCCGACTCCTCTCCGATGGCGATCATCTGCACGGCCATGTTGGGAAACAGATCCATGCGCTCCTGCATGCAAAGATGCAGTTGCTGGCCCGTGGCGACCTGCTCGCGCATCTTCATCACGGCCTCCTGGAACACGATGTTGCCGGTCGCGCCAGCCACCGATTCCATGGCCTCGACCAGCGGCACGCCGGCGGCGAACATGGTCGAAAGGGTGCGCGTGAACCGCGCCAGCGCTGCCTTGTGCAGGATCTTGCCGATGACGGGGACCCGTAGCAGCAACCGGTCGCGTCCGCGCCGGAATTCCGGCGAGGTGCGGTTGAAGAACCGGATCACGGCGACGATCCCGCCGATGGTGCCCAGAATGATCCACCACCAGCCCTGCACGAATTCCGACAGATTGATGACCATGCGCGTGAAAGCCGGCAGGTCCGCGCCAAAGCTGCTGAACAGGCCTTCGAACTGGGGCACCACGAAGTAGAGCAGAATGCCTGTCACCACGAAGGCCACGATGGTGACCACACTGGGGTAGGTGAGCGCCTTGCGCACCTTGGCCTTGATGGCCTCGGCCTTTTCCTTGTAGGTCGCGATCTTGTCCAGCAGGGTTTCGAGCGCCCCTGATTTTTCACCGGCGTTGACCAGATTGACGAACAGATCGTCGAAATAGGCCGGGTGTTCGGCCAAGGCCTCGGACAGGGACGAACCGCCCTCGATCGAGGCGCGGATGGTCATGATCAGTTCGCGCATCGACAGGTTTTCGTTACCGCGCGCCACGATGTCCAGCGCCTGCACCAGCGGCACGCCGGCCCCGATCATGGTGGCGAGCTGGCGCGAGAAGATGGCGATGTCGACCGGCTTGATCTTCTTTTTGTTCTTGCGTGCTGCACGGCTGTTCTGCTTCTTGATGGCGGTCGGATTGATCCCCTGACGGCGCAGCAGCGCCCGGATGACGGCTTCGCTGGGCGCTTTCTGCAGGCCCTTGACGGTCTGGCCGTTCTTGTTCTTGCCTTCCCAGACGAACAGGGTGTTCTTGACGGCTTGGTTGCTGGCCATGGGGTGATCCGTTATTCGATGGTGACGCGATGGACTTCTTCCAGGCTGGTGAGGCCCTGCTTGACCTTGTTGAGTCCGGCCCGCCGCAGATCGATGACGCCTTCTTCGTCGGCCTGCCGCGCGATGTCGAGCGAATTGCCGCCGTCCATGATGATGCGGCCGATGGCCGGCGACACGGGCAGAACCTGGTAGATGCCGACCCGCCCCTTGTAACCATCGGTGCATTGATCGCAACCTTTAGGCCCATAGATGACAAGGCGCTCGTCGATCTCGTCGGGTTGGAATCCTGCCTGCAGCAGGGCGTCGCGCGGCACGTCGATACGGGTGCGGCAATTGCGGCACAGTCGGCGGGCCAGACGTTGGGCGATGATGAGGTGCACGGACGAGGCGATGTTGAACGGCGCGACGCCCATGTTGACCAGGCGTTCGAGGCTCTGGGGCGCGTCGTTGGTGTGCAGCGTCGAGAGCACCATGTGGCCGGTCTGCGCCGCCTTGATGGCGATTTCGGCCGTTTCGAGGTCGCGGATTTCCCCCACCATGATCACGTCCGGGTCCTGGCGCAGGAAGGCGCGCAAGGCGTTGGCGAAGTCCAGCCCGATGCGCGGGTTGACGTTGACCTGGTTGATGCCTGCCAGGTTGATTTCGACCGGGTCCTCGGCGGTCGAGATGTTGCGATCGGTCGTGTTTAGGATGTTGAGACCGGTATACAGCGTGACGGTCTTGCCGCTGCCGGTGGGGCCGGTCACGAGGATCATGCCCTGCGGCTTGGCGAGGGTCTTGAGATAGACCTCTTTCTGGTTCGGCTCGAAGCCCAGAGCGTCGATACCGATCTGGGCGCTGGTTGCATCGAGCAGACGCAGCACGATCTTCTCGCCCCACAGGGTCGGGCAGGTGCTGACGCGAAAGTCGATGGCGCGCTGCTTGGACAGCTTGAGCTTGATGCGACCATCCTGCGGGATGCGTCGCTCGGCGATGTCCAGGCGCGCCATGACCTTCAGGCGCGCCGCCAGACGCATTCCCAGCGTTACCGGCGGCCGGTTGATGTCGTGCAGGATGCCGTCCTGCCGGCGCCGGATGCGGTAGAACTGCTCGTAGGGTTCGAAGTGGATATCCGAGGCGCCCTTGTTCACGGCGTCGAGCAGGATCTTGTTGATGAAACGCACCACCGGCGCATCATCCACGTCGGGCTCATTGCCGCGGCCACCAGCGTCGGCATCCGCGCCGCCCACCTCGAGTTTCTCGAGATCGGCATCGGCCAGCGCGCTGAGCCGCGTGTCGTAGGCGTCCAGTGTTTTGTCCAGGATGTCGAGCAACTGGGTGTGCTCGGCGATGATGGCGACGACCTGCTGCCGAGTGGCAAAGCCGATGTCGTCCAGGGCTTGCTGGTTGGTGGGATCGCTGGTGGCGACGTAGAGCCGCGGGCCGCGCTGGTAGATCGGCAGCACCTGATGGCGGCGCAGCAATTTTTCATCCACGATCCGGACCGGCATGGTGCGTGGTTCGATCGCATTCAGATCGATCAGTGGGGCGCCGAATTCCTCCGCCACCATCCGCGCCAGTTCACGCTCGCCGACCAGCTTGTGCTCATAGAGGTGAGCCACCAGCGGCTGTCGGCTGGCGGTGGATTCTTCCTGGGCACGCAGGGCGGCATCATCGGTCAGCAGGCCGGCCTGCACCAGACGGCGCGTCAAGCCTGAAAGGCGGGATGGGGTCAGTGCGCTGATGGCCATGGGCCGGATGTCCTCGACATGTCGGAATCGGGGCGAGGCAGCGGCGCCGCCCTGTCATTCCTAATATCGTGAAAATGGCCGTGGTCTTGAGCGTCAGACGGAGTTCTGGTGCAGGGGCGGGTGAGCCCGCGACGGGACCGGTCGCGGCAGCAGGGGCTCGAGTTCCTGCAGCGCCCGGCGATAGACGCGCCGCTTGAAGAACACGACCTCGTTGACCGGATGCCAGTAGGGCACCCAGCGCCAGTGGTCGAATTCCGGCTTGGGGCCGAGATCCAGACGGACGCGATCCTCCGGCGCGGTGAGCCGCAGCAGGAACCAGACCTGCTTCTGGCCGATGCAGCGGGGCCAGGCATTGCGGCGGATGAAGCGCTTGGGTAGGTAGTAGCGCAGCCAGCCGCGCGTGCAACCCAGGATTTCCACGTCGGCCTCGCCGAGACCGATTTCCTCGTAGAGTTCGCGGAACAGGGCCTCTTCGGCGCTCTCGCCCGGGTCGATGCCGCCTTGCGGGAACTGCCACGCGTTCTGGCCGACGCGGCGCGCCCACAGGAGTTCATGCCGGGCATTGGCCAGCATGATTCCCACATTGGGGCGAAAGCCGTCGACGTCGATCACAGCGGGACTCCGCAATTCAATTGGATGATTAGATAGCAGAAAATCCGCCGGGTTTGAAGCGTGCCTCGACCCGCCCGGCGCGAGTGGGTATGCTTCGGCGCACATCGACACGGGGGATCGCGGCGCGTGAGCTTGGCTCTTTTCGATCTGGACAACACGCTTCTGGCAGGCGACAGCGATCACCTCTGGGGCGACTATCTGGTCGGACTCGGCGTGGTGGACGCCGCGCATTACCGCGCCGAGAACCAGCGCTTCTATGACGCCTATCGGGCGGGCACGCTCGACATCTTCGAGTTCCTCGCCTTTGCGCTCCGGCCGCTGGCCGAGCATCCGCGCGAGCGGCTCGAAAGCTGGCGCGCGCGCTTCATGGCCGAGGCCATCGACCCCATCGTGCTGCCGGCCGCGCGGGCGCTGGTCGAGCATCACCGCCGGCAGGGACACCGCACGGCGATCATCACGGCTACCAACCGCTTCGTCACCGAACCGATCGCCCGGCTGTTCGGCGTCGATGCGCTGATCGCCACCGAGCCGGAGGAACAGGGCGGCGTCTACACCGGCCGGGTGGCGGGCGTGCCGTGCTATCGCGAGGGCAAGGTGACGCGGCTGGCCGAGTGGCTGGCGGGCGAGCGGCCGGCCCCGACGTGGTTCTACAGCGATTCCCACAACGACCTGCCGCTATTGGCCGAGGTCGATCATCCCGTCGCGGTCGATCCGGATCCTGTGCTGCAGGAGCAGGCGCGCCGGCGCGGCTGGCCCGTCCTCACGCTGCGCCGGGGCGAGCAGCCTGTGCCCCTGACTCAGGACTGAAGCAGTGCGTTGACCGCGTGGCGCAGCCGGCCGTTGGTGGCCAGCAGCGAAGTGGTCTTGAGGCCGACGGGGCCGCCGTCGAGCTGGGTCACATCGCCGCCCGCCTCGCGGACGATGACGGTGAGCGCCGCGATGTCGAGGATGTTGAGATCCGATTCGATCACGACATCGATCTTGCCCGCCGCCAGGAGGTGGTAGTGGTAGAAATCCCCATAACCGCGCGTGCGGTTCACCGCCTGCACTAGTCGGCCGAGCCCCGCCCAACCGTGCGAGGCGGCCAGGGTCTTGATGTTGCCCAGCGACAGCGTGGCGGCCTCGAGCAAAGTGATGTCGCTGACCTGGATGCGCTCGCCGTTGAGAAAGGCGCCGTGGCCGCGCTCGGCCCAGGCCATTTCGCCGAACAGGGGCGCGTTGGACACGCCCAGCACCAGTTCGCCGCGGTGCATGAGCGCGATCTGGGTGGAGAAGAACGGATAGCGGCGCACGAAGCTCTTGGTCCCGTCGATGGGATCGATGAGCCACACCCACTCGGCGTCGGCGTTTTCCATGCCACCTTCCTCGCCATAAAACCCATGATCCGGGAAGCGTTCCTGGATGATGAGGCGGATGGCCTCTTCGCTTTCCACATCGGCGGCTGTCACAGGTGTCTGGTCGGCCTTGAGTTGAACCGCGAAATCCCCTTCGTAATAGCGGCGGATGATGGCCTCGGCGGCGCGGGCGGCGGCGATGGCGGTTTCCAGCTGCGGGCTCATGGTCATGGGGGCGTCCTTTCGGTGTGGGGCGTGAGCGCCTGCTGTCGGCGCCCGATGCTTTTATCATAGCCAGCCATGCCCCGCGCCGTCGTCATCCTGATCGTGCTCACCGGCGCCGCCCTGGCGGCCGGCGTGCTTGCGCTCACGACGGGCGCGCTGGCGCTTTCCCCGCAGCGCGTCGTGCTGGCGCTGGCGGGGCAGGGCGACGCGCTCGCCCGTCAGATCGTCTGGACGGTGCGGCTGCCGCGCGCGCTCGCGGCCTTCGCGGTCGGGGGACTGCTGGCGGTGGCCGGCGCGCTGATGCAGGTGATGCTGCGCAATCCGCTGGCCGATCCTTATGTGCTCGGGGTTTCCGGTGGTGCCGCGGTGGCGGCGTTGCTGGGCCTGATGGCGGGACTTGGTACGGCGCAGGTGGCCCTGCCGGCGTTCATCGGTGCGCTCGGCTCGATTGCCCTGGTCTTCGGTCTGGCGCGCCGGGGTGGCGGCTGGAACCCCGCGCGGCTGCTGCTCAGCGGTGTCGGGCTCGCCGCCGGCTGGGGCGCTTTGATCAGCTTCCTGCTGGCGGTGGCCGATCCGGACCGGCTGCCGGGCATGCTGTTCTGGCTCATGGGCGATCTCGGCGGCGTGACGCAGGCGCCGTGGGGGGCGCTGGCGGCCTTGGCGATGCTGGCCTGTCTCGCCTGGCCGCTGGGACGCAGCCTGAACGTCATGGCGCGCGGCAGCCTCGAGGCGCAAGCCCTCGGTGTGCCGGTGGCGCAACTGCAGCCCGTCGTGCATGTGCTGGCCGCGCTGGCCACGGCGCTGGCCGTGACCGTGGCCGGCAGCGTGGGCTTCGTCGGCCTCATCGTGCCGCACCTCGTGCGCCTCGCGATCGGCAACGACCAGCGCCTGCTGATCCCTGCCGCCGCGCTCGCCGGCGGGGGCTTGCTGGTGCTCGCCGACACCCTCGCGCGCACGCTGCTGGCGCCGCGCGCCCTGCCGGTCGGCGTCGTCACGGCGCTGCTCGGCGTGCCGGTCTTTCTCTATCTGCTGAACCGGCGCGGTACGTGACGCCCCTGCTCGCCGCCCGGCAACTGGTGCTCGACGTGCCGGGACGTGGGCCGGGCGCGCCGTTCGATTTCGCGCTGCCGGGCGGGCAGATGGTCGCGATCCTCGGGGCCAACGGCAGCGGCAAGACCACCCTGCTGCATACCCTGACCGGCCTGCGCGCGCCGCGCAGCGGCACGGTTCTGCTCGCCGGGCGCGCCGTCGGCGCCTGGTCGTCGCGGGCGCGGGCGCAGCGCTTGGGGCTGCTGTTTCAGGACGACATCGCGACCTTCCCCGCCACGGTCGAGGAAACCGTCGCCGCCGGGCGCTTCGCCCATCAGCCGATGTGGCGCAATCTGTCCGGCGCCGACCGGCAGGCGATCACGGACGCGCTGGACGTGATGCAGCTCCGCGATCTCGCCAGGCGACCGCTGGAGGCACTCTCCGGCGGGGAGCGGCGGCGGGTCGCGCTGGCGACCTTGCTGGCTCAGGACCCGCCGGTGATGCTGCTCGACGAACCCGTCAATCATCTGGACTGGCACCACCAGATCCTGATCATGGATCACCTGGCGCGTCTGACCCGCGAGGCCGGCAAGACCGCACTCGTCAGCCTGCATGACCCCAATCTCGCCGCGCGCTATTGCGAGCACGTGCTCCTGCTCGGCCCCGACGGCGCCGCCCAGTGGGGACCTTCGGCCGAGCTGCTCACCGCCGAGCGGCTGGGCTGGCTCTATCGCCATCCCTTCGCCTGCCTCGACGACGGCGGCGTCCGCGTGTTCGTGCCGCGTTAGGCAAGGGCTATCGACGGGGCGCCCGAGAGCCGCTTCGGACAGCAACCGGACATTTTTCGTCGTCGGGAAGGCGAGCCCGTGCCAAGCGATTTGAGCGAATTTACCGAATTTATATTTTGCGGATAAAGTCCGTAACGACCCTATAATCACCATATGGACCCGATCACTAACCCCTACGCCCCGGGCGCCGGTGCGCCGCCGCCGGAGCTGGCCGGCCGCGATGCGCTGCGCGACGCCATGCGCATCGCCACCGAGCGCGTGCGGCTGGGCCGTCATGCCAAGAGCGTGCTGATGGTGGGCCTGCGGGGAGTGGGCAAAACCGTGCTCCTGGATCGGCTCCGGACCGATGCCGAAGCGGCGGGCATGCACACGGTGCGCATCGAAGCGCCGGAGGGGCGTTCCCTGCCCGCCATGCTCGCGCCGCAACTGCGCCAAGCGCTGCTGAGACTGTCGCGATCCGATCAGGCGAGAGATCTGGCGCACCGTGCCTTGCGGGCGCTGGCCGGATTCGTCAAGGCGCTCAAGGTCAAGTACGAGGACATCGAAGTCGGGCTGGACTTCGATCCCGAGCCGGGCCTTGCCGACAACGGCGATCTGGAATACGACCTGCAGGCGCTGCTCGAAGCGGTGGGGCTTGCGGCGCGGCAAGCCGGCACTGCCCTGATTCTGCTCGTGGACGAGCTGCAATACGTCGAGGAAGAACAGTTGGCTGCCCTGACCACGGCGCTCCACCGGACCGCGCAGCGGCAACTGCCGGTCATGCTGGTGGGTGCCGGCCTGCCGCAGCTTCCCGGCCGCATGGGTCGGGCCAAGTCCTATGCCGAGCGATTGTTCGATTTTCCCTATATCGGGCCGCTGCCGCCCGACGCTGCCCGCGCCGCGCTCGCCAAGCCAGCCGCGGACCTGGGCGTCGCATTCGATCCTGCGGCGCTCGATCTGCTGGTACAGGAAACCCAAGGCTATCCCTACTTCCTGCAGGAGTGGGGCAAGCACGTCTGGGACATCGCACCCGGCTCGCCCATCCGTCCGGAGGATGTGCAAACGGCGACCCGCGAGGTGATCGCGGCGCTCGACGAGAGCTTTTTCCGCGTCCGCTTCGATCGCCTGACGCCGAGCCAAAAGCGCTATCTGCGCGCCATGGCGGCGCTCGGCCCCGGTCCGCATCGCTCCGGCGACGTTGCCGACATGCTGCAAAAGAAGGTGACCTCGCTGGGCCCGATCCGCAACCAGCTCATCGCCAAGGGCATGATCTGGAGCCCGAGCCACGGCGACACGGCCTTCACCGTGCCGATGTTCGATGCGTTCATGCGGCGGATCATGCCCGGCGATGACTGGCGGAGCGAGTGATGCCCGTCCGCATGGCGCGTCATCAGCGAGGTGCGCAGCCTCTCCCGCGGAGTCTGCGGCGTCTCCCGCA